>CAZQAP010000047.1:0-13418 GCA_964591365.1 uncultured Planctomycetales bacterium
GAGACCCGGGGCCTGACCGGGAAGAGGGGAACCCACACGAAACCCGGAAGCCCCCGTCTCTTCAAGAGGGCCTGCGGCCGGTCCGCCGCTATCCTTTGCGGCCATGATCCCTGCATGCCTCCTGGCCGGCCTCGGCCTTCTTCTCCCCGCCTGTTCTCCGCTCCCCCGGGCTCCCCAGACGCCGGGAGTGCGGGGCCCGGGGAGCCCTCTCCCAGCTGCCGGGACCGGGCTTCCCCCCCTTCTCCGCTTTCCGCGCACCCCGGCCCTCTCTCCCGACGGCGGGACGATCGCCTTCAGCCATCAGGGTGATCTCTGGACCGTGCCCGCGGGCGGCGGCGTTGCGGTCCGGATCACGGCCAACGACGCCTATGACGGGAGCCCGCGCTGGTCGCCGGATGGAACCTGGATCGGGTTCACCAGCAACCGTCACGGAAACCGGGACGTCTTTCTGATTCCCGCACGGGGCGGGCGGCCCGTGCGGGTCACCTGGCATTCGGAGAACGAAACCCTGCACGACTGGATGGATTCCGAACGGGTGCTCCTCGGGGCCACGCGCGAACGCTGGTATTCCCGGCGGGGCCAGGGGCTTTGGATCGGCTACCGCGACGGACGCACGCCGACGCTTCTGGGCGATTTTCCCGCCTTGCACGCGGCCCTTTCCCCGGACGGGAAGTGGATCTGCTACGAGCGCGGCCACGGAGATCCGCGGCGGCGGGCCTACCGGGGTTCCGCCTCGAGCGACCTGTGGCTGTTCGAGATCGCCACCGGCAGGCATCGCCCCTTGACCGAGTTCGACGGCAACGATCTCTTCCCGATGTGGGGCCCCGGCGGGAAGACCCTCTTCTTCCTGAGCGACCGTCCCTGTGGGGGCAACGAGGAGGGCCGTGACCTGGGGCTCTGGAAGGTCTCCCGGCAGGGAGGCGCTCCGCAGCTCGTCCACCATCCCGGCGGCGAATCGCTGCGGTATCCCTCCATTTCCCGCGACGGGCGCAGGATCGTGGCGGAACTGGGGACCGGCCTGGTGATCATCGAGACCGGAAGCGGTTCGTCCCGCCAGGTTGAGGTGCGGGGAAGTTTCGATCCTTCCACTCCGGAGGCGGAAGAGGTGACCGTTTCCGGCGGAGCGGGCGAACTTGCCCTTTCGAAGGACGGCGATTCGATCGCCTTCGTGGCCGACGGAGACCTCTTCGTCATGCGCAAACACGACAAGATCCACCGTGCCGTGCGGGTCACCACCGACCCTGCTCCGGATGGAAACCCGGTCTGGGTGGAAGACGGCAAGGCCCTTCTTTTCGTCAGCGAGAGGGACGGGAACGGAGAGGTCTACCGCGTTCGCCCGCGCACGGGCGGTGAGGACGGCGAAGAGCCGCCCGCCTTCTACAAGGCCGTCTTCTTCGACATCCAAAGAATCACGGAGACCCCTCTCGACGAGCACGATCTATCCCTGTCCCCCGACGGCAAGACCCTGGCCTGGATCGAGGGCCGCGGCAGGCTGGTCGTGGGGGACCCCGGGACCCTCAAGGCTTCCCGGATCATCACCGACGGGTTCGATTCCCCCGATTTCAGCTGGTCCCCCGATTCGGCCTGGCTGGCTTTTTCGAAGGTGGATGACGATTTCAATTCCGAAGTCTGGCTGGCTCGTGCGGACGTCGAGGGGCTGGATCCCTCCGAACCGGGGGTCGAACCGTTCAACGTGAGCCGTCACCCGGATGACGATTACGGTCCGGTCTGGTCGCCCGATGGACGACGATTGGCCTTCACCGCCCGGCGGGAGATGAACGACGAGACCGACGTCTGGATGGCCTGGCTGCGCCAGGCCGATGCCGACCGCAGCGAACAGGAGCGCCTGGAAGAGCAGGAAGCCCGCAAGAAGGCCCGCGAAAAGAAGGAAAAGGAGAAAAAGAAGGAGGAGAAGGAAGGCGCGGCCGGCGATGAGGACCAAGCCGGGAAGAAACCGCCGGAGAAGCCCGCCGAGCCGGTCCGGATCGATTTCGACCGCCTGGAACGCAGGCTCGTCCGCATCACGCGCCGGGAGGGGAACGAGGCCGCCCTGGGCTTCGACTCCGAATCCAAGCGCCTCTTCTTCAATACCACGGTCGGCACCCGGCTGACCACCGATTCCAAGGGCGAACCGGGCTTCTACCAGATCGATCTGGAGGGCAAAAAGGAGGAGAAGAAGCTGGAATCCGAACCGGTCGCTTCCTTCCTGCGGCACGAAAAGGAGATCCTCTATGTCAAGGGCGGCAAGATCTTCGGGCGGGCTTCGGAGCCGAAGGACTATTCCTTCTCGGTCTCCTTCCGCCGGGACCGGACCGCCTTCCGATCGGCGGTGCTGGAGCAGGCCTGGCGGGCTTTGGACCGGAACTACTACGACCCCGGGTTCCACGGGCACGACTGGAAGGCCTCTCTGGAGAAGTGGCGCCCCGTCGCGCAAGCGGCAAGCACCCCTGAAGATTTCGGAGAGGCGATGAACTGGATGCTGGGCGAGATGAATTCCAGTCACATGGGCTACTACGGGGCCGGGACTTCCCAGAGCAAGGAGACCGACCGCAACGCCACGGGCGTTCTGGGAGTCCTCTGGGACCAGGACTTTTCCGGCCCCGGCCGCCGGGTGGCGGAAGTGGTTCCGGAAACCCCGGCTGCACGGGCGATAAGCCGCCTCCATGCCGGAGACGTGGTTCTTTCGGTCAACGGCCGGGCCTACCGGCCGGGGGACAACTGGTACCGGCAGCTGGTCGGGCAGGCGGAAAAGGACGTCCTGCTCCGCGTCCGGAACACCGCCGGTGAGGAGCGGGACGTGGGTTTGCGCCCCATGGCCTACCGCGGGTTTTCCGGGGCGCTCTACCGGCGCTGGGCGCAGAACAACCGCAGACAGGTGGAGGAGGATTCAGCAGGGAAGCTCGGCTACATCCACATCCAGGGCATGGGCACAGGAAGCCTGCTCGAGTTCGAACGTGATCTCTACAACGCGGGGCACGGCAAGGAGGGGCTCCTGATCGACGTGCGCGAAAACGGGGGCGGCTGGACCACGGACATGGTCCTGGCCATGCTCATGGTGCGCGACCACGCCTTCACCATTCCCCGCGGCGGCGGGCGCGGCTACCCGCAGGGCCGCCGCATCTTCGCCGCCTGGACGAAGCCGGTGGTCGTTCTCTGCAACGAGAACAGCTATTCCAACGCCGAGATCTTCTCCTGGTCGATCAAGACCCTGGGTCGCGGCCCGCTGGTCGGCAAGCAGACCTACGGGGCGGTGATCTCCACCGGCGGGCAGCGCCTGCTCGACGGCTCCTTCGTCCGGCTTCCCACCCGGGGCTGGTACGTCAACGACGGGACGGGCACCAACATGGAGCACCATGGGTGTCCTCCCGACTACCCGGTCGAGATCCTTCCGGGCGATTACGCGCGCGGTGCGGATCCGCAGCTCGAGAAGGCCATCCAGGTCGGACTGGAGGCCGTCCGCTGACCGGAGGTCTCCGGGATCAGCCCGCCAGGATCGCGTCGGTCAGTTCGTCGAGGGTGGCTCCCGCCGCCGCGAACGAGAACCCCGCGGGCGGCGGCGTTCCGTAACGCGCCAGGAAGCCGAGGGGGAAGCCGAGCGCCCGGGCTGGGCGCAGGTCGTAGAAGGGGGAGAAGGAGACGTGCAGGACCTCTTCAGGGCGGGCATCGAGGATTTCCAGGGCCCGCAGCCAGTGGGCCGCCGCGGGTTTGTAGGAACGCACCTCCTCGGAGGAGACGAACAGGCCGATCGGCGCCCCGAGGTGCTTTTCGGCGCAGAGCCGCAGGGTCGCGGAATCGCAGTTGCTCAACAGGCCCACCGGGATGGAGGCGGCGAGACGTCCCAGGGCGGCCGGGGAATCGGGGAAGGGGGGCCAGCCGGGCTGTCCGGCGGCGAAGGCGCGTTTCTCGGCCGCCGTCAGCTCCACTCCCAGCACCTGCCGGCAGGCGTCCGCAAGGGAGTCGGAGAGGATCTCCGCGTAGGGCCGGAAGAGCCCCGCCTGCGCTTCCCGCTCGAGGGGCTCCCGCGCGGCGAGAACCGCTTCCAGGTCCTCTTCGCGGCCGCGCAGCGAGGGGAACCGGCGCAGGACCCGTTCCATTCCCGAACGCCAGTCGATCAGGGTTCCGAAGCAGTCGAAGGTGACCGCCCGCCAGGTAGGGGTCATCCCGGTTCCTCGGGCCGCCGGCCCACGGCGATCACGATGATGGGCGAGAAGAAGCGGGCATCCGGGTCGCGGCGGCGGGCCTGCCAGTCTTCCTGAAAGAGATCGCGTTCCTCGGCGGTCATCAGGCCCTGGCGGGCGAACTTCTCGACGATGTCGGGAAAGAAGTTGGAGGCCCATTCGAAGACCGGCTGTCCGGGGCCTCCCGCGCGGGCGTGGGCGTCGTACTGCACCAGTTCCAGGCCGGTTTCCCGGAAGATGGCCGGAAGGCGGGCCCCGATCCAAGGGTCGCCGCCGCTCTGCAGGTAGAGCTTGCGCGTGGCCCGGATGGCGGCCTGGAACCCCCGGCTTTCCGGGAAGAGGCCGACCCCGTCGTGGTTGTAGTCCATCACCGCCAGGAAGCCCCCCGGTCTCAGGGAGGGGACCAGGTGTTTCAGGATGGCAGCGGGCCGCGGCGGGAACGAGAGCACCCAGCGCATCCAGATGAGGTCGAAATGGGAACGGGGAAGCTCGAGCTTCTCCAGATCGCCTTCGATCAGGCGGACGTTCTTCCAGCCGTGTTCTTCGACCCGGGCTCCGGCTTCCTCCAGAAGGTCAGGAGTCAGGTCGATGCCCCAGGCTTCGCCCCGGGCCCCGACCAGCCGGCGAAGATCCTCGAGGACCAGGCCGGGGCCGCAGCCGGCATCGAGCACCTTCCATCCTTCAGCCACCCCGAGGGAGGAGAAAAGACGGTCGCTCGAATCGCGCCAGACCTGATGCTGGTGGCGCAGGCGGAGGCGCTCCTTCTCACCCGCCCCGAGCACGTATTCGGGCTGAGCGCTAGTCAACCCGCAGGTAATCCGCTGAGAGGAACGTTTTCCAAGGGGCATCCGGGGAGGTCCGCGTTTCGATGAGAAAGCGATAGCCGCCGGGGATGAAGCGGTCGGTGTGCCGTTCCAGGACCTTTCCATCCGGAGAATGGACGTGCGCCACGGCGCCTTGGGAATCGATCACCCCGTCGATGCGCTGCTGTCCGCCGGTGCTGTCGAACCAGTGGAGGATGTATTCCCCCCTTGCATTGCATTGGATCAGGCCCGTTCCCGCATAGGTTTCCACGCCGCCAGCGGCGGTGGATCGGTAGTGGGTCAGGATCCAGCTTCCGTCCAGGATGGGGCCGGAATCGATCCTGCCCGTGGAGTTCCCCGAGCCGGTTTTCTCCCGGCCTTCGAACCTCCCCAGCCAGGGGGCATAGGCGGTCGCCCGGATCCGCTCCCAGGCGGCGGGTCCGGGAGGGGCGGGAGGCCCTTCGGGATGGGGCCGGTAGAACCCCTGCAGGACGACCTGGAGATCGCGGCCGGCGTCCGGGCGGGACCGGACGGTCATGCGATGGTAGTCGGCCACCCAGTCATCGCGCAGGATCCAGAGCAGGTTGCCGTCCTGGTCGAAGCTCTTGAGGGTCATGCCCTCCGCGTCCACTCTCCCCCCGGCGGCCATGAGATTCCCGGCATCGTCGAAGTGCCAGGCCTCGACCGAACCGTCGGGGCGGACCCGCAACATTTCGAGGAAGGAATAGATGGGCGTCTTTCCGGCGTGCGAGCGGTAGTCGAAGCGGATCCAGTTCCCCTTCAGGACGGGTTCGAACCGGCACGTGGCCCTGGTGCGGCCGGCGACCCCGGTTTCCGGCCCTTCGAACACTCCCTGGAGCATTTTGAAGGCAAGCTTGCCGGCAGGCGCGGGTTCCTGGGCGGCGGCCGGGCCTGGAGAGAAGGCAAGCAGGCAGGCGAAAGCGGGGATTGCGGGGTTCATGCAGGGTTCCTCGGGGGGATTCTAACCGTGCCCCGCGGGGCCGCGGGCTGGGGGAGGCGGGTTGCCGCCGCTATGCTCCCTTTCAGCATGGTTTCGGCCGCCGCCTTGTCAGCCAGTGAACTGCGGGTGCGTCTGGGGCGGACCCAGGTGCTGGCGGGGATCAACCTGGAAGTCAGAACGGGGGACGTCTACGGGCTGCTCGGGCCCAACGGCGCGGGAAAGACGACCACCATGCGCTGTCTGCTGGGGTTTCTCCCCTGGGACTCGGGAAGCTGCTCGGTTTTGGGCGTTTCTTCGAACCGGCTGCATGCCCTTTCCACTTCCATCGGCGTTGCTTTGGATCCCCCCGGCCTCGATGACACCCTTTCCGTCCGGGAGAACCTCGTGCTGGCCTGCCGCCGCGGAGGGGTGAAGTCCGGCAGGGGAGTGGACCAAGTCCTGGAACTCCTGGATCTCTCCTCCCAGCGGAACAACCGCGGAGACCGCCTTTCCCACGGACAGGGCCGCCGGGCCGCCGTCGCCCGCGCGCTCCTCGGCGCACCGAAGATGCTGGTTCTGGATGAGCCTCTTTCCGGCCTCGATCCGGAGGGGGTGGAAAGCCTGCTTGTGCTTTTCCGGCGCCTGGCGCGGGAAGAGGGGGTGACGGTGGTCCTCTCCAGCCATCACCTGCGCGAGGTCCAGGAGATCTGCAACCGGGTCGGGTTGATCGCGGGCGGAAAGGTGATCCTCGAAGGAGAAACGGAACACCTGCTGGCCGAGGCGGGGGACGGTTTGAAGATCCGCTGCGGGCGGCCGGAGGCATGCCGGGCGATCCTCGATGCCGATCCCTGTGTGGGGGAGGTCGAAAGTCTGGGAGGGGGCCGTTTCCGCGCGCGGGTTGCCACGGGGGAATCCCTGGCGCCCCTGCTGGAAAAACTGGCCGGGGCGGGGATCGGGCTGGAGGAATTCTCCCGCGACCGGGCCAGTCTCATGGAGGTCTACCGGAGGGCGGTCGGGTGACCGGCTTCCTACGGGCGTTGCGGGGCGAGTTCTACGCCCTCCTGAAACGGCGCCAGATGAAGCTGGCGCTCCTGGTCGTGGTGGCGGGAGTCGTCCTGCGGCTGCTCTGGGCGCATTTCCAGATCGGCAGCGCTCTTGGCGGTCCGCTGGATGAGACCCTGATCGCGCGGAGATCCAATTTCTGGCCGCGCTTCGCGCAGGCCGCCGGCGTGGGGATGATCCTCACCGAGCTGCTCACCCTGGTCACCCTGGGAGCCGCTCTTCCGCGCGAGATCGGGCGCGGGGCCGCCCGCGATCCCCTTGTGCGCCGCATCTCGCGGCCGGCCTTTCTGCTGGCGCGCGCGGTCACCGCCATGCTCTTCCCCTTGGTCCTGGGGGCGGCCTCGCTCGTCTCTGCGGCCGCGGTCGGACTGGTCCTGTTTCCCCCTGGAAACGTCACTGCGCCTCCGGTGGTGATCGATGAAGACCCTGCCACGCGGGCCGCCTATCAGGAATGGCTGGCCGAGAAGGGGGTTTCCGAGAACGATCTCGCCGCCTGGCTGCGGTTTCGCGACGACGGGTTGGAAGAAGGACTTCCCGGAGAGGAGGCTGCCCGGGCGGCATCGAGAAGGCTGGAAATGCCCCCCTTCCGGATTCCGGAGGCATTCGAAAGCTACATCCCGCTGCTGATTTTCTTTGAAGCCGAGATCCGCGGTGGAATCCTGGACGCCATCCGGGATTGCGTCCTTCCGCTTTTGATCCTGGGACTCTTTTCCTTTTGCGTTTCGGTGATCTTCCCTTCGAGCGCCCTTTCGGCCGGCGTAGCCCTCGGCTCGGTGCTGTTTTTCGGCGTCTTCCTCGCCCGGGAGCTGGGAGATGCGGCTTGGTGGTTCTTTCCCGACTGGCTCCCTGGCATGGGCTCCGACAGCCAGCTCGAGCTGGCCCGCAAGGTCGCCGACGGCTACGGGGAGCCGCTCACCTCCCCCGAGGCCCTGCGGACGGGCATTTTCGGATCCTTCGCTGAAGGAGCCGGTTTCCTTATCCTTTCCCTGCTCGTGTTCCGGAGACGACGGCTCTGAAGAAATTCCCGGCTCTCTTTCTTGCGGCGGCCGTCGGTCTGGCCCTGGGGCCCGGCTGCACGACGACCCAGCCCGTTCCCCTGCCCCGGGCCTTCCTGGGGCTGGAAGGGGTGGTGGAGGAGCAACAGGGCGCGCACGGATGGCTGGGCCTGGAAGTTGCGCCCAACGAGTCGGAAAGCCTCGAGGAGCTTGAAGTCCGCCCGGGGGTTCGTGTCACCCGCGTCGATCCGGGATCTCCCGGCAAGGAATCGGGCATCCTCCCCGGCGACATCCTGCTCCGGTTCGATGGAACCCCGGTCAACGATCCGGACCGCCTGGAATCGCTGCTCCTGGGCATCCGGGAAGATTCCACGGCCACTCTGGAGATCCAGCGGGGGACGGCGGTGCTGGCGATCGATGTTTCGATCAAGGTCCGGGAGACGGACGGCCGGCGGCTTCTCTATCACATCGAGCGTCTGCTTGTCCGGGCGGCCTTTCGGAATGGATCCGGGCCCGGGGCCTACCCTGTGGTTGTGCGCATCCTGGAGGACAGCCCGCTGAAATCCGCGGGAGTGCTGGAGGGGGACGAGATCGTCGCCTTCCAGGGAATGGATCCAGGATCCGCGGGAGAACTTGTGCGCCGGATGGGCCTGGAGCTGACCCCCGGGGAAGAAGCGAGTCTGCGGATTCGGCGGCCCGGCATCCCCGACCGGGACATCCATTTCCACGCCTGGGATCCCGGGCGGATCACCACGGCCTCCAGCTTCTGGCCGTTCTATTCCTGGACCTGGGATCCGGCCAGCAATCGGGAGGAATTGATCCTCGGAGATCTGTTCCTCCTTTCGCTCTACCGGCGGGTCCGTACTGGGAATGAAGTGCAGACCTGTGTCCTGTCCTTGATTTCCTGGGAATCGGGGGAACCCCTTCTCGAGGGGGGGGTCTCTCCTCCCGGGGAGGATCCCGGGGAAAGGGGCGTGGAGGAGAATCCATGATTCCCTTTTTCGCGGCAGTCCTCTTCCTGCAAGGCGTGGCACACGTCCGCTCGGTCATTCCGCTGGATGGCCGCATCCTGCAGTCGGTGGTCGCGGATGCGAATGGGGACGGGCTTTCCGATCTGCTCGTGGCCCGCAGCCTCCCCCAGGGTGGCCGCGAGGTGGACGTCTTCTATCTGCGCCCTGACGGAGCTTTTCCCGCCGTTCCGGACCGCAGCATCGAAGTGAAGGTCGACGTGATCTGCTGGGGTGTGGGGGAGTTCCGGCCGGACGACCCCGGGATCGAGCTTCTCCTGACGACACGATCCGGGGCCTACACCCTCTCTCCGCGCAAGAACGGCTACGGCGGCAACATCCGCAAGATCGCCGCGGGGCCGATGCTTTTCGACCTCCCTTCGGACCGGGCGCTCCCCCTTTGGACCGCCATCGCGGACGTGGACGGGGACGGGACCGATGAGGTGGCGCTGCTCACTTCGGACGGGATTCTGATCGTCCGGCCCACTCCGCAGGGCGGGGAGACCCTCGGTTCCCTTACCGGCGTGTCCAGGTCCCGCAGCCGGCCTCCGGCTGCCGGCCGTTCCTTTCTTTTCGGAAACCCCCAGATCAGCAGCCAGCCTTTGGCGGACCTCTTCGTTCCGGATGACGATCCCGGGTTGATCGATGCGCCGCCGACCTTTTCGGTGGACGACTCCATGCCGATTCCGTTCTTCCGGGACGTGGATGGAGACGGGCTCCTCGATCTCGTCTACTACGATGGAGGCAGCCTCTACGGGCACCTCCAGGCCCCTCCCGCCAAGGATCCCGCTCCTGGAGGAGGCCAGCAGGTCCTGTTCCAGCCTGCAGAGGATTTTCGGGTCTACGTCGGCGACCAGACCGGCTGGAAGCTGGCCTCCCTCGACCTGCTCGAGGTCGGAGGCGGCCCGGCCGCGGATCTGATACTTCTGCGCCGCCAGAAGAAGAACACGCCCCTTCCGGTGGATTATCAGGCCATCCTCTACCTGGATCCTTTCGAAAACCGGCAGGTGCAGATGGGTTCCCCCGATTCCGTGGTCCAGTTCGAGAGTTCCCTGGCGACCTTCTCCCTGGCCGACTTCGATCACGACGGAAGGCCCGACCTTGCCATGGAAGGCTGGAACCTGACCGCCAACCTCTTGAACCTGGGGGTGGAGATCTCCCACGTCGTCTCCGGTTTTCCTTCCAGGGAGAAAGGCGGTTTCCAGAGCCGCGCCTCCTTTCAGTACCGGCGCGACTACAGGGCCGACGACTTCACCGCATTCAGCTACGTGCCCGCCCTGACCTCCGACCTGGACGGGGACGGCTTCACGGATCTGCTCGAATCCGATCCCCATGGAGTCCTCGAAATGAGGCCCCTCGTGGAAAAGAGGGGCCGGTTCAGTTTCGCCAAGGAACCCGCCTTCCAGGTGGCGGTCCAGGCGCTGGGATCCGTGGTCCAGGTGAAGGACCTCAACCATGACGGCGTGGGCGATCTGCTCATCCGCCACGAGTCCATTTTCGAGCTGTACATCTCCCGCAAGCGATGACGATCCTCCTGCTTCTTCTCTGGCCGTCCCTTCCGGCCCTCCAGGAACCGGCCGGCACCTCTCCGGCCCCGGCCGCCCCGACTCCGCTCGTGGTTCCGGTCCGTTTCGAAACCGTTCCCAGCCACCTGGCCCTGGTCGACCTCGATGGGGACGGAGCCCGGGAAATGGTGCAGGTGCGCGGAGCCCAGCTCACGATTCAAATGCCGGACGGAAGCATCCGGGAGGGGGTCATTCCCGGATCGGCGACCTTGTGGACCATCGCGGACCTCGAGGGGCGGGGCGAGGAGACCTTCCTCGCGCTGGTGGACGGAAAGGAATTGCGCCGCTGCCGGCTTCTGGAAGGGGAGTGCCGTTGGAACGATGTTCTTCTGCAGAACGTGGGGGCCACCATTCCCCGTGGAATCCAGCCCGGCCGTTTTGCAAGGGATCTCGACGGTGACGGAAAAGTCGACCTGCTGGTCCCCTTCGGAGACAAGGTGCGGATCTTTTTCGGGACCGGCCAGGGGTTTCGTCAGGGCCCGGACCTGGGAGTTGTCTCCAGGCTGGACCTCCAGCTGGGGATGCCGGGACAGCGGATGCTTGCCCGCGCACGCCGGGTGTTGAGCGTGCCTTTCATCGAGATGCGGGATATCAGCGGAGACGGCCGGCCTGATCTTCTCATTTCGCAGGGGCAGGAGATCCGCCAGTTCGTGAGCGGCGAGCAGGGCCTTCCCGAGCAGCCCACCGTCACCGTCGAATTGAAGAAATGGGCCGACAAGCTTCCCGAGATCCGCTTCGACCCCTCCAATCTGGGGAGCCTGACGCGGACGAAACTGTGGGTTTTCGAGGAATGGGCCGACCTGGACCAGGACGGTGCGCTGGATCTGATCCTCCTCTGGGGGGGAAAGGTCCTGATCTACATGGGGGGGCCCGGCGGGGTGCAGCTTTCCCGGCCCCACGACCAGGTCTCCGCCTCCGGCAACATCCTCTATGCCATGGCCATTCCGGTCGACTCGGATCCCTACCCCGACCTGGTCCTGGTGCGGGTGGAAAACGTCAGCCTGGCCCGCGCCCTGACCGCCCTGGTGTTCTCTTTTTCCCTGAAGGTGGACATCCTGGCGTACAAAGGCCTTGGCAACGGCCGCTTTTCCAAGCGGCCCATGCCCGAGACCAAAAAGCTTGAGATCGATTCCCCCTCGATTTTGAAGCTGGGCGGGCAGAAAGAAGAGGCGGATGCCCTGCGGCGGACGGTGGTGCGCATCGGGGATCTCGACGGGGATGGACGCCGGACCGATTTGATCGTCCTGGATGAAAAAGGGGCCCTTACGGCCTGGGGCGGCGTGATTTTGGATCCCCGCATCCTGGACGAGGCCTCCCATCTTTTTCTTCGCGACCTTCTCAAGAAGAACCGGGTGGTCGAACTCGACCTTGCCACCCTGGCCGGCTGGCTTTTCGGCCGGCCGACCCTGCTGCTCTCCAAGACCCGGGGGAAGACGCCACTCTTCCAGCTCCCCCCGCCCGCTGATTGGGGCGTTCCCCAAGCCATGACGGTTTCCGACCTGGACGGCGACGGCAGGGACGAGATCCTGATGCTGCGCAGGACCTGGCGGGATCAGGAAAACCCGCGGCGCCACCTGGTCGGCTACCGGATCGATCCCGACGGCGGCGCCCCCCCCCCGGGCCCGGGCGGCGGAGGCCGCTGAAGGACCCGGGCCGGCCCGGGTCAATCCACGCGCAGCCAGAGGGCCTTGAGGTAGGCCCCTTCGGGGAAATCGAGACGCACGGGATGATCGCGTCCGGCCCCGGTGATCTCCACGATCCGCACGGTCCGTCCGGCCCGGCTGGCCGCCCGGCGCAGGATCTCCTGGAATTCGTGGGCCGGAAGGAGGCCGGAGCAGGAACAGGTCAGGAGCCACCCTCCCGGCTGGACGAGCAGCAGGGCGAGTTTGTTCAGATCCTGGTAGCGGGCCATGCCGCGGTCCTTTTCCTGCCGGGAGGGGATGAACTTCGGGGGATCGAGAACGATCACATCGAAGCGCCGGTCGTTCCGCCAGAGGGTCCGCAGGTAGGAAAAGGCGTCGGCATGGACGAAGGAGACGCGCTGGTGGTTGAGATTGGCGTTGCGCCGGGCCTGCGGGAGGACCGCTTCGTCCAGGTCGACCCCCAGGGCCGAGCGGGCCCCGGCCACGGCTGCCGCAACGGCGAAACCGCCGGAATAGCAGCAGACGTCCAGCACGTTGCGATCCCGGGCCAGGGCCGCCAGCCGGCGGCGGTTTTCGCGCTGGTCGCAGAAGAAGCCGGTCTTGTGGCCTTCCTCGAGATCGACCTCGAAGCGCACCCCGTGCTCCTGGATCTTCACCCGCCGCGGGCATGCCGGCGACCGTCGCTCGAAAGCGCGTTCCCCTTCCGCCCGGGCGCGGGCGGCTGCGAAGGAGATGCGCTGGTGCGAGGTTCCAAGACGCTCATGGAGGGCAGGCAGGGCCGCCTCGAAGAGGGAGACCGCCCCCAGGGTGTAGGCCTCCGCGGAGAGGACGTCCCCGAAGCGGTCCACCGTCAGGCCGGGAAAATCGTCCCCCTCCGCGTGAAGAACCCGCCAGGCATCTCCTGAACCGGCCACGCCCGGGTCTTCCAGGCGGCGAAGGGCTGCGACGGCGGCCCGTTCGCGAAGCCAGGCGTCGTCGGCGGGTTCCGGACCCCGCCGCAGCAGCCGGACCCGGATCTCCGACCGGGGGTGGAACAACCCCCAGCCCACCAGGGCTCCGCGGCTGTCGAGAATGGCGACCTGCTGCCCCGGGCGGAGCCCGGGAGAGGTGGCGGAAAGCTGCTTGCGGAAAATGCGCGGTCCGCTGGGCGTTCCAGCGAGGCGCACCCATGCTGTGGACGGCGGCTCCGCGGCGGGGGTTCGCAGGGAGGTCTCCAAGGAGAGGA
>CAZQAP010000047.1:13518-18185 GCA_964591365.1 uncultured Planctomycetales bacterium
GCTGTGGACGGCGGCTCCGCGGCGGGGGTTCGCAGGGAGGTCTCCAAGGAGAGGATTGTATCCTTGGGCCGTGAAGGATCAGCCGGTGGACTACGCGAGGCTTGTTCTCGAAGACCTCAACTACAACAGCTATCTCAAGATCCCGGAACTTCTGGATCTTCAACGTCCGATTTCCGAGCCGGCCCACCATGATGAGATGTTCTTCATCATCATCCACCAGAGTTTCGAGCTCTGGTTCAAGGAGATCCTGCACGAAACCGACCTCCTGGTCGCCTTCTTCCGGGAAGGGCGCATCAGCCGGGTCCTGAAGGTCCTCAAGCGCATCCACGCCATCCTCGGACTGCTCGTCCGCAAGATCGAGCTGCTCAACACCCTCACGCCGGTCGAATTCGCCGGTTTCCGCGAACGGCTGCGTCCGGCCAGCGGATTCCAGTCGGTCCAGTTCCGCGAGATCGAGTTCGCCTTCGGCCTCCGCGAGGAGTTCTTCTTCCGTTTCTTCCAGGACGATCCCTTCGCCCTCGAGCGGCTGCGGGGGCGTTTCGAGGCGCCTTCCGTCCGCGACGAATTCCTGGCCGCCCTGGCCGCGGACGGCTTCCCTGTTCCGAGCGAGGTCCTGGAGAGGAAGGGCGGCCGGGCGCACCGGGTTTCCTCCGAGCTGGTCGAGACCCTCTACCGCATCTACACCCAACCCGGAGAGCAGTACCACTGGACGCTGGTTTTCGAGGCCCTTCTCGATCTCGACACCCTGTTTTCCAAGTGGCGCGCGGTCCACGTCCTGATGGTGGCGCGGACGATCGGCCGGAAGTCCGGAACCGGGGGGAGCGAGGGGGTGAAGTTCCTCGAAACACGCCTCGATCTGCGTTTCTTTCCCGAACTCTGGGAAGTCCGCAATCTCATCGGGGCCCGGCTCCAGGACCCCGCTTCGGAATGACCCTTTCCTCCTCCCTGGAGGGCTTCCAGGCCCTCGTCTGCGGCGCCAGCGCGGGGATCGGGCGGGCTGCCGCCCTGGCCCTCGCCGAACGGGGGGCCCGGGTCTCGGTGCTCGCCCGCTCCCGTTCCGGCCTGGCATCGCTCCTTCCCGAGCTCCGGGAGGCCGGGGCGCCCGCAGCCCAGATGCTTCAGGCGGACCTGGAAGACCGGCGGACCCTGGCTTCGCTGGTGGATGCGCACCTTGCCCGCCATGGCTCCGTCCACATCCTGGTCAACAATACCGGAGGTCCGCCCGCTGGCCCGCTGCTCGAAGCCGAGGAGGAGGATTTCCTGCGTGCCTTCGGGCGTCACGTCCTGGCGGCCCATCTTCTCGTGCGCGCCTTTCTTCCGGGCATGCGGGAAGCCCGCTACGGACGGATCCTCAACGTGATCTCCACCTCCGTGCGGGAACCGATTCCCGGGCTGGGGGTCAGCAACACCATCCGGGGGGCCATGGCCTCCTGGGCCAAGACCCTTTCCCGGGAGCTGCCCCCCGGCGTGACCGTGAACAACCTGCTGCCGGGATTCACCGACACCCGCCGTCTGGCTTCGCTGAAGGCGGTGCTGGCCGAGCGCCGGGGCGTCGCCCCCGAAGAAGTCGAAGCCGGGTGGCTCGCTTCGGTCCCGGAGGGGCGCCTCGGCCGCCCCGAAGAGCTGGGGGCGGTCCTGGCGTTCCTGGCCTCGCCGGCGGCCGCTTTCGTGCGCGGCCAGAGCCTGGCCGTCGACGGCGGCCGGCTGGCCTCCATCTGAAGAAGGACGCCTTGGAATTCGATCTCTTCTTTTCGATCAGTCAGACACCCGTTCGGGGCGTTTTCCCGGGCGAGGCGGAGATGTTCCGGAATTTTTTCGCGGAGGTGGAGGCCGGGGATGAACTCGGCTTCGGCACCGCCTGGGTGGCGGAATCCCACCTTTCGAGCGAGGTCCAGAAGAAGACCTCCCGGCCGGTGATACCCCACTGGCGGGGGGAGGTCGGACTCAACGTCGACTTCCTCCAGTTGAGCCACGAGATCTTCCGCCGCACGCGGCGCATCGAGACGGGCTCCGCGGTCATGAACATCCTCTGCAACGGAGGCCCGATCGCCCACGCCGAGCGGACGGCGGCTTTTCTTGCTCTGCACGGCCTCGACCCGGCCGAGAAACGGCGCATCCATCTCGGTTTCGCGGCCGGGCGCTTCGAGTTCATGAACCGGGCCGCCGGGATCGTGCCCCGCAACGCCGTCGAGGAGGCCGCCTGGCCCGCCCTGCGCGGCCGGATCTTCGCCGAAGCCGCCCAGGTTTTTCTTCGTCTCCTGCGCGGCGACGAACTTTCCAGTGAACAGATTGCTGCGGCACGATTGCGGCGGGAGGACTTCCGCAGCGAGGAAGACTGGCGCCGGGTTCAGGATGCGGCGGGCGGAAATCCGGAATTCGTGGAATTCCCCAACCGCTGGAGCTTTGAAACCCTCAAGATCGTCCCCCAGGAATGGCGCCGGGAGCTTCTCCGACTCGTGATCGGTTCGCACGACCCCCGGCTCCAGGAGGAAGTCAACCGCATCCTTCCCGTCCAGGTCTTCAATCTCTCCATCACCCGTCCCGGGATCATCGAGGAGACCCACCGGCGCATGGCGCGGGCCTACCACCCCGGCGGCGGGCCCTGGCGGCGCAGCTGCATGCCGCGCACCACCCTCGTCTTCCTCAACGCCCGGCCAGGGCTCGCTCCACTACAGCGCCGGGCCTGTGCCCGCGAGGAGGCCGAAGCCGCCCTGGCGGCCTATTGGACGGCCCTGGAAGGCACCCTCGATCCCCGCAGGGTCGAGAATGCCTCCGAGAATGCCCTGATCGGCGATCCGGAAGCCGTGGCGGAGCAGATCCTGGCGCGTTTCCACCCCCGGGACCGGCTCATGCTCTGGTTCGACTTCTTCAATCACGATGCCGCGCGGGTCACCGAGGACATGGCCGCCTTCCGGGAACAGGTGGTTCCCCGGGTGGAACGGGCCCTGGCGAGCCGCGCGGGCTGATTCCCCGGGGTCAGTTCACCGAAAGGGGGAAAACGTCCGAGGTGCAGGCGACTCCCCCCGCCTGGACCGGCGAAACCACCCAGCCCTGGAAGTAGAGCATGCTGGCTCCGTTGCAGAGCTTCTTGGGCATGCGCAGGTCGGCCGTGCTGGCATTCCCCAGGGCGTCCACGGAGACGATGAGGCGCCGGACGGCTCTCAAGGACTTGGTCAGGCAGGAGCTGGGCCCGAGGTCGAGGACATGCGCGCCGTCATCCGGGTTCGCGACGAATCCCAGGGAACTCGAGACCGCGAAGCGGGCCAGGCCGCCGGCGAAGGACGGATCGATGGAGGTCATTTCCAGGCGGCCGAATCTCCGCTTGGTCCCCTGGGTGAAGACCAGTTGGAGGAAGGGGAAGCGCATCCCTCCCACCATGGCGGCATCCTGTTCGGGGGAAACCCGGTCGAGATACCAGAGAACGCTGAGCGAACAATCGGAGAAGAGCCAGTCGTCCTGATTCAGGGCGAGGTCCTCTCCCTCGCCGGGGCTGCCCATGATGACCGGGGCGGAGAAGGTGCTTCCCTGGTCGGTGGAGAAGACCATGACGGGGAAGGCCTGGGTGAGGCTGAAGCTCAGGTCCTCCCATCCCGCCACGACGGTGCGCTGGTCAGTGAAGACCCGCAACTCGCGGCTGTCGGCCGGAAGCACCCCTCCGCCAGGGATTTCGATTTCGGGCCCGAAGGTTGCGCCCCCGTCGTTGGAAACCACGATGCGGGCGGGATTGTCCCCATTGCGGTCGTCGTTCCAGGCGATGGCGACCAGGCTTCCATCCGCGTCCAGATTGGCGAAATCGACGTCGGCGTCGCCGGGAACGAACCCTCCGATCTGCTGCTCGGGATCCCAGGTGGCCCCTCCGTCGCTGGAACGGCGGTAGTAGAGCGCCTCATTGCTGCTGAACGTGCCGCGCTTGTCCTCCTGCCAGAGAACGTGGATGTTGCTGCCGTCTGCGACCAGGTGGATCTGGTTGGAGACGGGATTGAAGTGGATGTCCCCCTTGCCGGTGGGGTCCTGATCCACGCGGAAGCGGCTCCACGCCGTTCCCGGGGCAGCCGCTTGCCCGTAGAAGAGATCGCCGCGGCCGGCGCCGGGAAGAAGGCTTTGATCCTCTTCCACGAGGTGCCCGACCCCGTTCTGGAGGGCGGGACGGAAGCCGTCCACGTCGTAGACGCCCACGTTGGCGGGATCGAAGGGGACCGGGGGGTTGAAGGTCACTCCGCCGTCCACGCTCCAGATGGTGAAGAGTTCGTCCAGGGCGGGGTCGGTGGCCGGTTTCCGGTAGGCGATGAGGACGTCGTTTCCATCCGCTGCGAATTCATGCCCCGTGGTTCCGCTGTCGAGCACCGTGAAGGTCCAGGTGGCGCCCAGATCGGCGGAACGGGCGTGGATGAGGGTCTGGGTCCCGGGACCGGCCCGGTCATCCGAATAGAGCAGATGCAGCACGCCCTCGTTCACGGCCGCCCGCGGAGAGCGGGCGTCGAAACCGGATGCGCCTCCCGAGGTGACCTGGATTTCGGGGCTCCAGGTCACGCCTTCGTTCGTGCTGAGGGAGAGGAAAAGGTCGGCCGCGCCAGGGAGGGCGCGGTCATCTCTCCAGACGGCCATGCGGAGCATTCCTTCTCCCGCCAGGATGATGCCATTGGAGGAAGGGCCCCTGGTGAGGGAGG
>CAZQAP010000048.1:0-4479 GCA_964591365.1 uncultured Planctomycetales bacterium
CGGCCCCGCCGCTCTGCGTAGGCGTAGACCAGAAAGTTCACCGGCCCGGCCTTTTGGGGCGGGTCGAGCACAAGATCCCGGCCAAAACTCAAGGAGAAACGGCAAGGATCCAGGTGGCCGAAGTAGAACTCCGCCCGGCCGGGGTGTTTGTCGGCCTCGGAAATATCGACCGGAACCCACCCGGAACCGTCCGCGTGGAAATGCGCCCAGCAATGGTAGCCGGAGAGCATCCCCTCCCCATGCTCGCGGGGAAGAGGAAAGCCGATCTGGAAACGGGCCGGAATCCCGAGCGAGCGGGCCATGGAAATGAAATAGGCGTGGAAGTCGGTGCAGTTGCCGTAATGCTCCGTGCAGGCCCAGTCGGCGCTTCCGCGTCCCCAGCCCTCACCCCGCTTGTCGTAGTCCACATCGTCGAGGACCAGGTCGAAGAGGGCGCGGGCCTTGGCGAACGGATCCGAAAGATCTCCCGCGGCTTCATCGGCCTTGCCCGCCAAAGGGCCCGTGACCGGGACAAGACGGTTGGGCATCGTGTAGAGATGCCGCCGCACCGGGGGCTCCAGAGCCCGGCCGCCCCGCTCTTCCCCGCCGGAATCGGCGCGCCGCACGATGTCGTAGCGCCAGAGAAGACTCCGGACCCCGGAAGCGGGCTTCCAAGTCACGCTGCCGAAACGATTGCCGTAACGATCCGGACGGCTCGTCACGGACCCGGGCGGAATGTCCAGAATCCGGACGTCCTGGACGCGGTCCGTGACCGGCAGCGGCACCCAGACCGTGAGATCGCCTTCCTCGGGTGCAAGTCCCGCGGGCATTTCGACCTCGTAGCGGATCTCGAACCGGCGGACAGCAGCCTCCTGCCCGGCCTGGGCAGCGGCCGCCAGCCTTCCGGCCAGGGCGCCAAGGGCCAGAAAGAGCGCGAAGATGAAATGCAGGCGGCTCGGATTCACGGGCGCTCAGGTTACGCGAAAGCCGTTCCATGAATAGCTAGAATCGAAGGATGAACCCTCGCCACCTTCCAGTGCTGCACCCGGCCGGGCTGGCAGTCGGAGCGGCTCTGGCCGGCTTCGGGATTCTTCTGGCGGAGACCTTTCTGGGACCGCTCCTGGCCCGGAATCTCACCGACCCCCAGGAACGGATGATGGGCATGGTCCACCAGAAACTGGTCGAGGACTACATCAACCCGCCCACTCCCCTGGAGGGCCCCTGGCGGGCCCAGCTCATGCGGCGGGCCATCCAGGGAATGATGGAAAGCCTTGAAGACCCCTATTCCGCCTTCGTGGGCCCGAGCGACCTGCGCCTCCTGGATGAGGAATCCAACGGCGTCATGAGCGGCATCGGCCTGGTGCTGAATGCAGACGGGCGGGTCCGCTATCCGCGGCCCGGTGGCCCGGCGGAGCGGGCGGGGATTCTTCCGGGCGACCGGATTCTTTCCCTCAACGGCCGCGACGTCACCCGGCTCAGCTTGGACGAACTCGTCCATAGCATCAAGGGGCCCCTGGGAACCACGCTCGATCTTGTGATCCAGCACGCCGACCAGTCGCTGGCCACCACCCAGGTGGTGCGCGCCCGGATCCCCACCTATACCGTCCGGAGGATCCAGATCCTCGACGACTCCCTGGGCATCGGCTCCTTCCACATCACATCCTTCGCATCCTCCACCCCCGGCGAGGTGGACCGGGCCCTCGAGCAGCTCCTGGCAAACCATTTGAAAGGGCTGATCCTCGATCTGCGCTTCAATCCGGGAGGGTCCCTGGACGCCGCCGTGGAAGTGGCCTCGCGCTTTCTGCGCGGCGGGGTCGTGACCACCCTGGAGAAACGGGGCGACCCTCCGGAAGTCCACCGGGCCGATCCCCGTTTCGCCCGGGAGGACCGGCTCCCGCTGGTTGTTCTGCTCAACGGTTACAGCGCCTCGGGCAGCGAGGTCCTCGCCGGTGCCTTGCGGGACCGTGGGGCGGCCGTCCTGGTGGGATCCCGCAGCTTCGGAAAGGGCGTCTTCCAGGAGGTCTACCGTTTTCCTACCGGCAAATTCGCCGTCAAGATCGCCGCGGGTTACTACCTGACTCCTGCGGGACACAATCTTGAAGCCCACCTCGATCCCGATCGCGCGGGAGGCCTCGAACCCGATATTCCGGTTCACCTCAGCCCCCAGGACAGCGCGCGCCTGCGCAATTCGCTGGATTACGAAGATCCCCCGCCGAAGTACCGCGATCAGGTTTTTCGGATCTTTCCGGAGGTCGCCCGCTACAAGCGGCCGTCCGACCCGGCAATGAAAACCGCCCTTTCCCTTCTGAAGGCCGTTCTGGCTCCTGTTTGAAAGAACTCATCCTCGGCCTGGAGACCTCCTGCGATGAGACCGCCGCCGCGGTGGTGCGCGGCGGACGGGAAGTCCTCTCCTCGATCGTCCACAGTCAGGTGAAGGACCACGCTCCGTGGGGCGGGGTGGTCCCCGAAATCGCCGGACGCGGGCACCTGGAGAGCGTGGTCCCCGTGGTGGAAAGCGCCTTGAGCGAAGCCTGCGCCGCCCCTTCCGCGCTGGGGGCCGTGGCCGTCACTGCCCGGCCGGGCCTGCTCGGTTCCCTGCTCGTGGGAGTGACCGCCGCCAAGGCGCTGGCCTGGTCCTGGAACCTGCCGCTGGTTGCCGTCCATCACGTGGAAGCCCACGCCTTCGCAGCCCTGATGAACCTCCCCGCCTGGGAATTCCCCTACGTGACTCTGATCGTCTCCGGAGGCCACACCAGCCTCTACCGAACGGACTCCCCTCTGCGGCACGAACGGATCGGAAGCACGCGCGACGACGCGGCCGGGGAAGCACTCGACAAGGCCGCGGCCCTTTTGGGGCTGGGTTATCCCGGCGGCCCGGCCCTGGAAAAGGCCGGCGCGGGCGGGAATCCGCAAGCCTACCCCTTCAAACGCCCCCTTCTCGCCCCCGATTCGCTCGACTTCTCCTTCTCGGGTCTCAAGACCGCCCTGCTCTACACCTTGAAGGGTCCCGGAGGGCGCCGCAGCGATCCCTCGCGGATGGGGCCCTCCGAGACGGCCGACCTGAGCGCCTCCTTCGAGGCGGCGGTGGCTGACACCTTGACTGCCAAGGGGCTGCGAGCCTGCGAACAGACGGGCATTCCGCGCCTGCTCGTGGGCGGCGGCGTGGCCCGCAATCTGCGCTTTCGCCGGACACTGGCGCACGCTGCAACCCGTCAGGGGATCGAAGCCGCCTTCGCCCCCCCCGAGCAGTGCACCGACAACGCCGCCATGATCGCGGGTCTGGGATGGTTCCTGCTGCGGGCGGGCCGGACTGCCGGTCTGGACCTGGAGGCCTGCGCACGATGACTCCGCTCAAAAGCAATCCGTTCTCGCGCAAGGCCCTCGGCCGCCTTCTCAAGCGTCTGGCCGCGGGTGAAGTCCGGGTGGAAGAGGCCCTGGAACAGCTCGCCGCCCTGCCCTTTCCCGGCGAGGGGGAAACCCGTCTCGACCACCACCGCGATCTTCGCTGCGGCTTCCCCGAAGTGATCTTCGCCCAGGGAAAAACCTCGCGCCAGGTGGCCGAAGCGGCTGCGGCTCTCGCCGGGGCCCACGCCCGTTTTCTCGCCACCCGGGCCAGTGCGGAGCAGGCCCGGTCGGTGCAGGAACTTCTTCCGGAAGCCTGCTGGAACGAAGCAGCCCGCACGATCACCTGGCGCCGGGAACCGCCCCCCCCTCCCGAGGGCAAGGTCTGCGTCGTCGCGGCCGGGACCAGCGACCTCCCCGTCCTCGAGGAGGCCGCCTCCACCCTGGAGATCATGGACGTCGGCGTGGACCGCCTGGTCGACGTGGGCGTGGCCGGCATCCACCGCCTCCTGGTCCATATCGGGACCTTGCGGGCCGCCGACGCCCTGGTGGTCTGTGCCGGCATGGAGGGGGCCCTTCCCAGCGTGATCGGGGGCCTGGTGGAAGCGCCCGTGATCGCCGTGCCCACCAGCGTGGGTTACGGGGCCTCTTTCGGGGGGCTTACGGCCCTCCTGGCCATGATGAACTCCTGCGCTCCGGGGGTGGGGGTCGTAAACATCGACAACGGGTTCGGAGGCGCGGTCCTGGCCGGGCGCATCGCCCGTGCGGTTTCCGGCCTTTCCCGCGGGCCCGAAGGGCCGAAAAAGGGTAGATTGAAGCCGTGAATTTCGCACAGGGGGCCCTGGCGTTGCTGGCCTTGTTCGGCCAGGAGCGCGCAGAGGAGGGGGCGGTCTATCTGGCCGTCACCCGGGGAGGACTGCACGTGGAATGCTCCCCGGCCTGTTCCCCCGGCGCCTTGGAGGTGAAGACCCCCCTTGGGATCCTGCGCACGCCGCTCGATCCGGTCGACCACGTGATCAACGGGGCCGAGGCCCTCAAGCGGGTCAACGGGCTGCGCCCCTCCCCCGCCGAGATCCCGGCCGAGTGGCTTCAAGCCCTTTCGCGTGAAGGATTCCTCTCCGAATTGGAAAAGGGCGTCCAGCAGGCGCTCGAAGAGGA
>CAZQAP010000048.1:4579-17987 GCA_964591365.1 uncultured Planctomycetales bacterium
GTGCACGTGCGCCGGGCCGCAGCCCTCGTGGCCGGGCGCCAGGAAGTCTTCGATCTGATCGTTCCGCTGCTTGAAGTCTCGCTGCGCGACCCGGAGCATGCCGTTCGCGACGCGGCGGCCTGGGCCTGCGGGCAGATCCACCGCCATGACGCGCGCCAGTACTGGACTCTCGCCCTCGCGCAAGGCAAGAAGGAACCGCGCCTGCGGGCCGCGGAAAACCTCGGCAATTACGGCGGTCCCGATTCGGTCCATGCCCTTGCCAACGTGCTGAGCGCCTGGGACCGGAAGTCATCCACCCGTTACCCGTTCGCCCAAAGGACCATCCAGACGACACGCGAGAGCCAGGACATGGTCTCGACGCGGGGGTTCGGGCGGACCGCCTTCGACACCGAGGTCCTGGACCAGGGCTCGGTCTTCAAGGTGACCCTCCTGGATGAGGAAGTGACGCGGGCCATCCTGAAGGCTCTCGACGTCTGGGCGGGCCGGGAAACCGGACGCAGCGCCGCAGATTGGGTCCACTGGTACGAACAGGCCATGAAACCTTCGGACAACTGACGGACTAGAGGGTGGCACGATGATCCCGTTCCTGCTCCTCCTGCCGCTTTCCCCCCCGCTCCCCCGCCTCCAGGCCGATCCGGCGGGAAACTCCGTCCGGGTGGCCGTGCTGGCCTCGGGCGCCCGGGTGGAATGCCTGCCCGGCGCCCGCCGCGGCGACCTCTCCCTGGCCACCCCATTCGGGCGCCTGGAGACCGCCGCCGACCCGGTGGCCGAAGTCGCCGACGCCAGCGGGGAAGTGCAGCTCCTGCGCGCCATGCGTGAAGCCGATCCGAAGGCCTGGGTCGCGCGCGCCTCCCGGCGGGGCCTGCTTGGAGAATTGGTGAACGAGGCGGATGCCTCCCCGCCGGGTCTTTCCGACGAAGCACGCGAAGGTCTCTTCGCGGAGTTGGAGAAGTTCGGCGCCCGGCTCGATCCCGTTCCCGCCCGGGTCCCCTGGGAGGACCGCACCGCCTGGCTCTGGAAACGCCTCGCCGAAGCCGCTCCGGGAGAGGGAGCCCTTCTCACCGGCAGGCTTCTTTCCGAAATCCCGGCCGCTGCGGTCCCCTCCGACAGGCGGCTGGGGCTTGCCGATCTTCGCCGCGGACTTCGCTCCCGCAACCCGGTCCTCCGTCGCGCCGCTGCAGCCGCGGCCCTGCGCCAGAAGGAACGCGATCTGAGGCGGCCGCTTCTGAAAACCAGCCTGGAAGATCCCGAAGCGCCCGTGCGCCTGGCCGGGGCCCGTGCGCTGGCCGGGATCGACCCCGCCGAGGCCCTGGGCCGCTGGACCCTGGCCCTGTGGCACGAACGAAAGGAGCCCCCCCGCGTCCGGGCCGCGGCCTACCTGGGCCGCTTCGGAAACTCGGCCACCGTGGATGCCTTGATGCTCCCTTTGGCCGCGGCCGCACAGGCCGGTTCCTCGAACGGCCGCTCCGCGGGCGCATTCATCTTCTCGGGACGGCAGGTCTCGGTCATCCGCGATTTCGACGTTGAAGTGGCCCAGGCCGCGGCAATCGCGGACCCGGTGGTGGACGTCCTTTCTGAAGGGAGCGTACTCCAAGTGCGCGTCCTCTCGGTCCAGATCACCCGCACCATCGTCCAGTCCCTGGAACGCCTGACCGGCGCGCACCCCGGATCGAGCGCCTCCGACTGGGTGCGCTGGTACGAGGCCCGCAAGAAGCCCGGATCTTCTTCGAAATCCCGCTGAATTCCTCCCCGCCGGGCATGATCCGGGGATAATGCCCGCATGGACGGCCCCTCCCCCCCCGGCATCCTGGCCCTGGAAGACGGCAGCATTCATCGCGGGATCTCGGTGGGCGCCCCCGGCGAGCGGGCCTGCGAACTGGTCTTCCAGACCGCCATGACCGGCTACCAGGAGATCCTCACCGACCCCTCGTACTGCGGCCAGGGCGTGGTGATGACCTACCCCCAGATCGGCAACTACGGCGCCAACGAAGAGGATGATGAATCCGGGCGCGTCTGGATGGAGGCTTTCCTGATCCATCAGATGGCCCTGCGGCCCTCCAACTGGCGCACCACCTCCAGCCTGGGCGACTACCTGAAGGACCACGGAGTGGTCGCCCTGGAGGGGCTCGACACGCGGGCACTCACCCTGAAACTGCGCGCGAAGGGCGCGCTGCGGGCGGTGGTGAGCACCCTTTCCCTAGGCGAACCCGAACTCGTCCGCCAGGCCCGCAACCATCCCTCGCTTCAGGGGCGCGACCTGGTGGAGAGGGTCACCTGCAAGGAACCCTACGTCTGGAGCGAGGGCCCTGCCGCTGGTGAACAGGGGGGGGGGCTTTTCGAATCGGGGGACGCGCAGCCGCTCCCGCTCGTGGCCTTCGATTTCGGCATCAAACGGAATATCCTGCGCCTTCTCGTCGGCTGCGGTTTTGCGCCCACGGTGGTTCCGGCGCGCACCTCCGCCGAAGAGGTGCTGGCCATGCAGCCGCGGGGGATCTTCCTCTCCAACGGCCCCGGCGATCCGGGTGCGGTGGCCTATGCGCATGAGACCATCCGGCGGCTGGCGGAGCGGGGCCTCCCCGTCCTGGGAATCTGCCTTGGGCACCAGATCCTGGCTCATGCATTCGGCGGAGGGACCGTGAAGATGAAGTTCGGTCATCATGGGGCCAACCACCCCGTGCTGGAACTCGAGGGCGGGCGCATCGACATCACCTCCCAGAACCACTCCTTCGCAGTGGACGGGGCCTCGCTGGAAGGGACCGGGCTGCAGGTCACCCACAAGAACGCCAACGACGGCTGCGTGGAGGGGCTGCGCCACGAGACGCTTCCGGTCTTCTCGGTCCAGTACCACCCCGAGGCGGCCCCGGGACCGCACGACGCCCGCCATCTCTTCCTGCGCTTCCGCAAGCTGGTGGAGGAACGCGGGCGGATCCCCGCGGCCTGACAGCCGGGGCCGCCGATCTCGTGCCTTCCTCCGATCTGCAGGACGCCTTCGACCCGGAATCCTTCCGCCGCCAGGGCCACCGCATCGTGGACCGCCTGGCCGACCATCTGGCCGCCGCGCTCGGGGACCCCGCGATGCCGGTGCTGCCGTGGAAGGAACCCGAAGCGATGCTGGCGGCCTGGCCGGGGGGGTTCTCCCCGCACGGCGACGGCGACCTCGAAGAGCTGCTGGATCGTTTTCTCCGGGAATCCCAGCACCTGCACCACCCGCGCTTCGTGGGGCACCAGGTGGCGGTCCCGCTCCCCGAAGCCGCGCTGGCCGAACTTGCCGGGCGCCTGGTCAACAACGGCATGGCGGTCTACGAGATGGGCCCCGTCCTGTGGGCCATGGAACGGCGCGTGATCGGATGGATGGTGGAAGTCCTGGGCCTCGGAGCGGAGGCAGGCGGCGTGCTCACCTCCGGCGGCACGCTTGGAAACCTCCACGCGCTCCTCGCAGCACGCCGCTTTTGCTCCGGCCACGACACCTGGGAAGACGGGGTTGCGGACGGGCCGCCGCTCGCCTTCCTGGTCCCCGAGTCGGCGCACTACTCGATCGAACGGGCGGTGCGCATCCTGGGGCTGGGGCGGGAGGGCCTCGTTCCAGTGGCCGTGGACGCGGCCCTGCGCATGGAAACAGCCGAACTCGAACCGGCGCTTCGGAGGGCGGAAGCTGCGGGACGCAAGGTGGTGGGCGTGGTGGCCAACGCCTGCTGCACGCCGACGGGAACTTTCGATTCCCTGGACGAGGTGGCGGATTTCTGCGAAACGCACGGGCTCTGGATGCACGTGGACGGCGCCCACGGCGCCTGCGCGGCCTTGAGCCGCGTCCACGCTTTTCGCGTGGCGGGCATCGGGCGGGCCGACTCCGTGGTGTGGGACGCGCACAAGATGCTGCTGGTTCCGCACACCGTCACGGCAGTTCTCTTCCGGCGGCGCAAGCACGCTTTCGGCACCTTCAGCGCGAAGGCTGATTACCTCTACCAAAGAGGGGCTGAGGAAGAAGACTTCAACCTGGGCCACCGCACCTTCGAGTGCACCCGCCCCGCCCAGGCGCTGCCGCTCTATCTGGCGCTGCGGCGGCACGGCACGGCCATCTTTTCCGAGCATGTGCGGCGCTCCTTCGAACTGGCGGCCTGGTTTGGAAAAGAACTGGAGACGGCGGCGGATTTCGAGTTGGCCTGCGCTCCCGAAAGCAACATCGTCTGCTTCCGGCACATTCGAGCCGGGGTCGCCGGCCTGGACGCTCACCAGGCGGAGCTTCGACAGCGGATCCTCCGCGCCGGCCGCTTCTATCTGGTGCAGACCCGCCTTCCGCGCGGGCTCTTCCTGCGCGTCACCCTGATCCATCCGCTCACCGGAAGGGCGGATCTGCGCGCGCTCCTGGAAGAGATCCGCGCGGTCAGCGCTTCCCTTGCAGGATGGTGCGGGCGGCCAGGGCCCCCGGCACACCGGTAAGCCCCCCCCCGGGGTGGCTTCCGCCGCCGCCCAGGAAGAGACCCTGGATGGGGGTCCGGTAGCGCGCGCACTCGGGGAAGGGGCGCATGCTCAACAACTGATCGAGGGCCGGTTCCCCGTGCAGGATGTGGCCGCCGGGAAGAGCGTGGCGCTCTTCCAGGTCCGCGGGGGCGAGGATCCGCCTGGCGAGGATGTGCTGTTCCACTCCAGGGGCGAAGCGGGCCAGTTCGCGAACCACGAGATCGCCCAGCCGTTCGCGCGCTTCGGGTGTCCAGCCGCCTTCGAGGTCGCGCGGGATGCAGCGCGCCATCACGGAGACCACGTGGCCGCCCGCAGGGGCCATGGCGGGATCGGCCGTGTTGGGAACGCGGATCTCGAGGTGCGGGTGCGCGGGAAGTTCGCCGTACTTGGCCGCATCGAAGGCCCGTTCGAGGTCGTCGAGATGGGCGCCGGTGCGGGCTGCTTCCAGCGGCTCGGCCGGAGCCCCGCGGAATCCGGGAGGGCCGTCGAGGGCCAGATCGATGCGTGCTTCGGTGCCGCGGCAGCGCAAGTGGGAGGCCCGTCCCTCCAGCCGGTCGGAAAGGAGACCCGGATCGAGCAGGTCCAGAAAAGTGATCCGCGGGCTGCACGTGGCCACGACGGTGCCGGTTTCGAGGAAGGTGCCGCCGGCCAGGGTCACCCCGCGCACCTCCTGCCCGCCGTCCAGTTCGATGCGCGCGGCCCGGCTGTGGGTGCGCAGTTCCACTCCGGCCGCCCGGCAGGCCTGCTCCAGGGCCGCGACCAGGGCCGGGGCGCCGCCGGCGATTCCCGGGCCGGCCGTGGCGAGATGGAAGAGGAGCAGGATGGCGGTCCCAGGCGACCAGGGACCCCCGAAGACGCCCGTCAGGGCCGGCGCGGCGAACAGCGCCTTGAGCCGGGAATCCGCGAACCCATGGTCGAGCCAGTCGGCCAGACACATGGGAGCCAGACGGACCAGTTCGGTCATGTCGTCCCGCCCCAGGCGCCTCAAGGAGACGGCCTTCCAGGCCACGTCGGCCAGGCTTCCGATGCCGTGTGGATCGAGATCGGGAGGCGGCGAGTCGAGAAGCTTGCGCACGAAGGGGCCCACGCGCCCGACAAAGGCGTGAAACGCCTCCCAGGCCTTTTCGTCTCCCCCCCTGGGGGGGGTTGCGGGCGCAAGGCCGGCGGGGAGCAGCATGCCCGGACCTCCCTCCTCCGCGGCGGGCCCGAAGACGGCCGGCGCCTGCTCGCGGAACCGAAGCCCGTGCTCCTTCAACCGCAGCCCCGCCACCACCCAGCCCCGCACGCAGGTGGTGTCGAAGAGCACGCCGGGCGAGCGGAAGCCGGGATGGAACTCCTCGGAAGCGGCCAGGCCGCCGATCCGCTCGGCGCGTTCGAGCACCACGACCTTGTGGCCCGCGCGGCCCAGATAGGCGGCCGCCGTGAGGCCGTTCACGCCGCCTCCGATCACCACGGCGTCGGTCTTCACCGGCGCCCCCCCCCCAGGATGGCGCGTGCCGCCAGGGCCCCCGGCGCACCCATGATCCCCCCGCCGGGGTGGGTGCCCGAGCCGCACATCCAGAGATCCCGGATCGGCGTGCGGTAGCGCGCCCAGTCGGGAACCGGCCGCAGGAAGCCGAGCTGTTCCACGCTCAATTCCCCGTGGAAGATGTTGCCCTCGGTGAGCCCGATCTCCTGCTCCAGATCCCAGGGGGTCAGGACCTGCCGGTGCAACACCAGGTTCTTGATTCCCGGCATGTACGTCTCGAGCACGTCGACCACGGCGTCGCCGAAGGCCTCGCGCTGTTCCGGCCAGGCCTCGGGGCCCTCCTTGAGGTTGTAGGGCGCATACTGGACGAAGCACGACACCACGTGCTTGCCGGGCGGAGCCACGCTCGGATCGGTGAGCGAGGGGATGACCATGTCGATGAAGGGCCGGCGCGACCAGGCGCCGTACTTGGCATCGTCGAAGGCGCGCTCCAGGTAGGCCACGCTGGGTGCGAAGGTGATGTCGCCGCGCAGATGAGGGCCGTCGCCGGGACGGCAGGCGAATTCAGGCAGCGCATCGAGCGCCAGGTTCACCTTGCCGGAACTCCCGCGCAGCTTGAAGCGGCGAAGGTCGGTCACGAAACGGTCCGGCAGGTGCTCCCCCCCCACCATCTTGAAGAAGGTGCGCACAGGATCGACGCCCGAAACCACCCGCGCGGCACGGATCTCCTCGCCGCCCTCCAAAACCACGCCGGAGGCCCGGTCGCCGTCGAGCAGGATCTTCTCGACGGGGGCTTCGGTACGCACCTCGGCGCCGTGATGTTCCGCGGCACGTGCCAGCGCCAGGCTGATTCCGCCGGTTCCACCCTTGGAAAGTCCCCACGAGCGGAAGACCCCGTCGATCTCGCCCATGTAGTGGTGCAGCAGCACGTAGGCGGTCCCAGGCGAGCGCACGCCCAGGAAGGTGCCGATGATGCCGCTGACCGACATCGGCCCCTTGAGGGCGTCCGATTCGAACCATTCGTCGAGGAAATCGGCCGCGCTCATGGTCATCATCTTGACGAGCAGCACGCGCTGGTCCTCGCGCAGGCCTTGGAAGCGCCGCGCGAAGCGCAGCACGTCGAGCAGTTCCCCCGGATGGAAGGAGGCCGGATCCGGGGCCGGCGCGTCGATGAGCGGCTTCACGAAGCGCCCCAGCTCGCTCATGATGCGGCCGAAGCGCGGATAGACCTCGGCGTCGCGCGGGTTCAGGCGCGCGATCTCCCGGCGCGTGCGGGCCGCCTCGCCCCAGCGGCAGAGCGAACTTCCGTCCGGGTACGGCGTGAAGGTCGTCTCGAGCGGCAGGATCTCGAGTCCGAAGCGCGCCAGATCGAGATCGCGGATGATCCATGGCCGCAGGAGGCTCACCACGTAGGAGCAGACCGAATAACGGAAGCCCGGATGGATCTCCTCGGTGACCGCGGCCCCGCCCAAGACGTGCCGCTGCTCGAGCACCAGCACCTTCTGCCCGGCCTTGGCGAGGTAGGCGGCACAGGTGAGCGCGTTGTGGCCCCCGCCGATGAGGATCGTGTCCCAGGATGCCGTCATCAGGCCCGTTTCCGTTCGGGGTCGAAGAAGGGCCGCGCGGCCACCTTGGCCGGGACGGTGCGGCGTTCGTATTCCACCGTGGCCTCGATCCGAAGCACGGTGCCGGGGGCTGCGAAGCGTGCTTCCACGCTGGCAAGAGCGAGGTTCTTCTTGAGGGTCGGCGACCATGTGCCGCTCGTTGCGCGGCCCACCTGGCGCGAGCCGTGGTAGACCGGCACCGCGCTGCGCCAGGCGCAGGAGGGGAGGGCGGGCGGGAGCCCGGCCCGCTCGTAGAGCCGTTCCAGTTCCTCCCAGTCAATCTCGAGGCCCACCAGGGCGCGGCCCGGACCCCGGAGCTTCTCCTCCCGCAGGGCGGCCTGGCCCAGGAAGGGATCGCGTTCGAGCTGAACCGCCCAGCCGAGTCCCACCTCGAAGGGAGAGGACTTCTGCGGGTCGATCAGGCAGTCGCGCGCACTGAAGTAGTCGACCCCCTGGAGGATGAACCCCGCCTCGATGCGGGTCATGTCGAGGGCGTCGAGACCGGCGGGCAGAAGGCCGTGCGGACGTCCGGCCTCCATCAGGGCGTCCCATACCGCAAGGGCTCCTTTCCTGGGCACCCAGATCTCGTAGCCGAGATCGCCGGTGTAGCCGGTGCGGGTGATCTCGACCGTCTGGCCGGCGATGGAACCGGTCGTGGCGCGAAAAAAACGCAAGTTCGCGATGTCCCCGTCGCAGGCCTCCACGAGGATGGCGCGCGAACGGGGGCCCTGGAGCGCCAGGGCTCCGACTTCCTCGGTGACGTCGCGCACCTCGGCCTCGAAGCCCCGCGTGTGGGCGGCCAGCCACTGAAAGGCGGGCTCGGCCGAGGTCACGCGGAAGCGCTCCTCCTCCAGGCGGGTGATGGTGCCGTCGTCGAGGGTCTTGCCCTCCTCGTCCGTCCAGGGGCAGTAGGTGACCCGCCCCACTCCGAGTTTCCGGATGTCGCGCGCCATCACCCGCGCCAGGAACGGGGCCGCGCCGGCTCCCCGGACCTCGTACTTGAAGAGCGGGGTTACGTCGAGCAGCCCGGCGGCGTGGCGGATGGCGAAATACTCCGCGTCGTGCAGCACCCCGTACGAGCAGACCGCGAAATGCCCGGCCCAGTCCTTCCAGCGCAGGCTCTCGCACAGGGCGGCCGTGCGCTGGTGGAACGGGGTGGGGACGGGCATGCGGGGGGAAAGATAGCGAAAGTACTGTGCCGGAGCAATTTGTTCAGGATTCAGGGGCCATTTAACTATTCAAGCCTGAATCGTGAACAAATTGCTCCGGCACAGTACTTCTATTTTCCGCGCACCCAGCGGATGAGTTCGAGGATCTTGGGCGGCTGGCCGGTGCGCAGGATGCCGATGCGGAAGATCTTGCCGGAGAGCCACAGAACCACCACGGTCGAAATGACCATCAGGATCAGGGTGCCCACGATGTCGAACAGCGGCGGGTCGGCGGCCGCGCGGTTCATCATCACGAAGGGCGTGTAGACCGGGATCCAGGAAAGGATCGTGGCCAGGGTGCCGTTGGGATCCTTGGGGATGAACATCATGGTCAGAAGCGGCACCATCATGATGAGCATCACCGGCCCCATGAAGTTCTGGGCCTCCTTCAAGGTGTTGCAGATGCTCCCGATCGAGAGGAAGAGCCCCGCGTACATGAGGTAGCCGAGCAGAAAGTAGAGCCCGAAGGCCGGAAGCAGCCCCGAGGTCTTCACCACGGCGAAGAGCTGCACGGCCCACTCGGCCTCCGGCCCCGCCTTCCAGGCCAGGACCAGGACGAGCGATCCGATCCAGGTGGTCAGCATGGTCAGTCCGATGGCGGCGATGCCGACCAGCTTGCCGGCCATAAGTTCCCAGGGCGTCACCGAGGAGAGCAGCACCTCGATGATGCGGTTCGATTTCTCCTCGATGGTGTTGTTGAGCAGCATCTGCGCCACCGTGAAGATGGCGATCCAGAGCAGGTAGACGAACCCGACCGGCGCCCATTGGCGGATGACGTCCGCCAGGCTGACCTTCTCCTTGCCCTCCTCCTTCTTGGGATTCAGGCTGGAAACGGGGACCCGCGTGTTCTGGATCTCCTGGACCGTCCTGGCGTCCACGCCCCGCCTCAGGTATTCCGTGCGGTGGACCTCGTCGTTGACGGCCCGCTCCACCTCGCTGCGCAGGTCGGTGTCGGTGAGGTTGGAGGACCAGTACTGGATGCCCTGGGCGGCCCCCTTCCCGCCGGTCAGGCCGTTCAGCCCGGCAAGCCCGCCGCGCGTGATCTGCTTTTCGATGTCGGCCGGAATCAGGACGGCGGCGAAGAGGGTCTCCTCCTCGCCGTCCACTTCGATCTTCTTGTCCCCCAGGAGATAGGGCTTCAGCGCCTGGCCCAGTTTTTCAGGATCCTTCTCGCCGGCCAGTTCTTCGGGAAGACCGACCTTGCGGAAGCGCAGGCGCGGCTCCTTGAACGGCGGATGGTCCTTCTTGAGAAGAGGCTCCATCCGCGAGGTGAAGGCCTTCCATCCGGACTCGGTTCCCAGCGAGTCGAGGAACTCCGGGTTCGACTGGCTGAACTTCTCGAAGATCTTCTCCGGATCGGCGAGTTCGGCGGGAAGCGATTCAAGATCGATCTTGCCCTGGTCGTTGAAGACCGATTCCTTGCTGTACTTCTGGACGTATTTCTGGAAGGCTTCCTGTTTCTTGCGCGTCTGAAAGCGGACGAGCTGCCGGTCGATGACCTCCTGGAACATCCCCGACTGGTCCACCAGGACGAAATGGCGCGTGGGCGTGGCCCGCTCCTCCAGGAAGCGGGGCACCTGCATGGCGATGAGGATCATGACCGGGAAAAGCAGCAGCCCGATCCAGAACCCCTTGGTCTTGGCGTTCTCAGCGTACTCGCGGAATGCGACCAGCAGGGCATTTCTCATCGGTGGGCCGCCTCCCGGCCCTCGGGGCCGACCAGGTGGACGAAGACGTCGTGAAGCGAGGGATCGGTGCGGTCGAAGCTGTGCAGCCGGATCCCGTTCTGGAAGGCGGCCTGAAGGATGGCCTGGGGATCCATGTTTTCATGGATCTGAAGTTCCCAGAAGACCGGAGCCTCCCCGGAACCGTCCAAGGGATGGCCCTTGGCATCCAGACCGATGGTGGAAAGAACGCCTTGCAGCCGGGTGAGCGGTGTGATGTCGCCCTCCGCCTGGATGCGCACCCGGCGCGGGATGGTGCGCTTGGCCTCGCCGATGGTGCCGTCGAAAATGCTCTTCCCCTTGGCGATCAGGACGATCCGGTCGCAGATCCGTTCGGCGTGCTCCATCACGTGGGTGGAGAAGATGATCGTGTGGCCGCGGCCGGCCAGGTCGCGGATCACCTCCTCCATGACTTCCTGATTGACCGGGTCGAGCCCCGAGAAGGGCTCGTCGAGGATCACGAAATCGGGATCGTGCGCGATGGAGGCCAGCACCTGGACCTTCTGGCCCATGCCCTTGGAAAGCGCCTCGGTCTTGGCGGTGGCGAAATCCTTGAGACCGTAGCGCTCCAGCAGCTCGAAGGCGCGCTTCTTGGCGCTTTTGCGGTCCATCCCCTTGAGCCCGGCGAAATAGGCGATGATCGCCCAGGTCTTCATCTTCTTGTAAAGACCCTTCTCCTCCGGCAGGTAGCCGATTCGGTTGCGCACGTCCATGGCCGAGGGATGCCCCAGGACGGAAACCGTTCCGCTGGTGGGCTTGATGATCTCCAGGATCATCCGGATGGTGGTGGTCTTCCCGGCCCCGTTGGGCCCCAGGAAGCCGTAGACCGTTCCGACCGGCACGGTGAGCGTCAGGTCGTCCACGGCCCGAAAGTTTCCGAACATCTTGGTGATGCGCGTCAGTTCGAGGGCGTTGTCGCTCACTGGCTCACCAGCTCCGCGTCGAGGGTCGGCGGCATGATGCGTTCGGCGGCGCAGGCCGCCTCGACATCGGCCACCTCCTTGGGGGTGGCCACGGTCAGGACCTCGCGGCCCCCTCCGGTGACCAGGACGTCGTCCTCGATGCGGATCCCGATCCCGCGCAGGGCCTCGGGCAGGCGCTCGTCATCCGCGGGGAAATAGAGCCCGGGTTCCACCGTCAGGCACATCCCCTCCTCCAGCGGCCGGGATCGGCCTTCCCGATGGTAGAAGCCGGCGTCGTGGACGTCGAGCCCGATCCAATGGCTGGTGTTGTGCATGTACCAGTCCTTGTAGAGCTTCTTCTCCAGGATCTCGTCCAGCGGCGCCGCCAGGACGCCGAGTTCCCGCAGCCCTTCGCAGAGCCGCCGCAGGGCGGCCGCGTGCACGTCGTGGAAAGCGATGCCCGGCCCGGCCTTCTCGATGGCGGCTTTCTGGGCTTCGAGCACGATCTGGTAGACGTCCCGCTGGACGGAGGTGAAGGTTCCACGGACCGGGTAGCTACGTGTGATGTCGGCGGCGTATGCGCCGAATTCCGCCCCCGCATCCACGAGCACCAGGTCGCCGTCCCGCAGGCGGCAGTGGTTGGTGCTGTAGTGAAGGATGCAGGCATTGGGACCTCCGGCCACGATGGAGGGATAGGACCAGCCGTCTCCGCCGTGACGCCGGAAGACGTAGTGCAGCAGCGCCTCCATTTCGTATTCCCAGACCCCCGGCGCGGCCAGGGCCATGGCCAGGAGGTGCGCCTCGGCCGAGACGGCCGCCGCCCGCCGCATCCAGTCCACCTCCGCGGGGCTCTTGAACAGGCGCAGCTCATTCAGCAGGACGCCCGGATCGAGAAGGATGGAGGGCGGGGCCAGGCCCAGACGCACCTTCTTGCGAAGATCGCTCAGACCGAAGAGAACCAGCTTGTCGAGCGCGGCGTGGTCGCCCAGCCGGTACCAGAGGCGCCGTGCCTTGGGGAGCGCGGCAAGAACCGTCTCCTCGGCCTCGTCCACCGGAGCAGCGGCCTCGAATCCAAGCTGCTCGCGCACCCCCTCGGGGCCCATCCGCCGGCCGGTCCAGGTCTCCCGTTCGGGATCGCGGGGCAGCACGAAGAGGGTTTCCGCCGGAACGCCGGGGATCTCCCGGGCGAGCATCAGGATCGCATCCGGTTCCTGGAACCCGGTCAGGTAGTAGAAACCCGATTCCTGGCGGAACGGGAATTCGATGTCATGGTTGCGGGTGACGAGTCCGGCCCCGGGGAATAGGGCCAGATCTCCCGCCTCCATGCCTTCGAGGAAGGCCTTGCGGTGTTTTTGGAACATGCTCCCGGCCCGCCGGAAGGGGGGATGCGGCCCCGGGCGGTGGGAACAGTGTCCTAGACCCTTGCGGCAGGGTCAACAAGCGGTGCGGACCCCTCCGATCCCGCCGGAAGCCCCTCCCGCTCTCCCGGCTCCCGGCGAAGGGCCTTGTAGCCCTGGCCGTTGCGTTTCATGGAAACGAAAAGCCGCCCGATTTCGGGATCGAAGTGGGTGCCGCAGTCCTTTTCGATGCGCCGCAGGGCCTCCTCGACCGGCATGGCCGGTTTGTAGCTGCGCTTGGTGACCATGGCGTCATAGGCATCCGCCACCGCCAGAATGCGGCCCTCGAGAGGAATGGCATCGCCGCTCACCCCGAGGGGATACCCCTTTCCGTCCCAGCGTTCGTGGTGCGAGCGGGCCATGTCGGCCATGTCCCGCAGACCGGGGATGACTCCCAGGATCCGGTCCCCGGCCATGGGGTGCTTCTTCATCTCCTCGTACTCTTCGTCGTCCAGGGGACCCCGCTTCAGGAGCACCGCATCGGGCACCGCCACCTTGCCGATGTCGTGCAGCATGCCTCCGATGTGCAGCATCTCCAGGCGGTCCTTGTCGAAGCCGAGCCATTCCCCCATCTCCACCCCCAGGCGCGCCACCCGCTGGCTGTGGCCGCTGGTGTAGCGGTCCTTGGCCTCCACCGTCCGGGTCAG
>CAZQAP010000049.1:0-7759 GCA_964591365.1 uncultured Planctomycetales bacterium
TCCACGGCCGCCCCTCCTGCCCCAAGCGCCACTTCCGCTGCGCCCTCGACCTCGAAGCCGCCCGGGTCCTCGCCGCGGTGCGCAAGCGGCTGCCCGTGGCGGACCTGCAGGCCTGACATGCGCACCCGGGAAATTTTTTCGGGGCTTCCGGATTTCGTGTGCGTTGGGCGCTCTCCGGGGAGACCCGGACGAGGGAGGGGGAGGCGGAACACGCAGCGCCGGGCGGACCCCCTCCGGTTGGAGCCTTGCGCCGGCAGGGAGTCGGAGTCGGCTTTCTTTTTTTCTTCTCCGCGTCTCCGCGGTTTTTCTTTTTCTTGGGAGATCCTCCGCTCCCAGGGCTTTCCTGGCCACGGGAAAGCCAGGACCTGGGAGAGGCCGGCCCCTCGGCGCGTGGGGCGATCCCTGGGCAGGGGGAGGAAAACGGAAGAAAAACAAACCGTGGAGACGCGGAGACGCGGAGAAGAAAGAGGGGGAACGCCATCCGGAAACCCGGGCCGTCGTCCGGCATCGGCCTTTTCGGGGTGGAGTCTCCATCCGCCCGGAGGCCCGGATTCTTGTCTTCCTCTTCGGAGATCCTCGCCCCCCAGGATTCTCCGACACCGGGGAGATCCCTCCGACCCGCCCCGCAGTTCCTTGACCCCCTTCCAACCCAGAGGGGAACCTCCTCGGAAACCACCGAAAAAGCCATTTTGCACACGAAACCCGGAAGCGCAATTTTTTCCAAAAGAGGAATCGTAGATTTACGCCTGGAATCAAGGGCTTCTGCCCTGGGAGTCTTCAGAGGAAGAGAGGGATGGGAGGTTTTCCAAGCCATGGCTGTTGACAGAGGATTGAGTGGGGGGGGGGTATACACCTTTTTAGATGAGCCGCAAGGCTTGTCGCCAAAAAAACCAGACAAACAAAAGGAAAATAAATGAAGACGCTTGCTCTCCTGTTGTTTCTTGGGCTCCTGGCCGTTCCGGTCATGGCGTTCCAAGGAACTGGGATTACGACAAGTTTCCACGGTACAATCGTGAGTGCTGCGGATCGGAGTGGCAATGGTGTTTTTGACCAATGGGGCTTGGACACCAACGGAGATGGACAATCTGACGTGACTTTGGTCGCAAGGCAGAACCACGAACCCAAATTCAGTGAAGATGCGACTGTGGGAACCACGGTAACGGCAGCAGTGCATCTGGCTGGTAATGGTGATCATGTGGTGGAGGAATGGACTTCAATTGGCGCCTGAAACTCTTTGAAAGGAGGACCTGATTCCTTCCTCGAAGATCAGGTAATCAAAGGGTGGCTGCGGCAAAAATGCTGAAGGATTCTTTCTGGGTGTTCTTGCCTCGGTGTTCTTCTTCAGCCGCAGCTGCCCAGGTTTCCCAGAAAGGGGAGAAGCTATGATTCCTTTGGGGAAAACCATCGAAACAATGCGGCCCTGCTCATGAAGAAAAGATCACAATTGTTGGGAGTTCTTGCCTTTCTGTCCCTCTTGGTCCTGATCATTCTCCTTCAAGAATCCCAATCTTCGCGCAATGGCACGAACCACCCTATGCCTGATCCGGCAATTGGAAGCAGGAGTCTTCTGGATTCCGAAACTGTTCGCCCAGATTCTGCTCTTTCCGCCAAAGTGGAAAGGAAAGGTGTGAGACTTCCGCAAAAGAGAATTCCCGACACCCGAAAGGAAAACCCCTCCCAAGGATTGGACCCCGGATTGCGTGAAAGAATGGTTCGCCTCCTCGATAACCTTCGCAACCCTGCGCTCGTTGATTACAAGGAGCAAACAGCCCTTTTCCAGGAAGTTTTGAAAACGGGGGTGAATCCAGAAAGCGTTCATGAGGAGGACGGGAAGATTCTCGGGGAAGGCCCTGGGGGGCTCTTTTCGTTTTCCTTCGACACGGTCCACGAAACCTATGACGTGAGTATCCCGGTTCCCCTTGCGAAAGGCGAATTCCTTCCCTATCTAAGGAATGTGGAACTGAATTTCAAATTGGAAATGGATCGCGGGAGAATTCAGTATGCCGTTGGTGGGGTCGATGCTGGGGGAGTTGATTCAGCTCAGCATGCGCGCGATTATTTCGAGGATTTGGCAGATTCAGGTGTTCCCATGGTCCACGCATGGTCTTTCGAAACCAGAGAGAACGGCAACGATTTCCAGGTTTACGAAATTACATTCTTCGTAAGACAGGACGGCAGTCTCGGGCATTCCCTTTGGACAAATCATGCCTTCGGGACGGACAAGGAAGCACCTGTTGAATACAAACCGTTTCAGGAAATAAAGAATACCCTGGACAGTTTTCTGCCCCCTAAAGGAAATTGAAAACCCGAGGGCGGGTTCCCAGTGGAATCTCATTCCTTCAAGAGAGCGTCCAGCGCGGAAGCCAGCTTCTCGAGGATGATCTTGCGCCGTCTGTTCCTTTCATCGAAAATCGGGCTTAAGCGTTCTTGTAAATCCGCAGCATCCATCCCTTGTTCCTGATAGAGCTTTTGCAATCGAGATGTGGATTCCAAATACGAAGTCTCGATTTTCCGAAGTGAATCACCCGCCTTCCTGACGAGTGGGGCGACCTGGGGATCGTAGGGGGTGAGGCCCCGTTCCACGAGAACGCGCGCGATGCCCGAGTTGATTACCTTGATCCACTCGAACTTCCCTTCTTCCTTTCCTCCCGCTTTTTCTCCCTGACTTCCGTCTTCCTTGGGCGCAGGCTCGGCGTCCTGCCCGACCGGTGGAGGAAGTTCCACTCTCTCGGTCAAACGTTGATCCAACCGGGCGAGCGCTTGATCCAAGCGGGCTTCCAACCGGTCGATGTTCTCCGACAGGGTCTCCGAACTCGCGTCCAGGCGCGAGATCTGCTCTTCGAGCGCGTCCGTCGCCGGCGAGGACGCCGGCTGGGGACCCTGGACCAGAGCCAGGGTCAGCAGGGCGCCCACCGCCCCGCCGCCCAAGAGGAGGGCGGTCACGGACAGAGGGCTGGAATTCCTGCGAACCATGGCGGACACGGCAGCGTCCCCGGCTCTCCGGGAACGGATGTTTGTCCGTAACCCGCCCTTCGGCCGGCACAAGACGCTCGCCGTGGTGTTCCGGGCGCGGCTGGAAGAGGAGGCTCCGATCGGAGCCTCGCGATTCCAAAAGGGGAATCCCAGGTTTTCCCCGGGTTGTCCGCAATGTTTCCCCAGGTCCCCCAAGGTCTGGGGGGAGGAGAAGGGAGCGGCCCCCATATCCTGGGGAAGAGGGCTGGGCAGCGGCGGCGTTCCGCGCTATGCTCGACGGTTGCCCCGTCGGGGTCCGTTCCCGTGGCAGAGAGCCGGTTTTTCCGCCCCCCGCCGCCGGCCCGGCCGCGGCAGGAAACCATGGAGTCCCCCCCTTTCCGCCCGTAAGTCCAGGAGGTAGAAGAAGAGTGCCCGGTCTGCAGCCCCGTCGAAACCTGACCGTGAAAGTCCGCCCGACCCCCAAGAACGGCAGCCCCCGGATCGAGGAGATCCCCGCCGCCGCTCCGATGCCGGCCGACCTCGCCGAACCCGTCCTCACCGAGAACGCCCGCAAGGTCCTGGGCAACCGCTATCTCAAGAAGGATCCCAAGACCGGCACGGTGGTCGAGACCCCGCGCCAGCTCTTCTGGCGCGTCGCCAGCGCGGTGGCGGCCCCCGAGTACCAGGCCGATCCCGCCCGCGGCGAGGAGTGGGCGCACCGCTTCTACAACCTGATGGCCACCGGCACCTTCATGCCCAACTCGCCCACCCTCATGAACGCGGGCCGCGAGATGGGCATGTTGAGCGCCTGCTTCGTGCTGCCGGTCGAGGACTCGATCGACGGGATCTTCGAGACCCTCAAGAACGTGGCCCTGATCCAGAAAGCTGGCGGCGGCACCGGCTTCTCCTTCTCGCGCCTGCGCCCCGACGGCGACATCGTGGCCACCAGCGGCGGCACGACCAGCGGCCCGCTCTCCTTCATCGACACCTATTCGGCCGGCACCGACGCCATCCAGCAGGGCGCCTTCCGGCGCGGGGCCAACATGGGCGTGCTGCACTGCCAGCACCCCGACGTGGTCGAGTTCGTGCGCGCCAAGGACGACCTCTCGCGCTGGACCAACTACAACGTCTCCGTCGCCGTGACCGACGACTGGATGCGGAAGGCTTCCCAGCAGCCCGGCGAGCGCGTGGTGGTCACCAACCCCCGCAACCGCTGCAACGCCTGGCTCAAGAAGGCCGAAGGGGGCCGCCGGATCAGCGAAGCCGACTACGAGGGCTTCGAGAAGAACCGGCCCGATCCCAAGGGCGCCTACTGGACCTACGGCGAGGTGCTCGAGCTGATCCTCGCGCACGCCTGGAAGAACGGCGAGCCGGGGCTGCTCTTCATCGACCGCGCCAACGCCAGCAACCCGGTCCCCAACCTGGGCGACTACGAGGCCACCAACCCCTGTGGCGAACAGTGGCTGCTGCCCTACTCGTCCTGCAACCTGGGCTCGATCAACCTGGGAGCTTTCTTCAAGAAGGGGGCTTCCGGCGGCGCGCCGTGGGAGGAGAAGATCGACTGGGACGCCTTCGACGAGGTCGTGGCCGAGACCACGCGCTTCCTCGACGACGTGGTCACGATCAACCGCTTCCCCATCCCCCAGATCCGCGAGCGCGCCGACCAGGAGCGCCGCGTGGGTCTGGGCGTCATGGGATTCGCCGACCTGCTCTACAAGCTGGGCGTGCGCTACGGCTCCGACGAATCGTTCGAGATCGGCCGGGCCCTCTCCAAGCGCCTGACCGACGTGGCCACCCGCACCTCCGAAAAGATGGTGGCCGACGGCGAGCGGCCCGCCTTCCTGGCCTGGAAGGGCTCCCGGCCCGAGAAGGAAGGCGGCGCGCCCCGGCGCAACGCCACGCTCACGACCGTCGCCCCGACGGGCACGATCTCGATCATTGCGGGCTGCTCGGCGGGCATCGAACCGCTCTTCTCGCTGGCCTTCAAGCGCCAGGTCATGAAGGATGCCGAAGGGAAGCCTGTGGTCATGAAGGAGGTCCATCAGGATTTCCGCGGCTGTCTGGAGGAGGCCGGCTACTCGGAGAAGGAGATCGAGGGGGTCGTCGAGAAGGTCCTGGAAGAGGGCTCCCTGTCCCACACCAACCTGCCCGGCTCCATGAAAGAGGTCTTCGTGACAGCCCACGACGTGGTGCCGCACGACCACATCCTCATGCAGGCCGCCTGGCAGACGCACATCGACAACGCGGTCTCCAAGACCATCAACCTGCCCTCGGAAGCGACCGTCGAAGAAGTCCGCACGGCCTACCTGCTGGCCTTCGAGAGCGGCTGCAAGGGGATCACGGTCTACCGCGACGGGTGCCGCGACATGCAGCCGATGGCCCTGGCGGGGAAGAGCGGCAAGGCCCCCGCCGCGCCGGCCGCCCCGCTTGAAATCACTCCCGCCACCCTCCCGGAAGTGATGCCCTGTGTGCGCGTGCGGCAGATGACCCCCTTCGGCAACATGCACGTCAAGATCTCGGTCGATCCGCGCACCGAGCGTGAGATGGAGGTCTTCGCCCAGCTCGGACGGGGCGGCGACATCGCCAACTCCGATCTGGAGGGGATCTGCCGCCTGCTCTCCCTGTTCCTGCGCTGCGGAGGCCGGATCGACCTGGCGCTGAAGCAGCTCCAGGGGATCGGTTCCTCGCTGACCGTCCCCTCCAAGGACGGGCGCATCATGAGCCTGCCCGACGGGGTGGCCAAGGCGCTGCACAAGTACCTGCACGCCAAGGCCAAGTTCGGGCTGCGGGCGATCCTCCTGGGAGAGATCGAACCGGAAGCCCTGGTGGCCGGCGGCAACGGCAAGACCGAACGCGGCTCTTCTTTCAGCAAGGGCCGGGTGGGGTCGGGCGTGAGCGGGGCCTTCAAGGTGAAGTGCCCGAACCCGGTCTGCTCCGAGGTGCTCGTCTTCGAGGAAGGCTGCTGCAAGTGCTACTCCTGCGGCTTCAGCCAGTGCTGACGGGCCGGACCGGCTTCAGCGGCGGGACGTAGGAGCCCCGGCCAGGGCCCGAAGGGCCCGCGCGAAGGCCTCCGCGATCCGGTCCAGGATCGCGGGGTCTTCGCTGCCGTCGAAGGAGAAGCGCAGGACCGAGTTCCGCAACGCCTGCGGGAGCCCGATGGCCGCGTGGGTGGGGGAAACCGCCGCGCCCCCGTGCGCCTTGCAGGCCGAGCCGCTCCCCGCCAGGATCCCCTCGGTTTCCAGCGCGTGGAGCAGCGGCTCAGCCGGAACCCCCGGAACCGCGAAGCTCAAGATCGAGCCGAGATATTCCTCTTCGCGTTGCGGACCGAGAAGGACGAGGTCGGTCCGCCGGGCGCGAAGCCGTTCCCAGAGGGCCCGGCGCACCTTCCGGTAGCGCTCCGGGTCGGCGGCCAGCCGCGCCGCGCGTACCTGGGCTGCGGCGGCGAAGGCCGCCGCCCCGGCCACGTTCTCCGTGCCGCTGCGAAGCCCGCCCTCGTGGCCGCCGCCGAGGAACTGGGGCTCGGGGAGCGGACCGTCCGCGCGCAAAAAGAGGGCCGCGCAGCCGCGCAGGCCGCCGATCTTGTGCGCGGCCGCGGCGATGCTGTCGGCCCCCAGGGAATCGAACGGCCGGGCGATCTTGCCGGCCGCCTGGACCGCATCCACGTGGAAGGCGGCATGCGGCGCAAGCCGGCGCACGAGCCGCACGAGCTGCGGAATGGGCTGGATGGCGCCCAGTTCGTTGTTGCCCCACTGGATGGTCACCAAGGCGACGTCGGCCTTCAAAAGAGGCTCCAGGGACTCCGGCCGGACGATCCCCTCGCCGTCCACGGGCACGATTTCGAAAAGGAAGCCCTCCTTCGCCAGGGCGCGGGCCGCTTCCAGCGAGGAGGGGTGTTCCAGGGCGCCGGCCAGAACGCGCGGCGTCCCGCCGGCCCGGCGGGCGGCGCTGGCGGTGCGCCGCGCCAGGCCCTGAATGCCCAGGTGGTTCCCCTCGGTGCCGGTGCCGGTGAAGACGAGCCGATAACCCTCCGCCCCGAAGGCCTGCTGGAGCTCCCTGCGGGACCGTTCGAGCACCCGCGCCGCCGCCGCTCCCGCGACGTGCAGCGAACTCGGATTGGCGAAGGCCTCCCGCGCCGCCCGTTCGAATGCTTCCAGGGCCTCGGGGAGCGGGGGGGCGGTGGCGGCGTGGTCGAGGTAGACGGGCGGCTCCACGGGGCCCATTCTCGCAGCATTCCTGAAAAGTGCGCGTAGAATCGGCCCCCGGAGGAAGCTCATGTTTTTGCTCACCACCCTGGCTCTGGCCTTTCTGGCCCCCTTCCAACAGAACCCCGAGGACGGCCGCGGGCAGTCGTTCTTCACCGCCGCATGGCACGCCGGCCGCCGCGCCGCCCTGATGGAGCAGGTGAAGAAGGGCGTGGTCGTCCTGCGGGGCGCCCCCACCCTGAACGACTACCGCGAATTCCGGCAGGACAACAACTTCTGGTACTTCACCGGCATCTCCACGCCCAACGCGGTCCTGGTCATGGAGCCGGGCGGAAGAGAATATTTCCTCGTTCCCCCGGTCAACCCGGGTTCGGAGCGCTGGCTGGGCGATCTTATCGACCCCGACGAGGCCCGCGAGATCACCGGGATCGAGGACTGTCTGTCGCTCGGTTCGGAGGGCGGGGGATTCCGTTCGGGAGTGGACGAGAGCGGGCTCGAGAAACTGCTCGACCGGCTGGCCAAGAAATACCACCGTTTCTATATCCAGGAAGCCCCGGCCGAGAACTGGGTGATGAGCCGCGACAACCTCCAGACGGCCTTGCAGG
>CAZQAP010000049.1:7859-17976 GCA_964591365.1 uncultured Planctomycetales bacterium
GCCCCGGCCGAGAACTGGGTGATGAGCCGCGACAACCTCCAGACGGCCTTGCAGGTGCAGAAGAACGATCCCTACGACGGACGGCTCTCCCGCGAGGAGCAGTTCGCCGCGAAGTTCGCGGAGAAGCACGGCGTCGAGGTCAAGGACATCACCGTGCTGCTCGACCGGCTGCGGATGGTGAAGACGCCGGAGGAGATCCGCGCCATGCGCAGGGCGGCCCAGATCGCCGGCAAGGCCCATCTCGTGGCCATGCGCATGGCCCGGGCGGGGATGTACGAATGGCAGCTTTCGGCCGCCATGACCGCCGAGTTCCTGAAGGACGGCGCCATGGGGCCGGCCTACATGGCGATCACCGGCTCGGGCCCCAACAGCTGCATCCTCCACTACCCCGAGGGGAAGCGGAAACTGGGGGCGGGTGAGGTGGTGCTCATCGACTACGCGCCCGAGTTCAACCACTACGCCAGCGACATCACGCGCACCTGGCCGGTCAGCGGGAAGTTCAGCAAGCGCCAGCGCGCCGCCTACCAGGCGGTCTACGACGCCCAGGAGGCGGCCTTCAAGGAATGCCGCCCGGGGAGCAACCTCGGCCGCGTCGGCCGCGCCGCCCAGGCGGTCGTGACCAAGCGGGGGTTCGGAGCGATGTGGCACGGGACCAGCCACTACATCGGCATGGCCACCCACGACGACGGGGCCTACGGGGCGCAATTCGTGCCCGGCATGGTCTTCACCGTGGAGCCGGGGATCTACCTGCCCGACGAGGGGTTCGGGATCCGCATCGAGGACATGGTGGCCATCACCGCGGACGGCTACGAGCTGCTCTCGAAGGGCATCCCCCGCAAGCTGGAAGAGATCGAGGCCATCCGGAGCGGAACGGCGGCCCCAGCCGGGCAGTAGGCGCTTTTTTTGGGCCCGGAGCGCCGGAAGGGGCACAATGGGCTGCGCATGACCTCCTCCTACGCATGCATCACCGGGATCGGGCTGGTCACCTCGCTGGGGTCCGATGTCGCTTCCTGCTGGCGGGAACTCTTGGCAGGCACCATCGGGCTCGAAATGGGTGCGGCCCTCAAGGCGGAGGGCCTGGAAGCCTATCCCACCGGGAAGGCCCGCCTCGAACCGGCGGTGGAAAGGCTCGGCATGACCTCCCGCGCCCTGAAGCGGCTCGATCCGGTGACCATCCAGGCGCTGGTCGCCATCCAGGAGGCGGTGGCCGACGCCCGCCTCGAGACCCCGGTGGCCGACGGGCGCGTGGCCGTGGTGGTGGGCACCGGGATCGGGGGGGCCAAGTCGTACTACAAGGCGGCCGTGCACGTCTTCGAGGGCCATCCCAACCGCATGAGCCCCTTCACCATCCCGGGGCTGATGGTGAACGCACCGGCCTGCAACATCTCGCTCACCTACCAGACGCGCGGGCCGGCCTGGTCCACCTCGACCGCCTGCGCCTCGGGTCTGGATGCGATCGGGATCGGGCTGGGGCTCGTCAAGAGCGGGCAGGCCGACGTGGTGTTCATCGGCGGCAGCGAGGCCATCGCCGACGACGTGGGCGTGGGCGGCATGGGCGCCGCGCGCGCGCTGGCCAAGGCGAAGAACGGGGATCTGCGCGTGCTGCGGCCGTTCGACAAGGCGCGCGCGGGGACCGTGGTGGGCGAGGGGTCCGGGATGATGGTGGTGGAAAGCCCCGAATACGCCGCACGCCGCAAGGCTCCGGTGAAGGCGCTTCTGTGCGGCTACGGCGCCGGCTCGGACGGCTACCACATCACCCAGCCGCGGCCCGACGGCTCGGGCGCGCTGGAGGTGATGCGCCTGGCGCTCGAAAACGGAGGGCTCGCGCCTTCCGACCTCGACGTAATCTTCGCCCACGGCACGGGAACGCCGCTCAACGACGTCATGGAGGGCAAGGCCATCCGCGCGCTCTGCGGGGAGCCAGGCCCGGTGGTGACCAGCACCAAGGGGCAGTACGGGCACACGATGGGGGCCAGCGGGGCCATCAACTGCGTCTTCGCGGTCAAGTCGATCCTGGAGAAAACGGTGCCGCCCACGGTCCCCTGCGATGACCCCGATCCCGAGTGCATCATCACGCCGCTGCGCGGCGCCCCGAAGGAGATGGAGATCCGCGCGCTTCTGGTCAACGCCTTCGGCTTCGGCGGCCACAACGCCTGCGTCTCCATGCGCCGGCCTTGAGGGGAGTTCTCCCCTCCCTTCTTACCAGCCCTTCGCCTTTGACTTCTTTTCGCTTTCCTTCAGGAACCGGATCATGTCGGTTTCCTCGGGCTTCCGGCCGTCCCTGGGAACCAGGGGTTTCAGGCGGAAGCGGACCAGGGCGTTGAACCCGGGCTCGCGCCAGATTTCGAGCCAGGTCTCCTGGTAGCCCTCGGCCTGGACGTCCACGAAACTCCGTCCCAGAGGCAGATCTTTTTCGAGGGAATCGCTCCTCGTGGAGTTGAAGATGGAAGCCTGCTCCCCTTCCTTCCCCACCACGCCGGCCATCCACAACTGATCGCGCTTCTCCAGCGGACGATCGAAAAAGAGGATGGTGCGGAGCTTGGACACCTTCAGCACGACCTCCCCCTTCGAGCCGGCCTTGCGGATCCGCGTGGCGGCACGCCCCCTTCCGCGAGGCGGATGGGCGCTGATCTCGAGATCCACGTCGGCCACCCCTTCGATCTGGAAGGAACCGTCGGGCTGGACCGCGTAAGGGAAACTTCCCGCGTAGGGCAGATAGAAAGGCTGGGCAAGGTGCTGGGACGCCGGCGGGAGCCCTTGCATGACCTTGTAGTTGGTCCAGGGCTCCATTTTCCAGTCGGGGGTGGACCAGGCGATCGTCCACCCGGCCCAGTTCCAGGTTCCTTGGGGTGCTGGCGGGCCTTCGATATGGCCGCGGATCGAGATCCCCTTTGCCAGCTTCACGACGAGGGTGCGGGACGTAGAAAGCGGGGGATCGAGCACCATGTGCGGCAGGAACTCCGCCGCACGGACCCCGAGGAAGGAGGGCGTGCCGGCATGCAGGACGACCTGGCCCTCCTCATTCGTGATCCCCTCGTCCACGAGGTTCTCCCCCAGGAGCCGCACCAGGGCGGCGGGCACTGCCCGGCCGGCCTCGTCGTCCACGCGGATCGTCCAGGGCCCTCCTTCCCCGAGCGCGATGCGGACCTCGCGCTCTTCGCCGGGCTGAAGCGCGGGGACTTCCCGGGCCGCGACGATCTCCGGACCGCGGAGAAGGAAGAGCCCCAGGTCGCCCGCCGGGACATCCGGAAGGTCGGCCAGCCATTCGGGCCCGGCGATGCCGGGATGGAGGGGTGTGGACTCCGGGATCCCGGGCGGCCGCGTCGCGACCCGCAATCCCGAGGCCGCTCCCCGCACGCGGACGATCAGGGAGGCGGCAGGCTGAAGATCGACGGCGTTGCGGCCCGGCTTGAAATCGAACGAGGAAGGCAGATAACCCTTGGCTTCGACGGTGATCTGCGTTTCCCAGGCGAGAAGCGGAACCGGAGGAATCACCCAGACGCCGTCCCCGAAACTGGCGGGAAGCTCCCGGCCGTGCGCCAGGAAGCGTACGGCAAGGGGATGAAGCGGAGTGGAATCCTCGGCATCCTGGAAGACCACTTCGATGGGAGCCAGAGGGGCGAGCTTGACCAGGAACTCGACCTCGGGCCCGAGCGCCCCCGCCGGCAGATAGACCGGATGGGGTAAGTGCCCCCCCGCATGGGCCATGAGGGTCTGGCCGGCGGGATGATGCTGAACGGCCAGCCGACCGTCTCCTCCGGTGGTCCCGATCCGCTTAGGAGGGTCGGTCTCGGTGAAGATCCGGGCGCCGGCCAGGGGAGAATCGTTCGTTTCGTCCACCACCTGAAGGGTGAAGGCCGATTCCACCCGCGGGGCGAGGACCACTTCGAGTTCCTCGGTTTCCTTCTCGGAAACGTTTCCATCGAGGCGGGTGGGCCAGTAGCCGTCTGCCGAGACGTTGATTTCAAGCGGCAGGAGCATGGGAACCGTGGTCTTCCACCGCCCTTGTGGCCCGGTGGTTCCCTGCCGGAGGCCGGGATCGGAGCGCCGGGCGAACTTGGGGGCGACGCGCACGGCAGCCCCTTCGATACCCTGACCTTGGCCGTCCACCACGCGGATCGGGAGATCCCGGAGGAGAATGCGGCCGGCTCGCGGCCGGGCAACCGGCGGAGAGACGGTTCCTGGCGGAGGGGCGGCCGCCCGCTCCTTGCGGGAAGTGCCGGGCACATCTTCCAGCAGGGAGGGCGAAGGAGCAGACCTTTTCCAAAAAGGCGCCTCTTCTTTCACCTGTTTCCCAGAGCCGGAAGAGAACAAGAGCAGCAGGAGTGCTGCGAGAAGGGCCAAGCCGGGGAAGAGGACGCGGCGGTTCATGGTCCAGTCATGGAATCGCGATTGGATTCTATCGCATGGGACGAAGGGAATGGGCCAGGCCCTCCCGGATCCCCATGGGAGGAGGGCCAGGCCCGAAACTACTTCAGGGGACGATGACAGCCGTTCCCGTGGCGTTGTCCGCGTTTGTTGAAAGATCGACCTTGTCGATCTTGATAGGATTTCCGTTGGAATCCGTTTTCTGGGTGGCCGGAAAATCATTTCCTGGACAGGCTTCTCCATCTTCAGTGGAGTGGTCTTTGTAGGTCACATGTACGGTCACGCAGTGGTTGGCAGGATCGATCTTATTCACCTTGATCGTCACCTTGCTGGCTTCTCCCGCATGAAAGATCGACCTTGTCCCATGACCAGGGTTTTTCAAGGTCCAGCTTACGGAATCAGCGTTACCCACACCGCTCTTCTGTTGAGCCATGAGGGTCATTCCCGACCCCATGGCAACAGTGAGCAACAACAAGAAGAGCAAGATCTTCTTCACGGCAATCCTCCTTCGACTGGGAGGTCGGATGGGCCGCAGGCCCACCTGGCCTCGGATTCCTGAGATCTCCCGCGGAACCGGGCACACCGGTCCCACAGAAGGGGTCACAGGAAGGCCTTCCGGGTGGGAAGACCTTCCCCTATGCTTCCACCGCAAACGGACCCTCGTTTTGGAAAATAATTTCCGAGGAATCCTGGAACCCGGTCCGGGCGGCGGGGAATCTCGGGATTCCCTCGGGATCAGGGCGCCGGGTAGGCGGGGAAGACCGCCAGGATGGCCTGGCGCGCCTGCGGGCGCGTCTCGATCTGGGAGGGGGGCGTGGGGTTCTTCTGGAACTTCGCGCGCACCTCGGAGAAGGCCGCGAACACGCCCAGGATGTTGCAGCCGGTGCGGCCGGCGAGATCGTCCAGCTCCGCCTGGCTCGGGGCCCGGCCGCCGTAGCCCCAGTAGAGGTCGCAGACGAGCTTGCGCACGAACCAGTCCTTTGTGCGCGCCACGGGGAGGCCGTCCACTTCGTAGACCCGCAGGGTCTGGGAATCGTCCCACAAGGGACTGGGATCGGTCCAGGGATGCACGTGGTGGAGCCCCCAGTACCAGCCGTCCTCCGCGATCTGCTGCAGGATCCGGAGACTCTCCGGTCCGAGGCTGGCGGGCGGGAAGCCGAAGAAGAGTTCCGCCCCGGCGGTGGGGATCGTGCCGCCGATCAGCATGGGAAGCCGCACCATCCAGTGCTGGGCGGGATGCACCGTCGGAGAGCCGAGGTCGAGCGTCGCCATGAAACGGCTCTGCTCGGCCAGGATGTGGTACCCGAGGGGGTGCTGGAGGTGGAACGGGGAAAAGGCGTTCAGGGGATCGGCGCCCAGGCTACCCGGCGGCGTTCGGTGGACCAGCCCCAGGAAGTTTCCCGCATTCACCAGGAAGGCGGAAACGTCCTCGCCGGAGAAGGCGAACCCGTTGGGCTGGCCCCCCATGGCGGCCGAAAATTCCTGCACGAGCTTGACGTAGCCGTCGGTCGGATCGCCGGTGAGCAGGTTGCGGTCGTCCAGCGGAACGTTCGGCTTCATGAAGTCGAAAAAGATCCCGTCGAAGGGGAAGGTGTTCGCGATCCCGGCCTGGACTTCGCCCAGGATGAAAGCCCGGTAGGGCTGGAAATCCACATTCAAGTTCCAATAGTCGAGTGGATCGTCCTCGCAGTCGCCGCTCTTGTCGCTGTCCCAGCAGGAATAGACGACCGACTGGCTGTTCTTGTCCCAGCGGGCAAGGCGGTAGGGCGCCCAGGCGGGATAGACCGGGTGGTTGCGGTTCACGCCCGGAGTGGCCATGTAGGGGATGTTCCGCCAGCCCCGGGACTGCAGGAAGGATCCGATCTGATCGAAACGCGAGGAGGGCGTCCAATCGGGAAGCTGGGCGTTGGTCTGCGTAACCGCCACATGACTGTAGAACAGGCGGAAGTCCTTCGGAAAGGGGGGCGCGGTCCCGGGGACGTAGAGCGAGGTGAACAGATCCTCGAGGGTTTCGGGATCGAAATCTGGCACCGCGACGGAGGTGCCCAGGCCGGCGAAGCCGAAGGAGAGGCTTTCGTGCCAGGAAGGCTTGAGAGGGTTTTGGATCCCGCTCTGGAAGGCTTCCGCCGCATCGGCCCAGTCGCCCGCGTGCAGGGAGAAGCGCAGGGGGCCGAGGCTTCCCCCGAGCAGATCCTGCTCGTGCACCGAGGCTCGGACGTGGAAGGTGGTGAATCGTCCGGACGCCCCGCGCGCGGAGCGGATCCGGAGCGCTGCCCGATCCCCCGCCGCGGTCATGTCGAATACGAGGCCCCCGCCCTGGGGATCCTCGAAGAGGGCCAGCGGAAGCTCGTAGTTGTTGGGATGCCGCCGGTCGAGGGGCGAGGAAAGGTCGATCCAGTCGGCCTTCAAGCCGCCGTCGGCCGCAAGAAGCTGGGAATGCCCGGCGGGAATGCCCAGCTCTCCGAAATCGACCGCCCAGACGTTGCCCGGCAGAGAGGGGTCGGTCGTGTCCCAGGTGAGGGTCTGGAGCAGCTCTCCCGACACCGGATCGGTGGCCCAGGTGACGCGGAAGGCCTCCACCCCGTTGTAATGGAAGACGAAATCGACTCCGTGCACGGCAGGATCGGCGACGATGCCCGCCAGGGCCGTCGCGGCGGTCCCTTCGAAGGCGTCGGCCACCTGCGCGTCCCATTCGAGTCCCAGACTCCCTTCGGGGCCCCGGTCGTCGCTTTCCAGGACCACGAAATCCTGCAGACGGATCAGTGTCCGCAGGCGGCCGCGCTCGACGACCGCCCCCAGAGAGGGGGTGGTCACCGTGACGGTGTCGCCGTTGAGGCCCAGGATCGAGCCGTCTCCCAGGTAGTCGATCGAGACGCCGGGATCGAAAAGGAGGAACTTGACCTTGCTGGCGGCGTTCTGGCCGGCCGGAGTCTGCACCAGGATGTCGTACACGTCGTTGGGCGTTCCGGCCGGGAGCTGGGCGAAGAGGGTCGTGTCATCGCTCAGGACGAAAGTGAGGGAAAAGTCGCCGTCGCCGCGGGCGGTCACCGCGGTGGCGCCGGTGAAGCCGCTCCCGGTGACCACGAAGGTGTTGTCCACGTCGTTGAACCCGGTGGCCGGACTCAATCCCTTCACCATGGGAGCGGCGGCAGACGGCGCCAGGGCGGTGAAGGCGACCGTCTGTGCGGAGACCCCTCCGGGCGTCACGATGCGGATCTTCCAGGCCCCCGCATCGAGGCCGGCCGGGATCGTGGCGGAGAGGGTTGCGTCGTCCACGACCTGCGGCCCCCCGAGCGGCAGGATGTCCCCGGCCGCTCCTTCCAAAAGGAATGCGGTTGCGCCGGTGAAGCCGCTTCCGGAGATCGTCACCGGGATTGCCGTGTCGGATGCCCCTCCCGCCGGGTTCACGCCGGCGACCACGGGAAGCGGCGGATCCACCCAGAAGAAGGCCACCGCCAGCGGGATGGAGGGATCGGAAGGGACCAGCACCAGGTAATACTTGAGGGTTTCGATGCCGGCCGGCACGGTGGCATGGATCACCGACAATCCCTCGAGAGTGAAGGGGAGCTGATGGGCGATGGTGAGGGTCTGATCCAGGAGCCAGACCTGGTCCACCTCGTGAAGCTGGGTTCCCCGGATCGTGATCGGGGTGGACTGGTCGTTCGGCGCCCGGAAGGGCTCCAGGGTCTGGATGGCGAGCCGCGGCCTTTTGGTCTTGACGAGGGCGGGGCTCGTGGGGGCCTGGGAGGCGGGCCCGGTTCCGATCTGCATCGCGGGCGCGAACGGAAGAGCGAGGAGGAGGGAGAGGAGCATCGTCATCTTGAGAAAGGAGGAGGAAGAGCATCCTATCATGGGCCGGCTTTCCCGGAAGGAAGAGCCCCATTCTCCCGGAAGGGTTCCCTACGATGAGTGTGCGAAAGAAATTTCTGGTTTTCTCTGCGGCGGCCCTGGCCCTGATCGCGGTGCTGGGGATCGTCTGGCCGGCCGCTTGGTGGCTGATGGCGGTCGCCGGCCCGCTGATCCTCGTGGGGCTCTTCGACATGCTCCAGCGCAAGCACACCCTGTTGCGCATCTATCCGCTGATCGGCCACCTGCGCTTCGTTTTCGAATCCGTGCGGCCCGAAATCCAGCAGTACTTCGTGGAATCGGACATCGACGGGCGGCCGGTCAACCGCGAATTCCGCTCCCTCGTCTACCAGCGCGCCAAGGGAGTGCGGGACACGCGCGCCTTCGGCACGGTCTTCGACGTCTACCGCGTGGGCTATGAGTGGGTGAACCACTCGCTGGCGCCGAAGCCCGTCGCCCGCGAGGAGCAGCGGATCGTTTTCGGCGGTCCGGACTGCACGAAACCCTACGCCGCCTCGCACCTCAACATCTCCGCCATGAGCTTCGGCTCCTTGAGCCGCAACGCCATCCTGGCCCTGAACGAAGGGGCGAAGCGGGGCGGATTCGCCCACAACACCGGGGAGGGCGGCTTGAGCCCCCACCACCTCGAGCCGGGCGGAGATCTGATCTGGCAGATCGGCACGGGCTATTTCGGCTGCCGCAACGAAGACGGCGGTTTTTCCCCGGAGCTGTTCGCCGGACAGGCCGCCCGGAAAGCGGTCCGGATGATCGAGATCAAGCTCTCGCAAGGCGCCAAACCCGGCCACGGCGGCATCCTTCCGGCCGCCAAGGTGACGCCCGAGATCGCCGCGATCCGGAAAGTCCCCCTGGGCGCCGACGTGGTCTCCCCGCCGGCCCACACCGCGTTCACCACCCCGGCCGGGCTGCTCGAGTTCACGGCCCGCCTGCGGGAACTTTCCGGCGGAAAGCCCGTGGGCTTCAAGCTGTGCGTGGGGAGCCGGGCCGAGTTCCTCTCCATCTGCAAGGCCATGCTGGAGACGGGGATTCTCCCCGATTTCATCACCGTGGACGGCGCGGAGGGGGGGACCGGCGCCGCGCCCATCGAACTGACCAATTCCGTCGGCACTCCCTTGCGGGAGGGCTTGAGCATGGTGCACAACGCGTTGACCGGCGCCGGACTGCGCGGCAGCATCCGCCTGATCGGCTCGGGCAAAGTTTTCTCGGCCTTCCACATCTTCCGCACGCTGGCCCTGGGCGCGGACACGGTCAACTGCGCCCGCGCCATGATGTTCGCGCTGGGTTGCATCCAGGCGCGGGAGTGCAACGCCGACACCTGTCCGACCGGCATCGCCACCCAGGATCCCGCCCGCTACGGCGCCCTCGATGTGGAAAGGAAGGCCCTGCGGGTGGAGCGTTACCAGAAGGCCATGATCCGCAACCTGCTAGAACTGGTGGCCGCCGCCGGGCTCGATTCCCCGGAGGCGATCCGCCCCCGGCACGTGAACCGGCGGGTGAGCACCGCCGAGGTCCGCCACTACGGCCAGCTCTACCCGGGTCTTCCCGAGGGGTGCCTTGCGGATCCCGGCTCGATTCCCCCTTCCTGGAGGGAGGACTGGGAACTGGCCCTTTCCAGCGCCTGGCATCGCCCTTGACCTGAATGAAAAAGGGGGCTTCCGGGTTTCGGGCGGATTGGCAGGAAAACAGAAGAAATAAACCGCGGAGACGCGGAGACGCGGAGAAGAAGAAAAGAGGGATCCCAACCCCGGCGCGACGCCAACCCTACCCCGAAGACGGCTGCTCCCAGTCACGGCCGGGCTTTTCGGATAGTGCTTTCGTTCTTTCTTCTTTTCTTCTCCGCGCTCTCCGCGTCTCCGCGGTTTATCGTTCTTCTTTCTTGGGAGAT
>CAZQAP010000050.1:0-9022 GCA_964591365.1 uncultured Planctomycetales bacterium
CGGCGGCTGTTGATGTGGCGGATCTCGCTGGGTCCGTCGGCGATGGAGATGGAGGCCACCGCCCGCAGGGGGATCGGCCGCTCGGATTCCGGGTTCACCGGAAGGGCCTGGAGCTGCTCGACATGCTTCATCTTTTCGAGGTCGGCCCGCACCCGGATGTCGATGCGGTCGTCGGGACCCGGGAAGGTGGAGGAGACCTCCCCCTCCACGGCCAGGCGCATTCTTTCAGCCACCTGGGCGAGCTGCAGGCCGTATTCCGCCAGCTTCTCCCGGTCGATGCTCACACGCACCTCCGGATTTCCACGCCGGATCGAGGATCGCAGATCCACGATCCCCGGCATTCCCCCAATCTTTTCCTGGACCTTCCGGGCCATGAGCTTCACCTCGTCCATGTTCTGGTCGAGGATCTCGATCTCCAGCGGCGGATGAAGCGCCAGGAGCGTCGGGCGGCGGATCTCGAAGCGGGCCAGGGCGGGTTCGTGCGAGAGGATCCTGCGGACGTCCTCCTCCACCCGCCGTTCCACCTGCCGGGAATCCTCGCCGCGCTGGATCCGCAGCAGGATGCGCGCGACGTGGGGACCCTCCTCCTCCGTGCTGACCGATTCGCGATCGCTGCCCGAGACCACCGCCGACTCGGCGACTCCGTCGAGCTTCCGCAAGCGCTGCTCCAGCCGCAGGGCCAGCCGGTCGGTCTCCGCAAGCGGCGAACCGGCCGGGAAGACGAGTTCGGCGGTCAATTCCCCCTGCATCACCTCGGGGAGCAGTTCCGTGCCCAGATCCTGGCTGGCGGTCCAGGCCAGCCAGGTGACCCCGCCCACCAGGAGGAGCACCAGGGCGGGCATGCGCAGCGCGCCGCGCAGAACGACGGGATAGAAGCTCTGGATGGCGTCGAGCAGGATGCGGGCCAGGGTGGTGAACGGCCACAGAAGAATCCCGGCCAGTCCGAAAACCCCCAGGGAGATCCAGCGAACGAGCAGGAATCCGCCCCGGCCGAGGAAAAGAAACGCCCTTCCCGTCACGAGCAGCAGGTCTTCCAGAAGCCACCATCCGCCCGCAAGGAAGAGAAGCAGGCCCGCAAAGCCCGACCAGGCCACCCGTCGCAGGAGGTCGGGGTCTTCGGCACCGAGGGTTTTCGGCGGAGTCCGGAGCAGGGTCTGTACTGCACCGGGTTCGGAAAGCTGCTGCAGATCCTCCAACCCGTGCAGATAGAGGTTGGAGAGCAGGAACAGGAGCATGCCGCCGGCCAGGAGGAGGCCCGCCAGGGCCCAGGACCACCCGTGCCGGGGGCGTCGCAGGCCGTGGAAGAAGCCCGGAGGCGGGGGGGCTTCTTCGCGCGATTCCCCGGCGGCCGCCTTCTCACGGCGCCCGCGGTCGATGCGGGCGGCGACCCCCGGAATGAAGAACAGCGCCACCGCGAGCGAAATGGAAAGGGACGCAACCACCGTCAGGGCCTGGTCTCCGAAGGTCTGTCCAGCCACCCCTTCCACGAAGACGATCGGTGCGAACACAGCAATGGTGGTGAGCGTGGAGGCCGTGACCGCGCTGCCGACTTCACGAACTCCCCGCAGGGCGGCATCGAGCGGAGAGTCGCCTTCCTCCCGGCAGCGGGTGATCGATTCGAGCACCACGATGGTGTTGTCCACCAGCATCCCGATGCCAAGCGCCAGGCCGCCCAGGCTCATGATGTTGAGTGAGACGCCCGCCAGGTACATGGGCCCGAAGGTCGCGACCACGGAGATCGGGATGGAAAGCGCCACCACAAAGGTCGAGGAGAGGCGCCGCAGGAAGAAGAAGCAGACCAGGATCGCCAGGATCCCCCCGATCAGGCCCGCGCTGCGCACTTCGCGGATGGAGGCGCTCACAAAGGCCGACTGGTCGCTCAGGAGCGTCAGCTTCATGTCACCGGGGAGCTTGCGGGCGATGAAATCCCCCATGCGCGCCCGGATGACCGCGGGATTCTCCTTTTTGCCCAACCCGCTCGAGGGAACCTTGCCCGTCTTCCAGAACGCCTGCTGCTCGGCCGAACCGAACAGCCGGTCCTTCACCGAACCGGCCGTGTCGACGATGTTCGCGTCGGCTTCCCGGTAGATGTCCACCTCGACGGCTTCCTGGCCCCCGACCCGCAGGATCACGTCGCGGTCCTTGTGGGTGCGGGCCACGTAGGCGAGATCCTTCAGGTTGAGGAAGCGGTCGCCGCGCATCACCACGGGGAGATCCTCGATCTCCTCCAGGGTGCGGAACTCGTTCAGGGTGCGCACTACGTACTGCACCGAGCCCTCCTCCAGGGTTCCGCCGGGGACGTTCAGGTTCTCTTCGGTCAGCCGCTGCAGCACGGTCTGCGAGGAGATCTTGTAGGCCGCCAGCTTTTCGGGATCGAGCCGGACCTGGATCTCGTCCTCCAGCCCCCCGCGGACCTTCACGGCGGCCACGCCCGGATGCCCTTCCAGCTCGCGTTCGATCTCCCGTTCGGCCACGTCGCGCAGGCGAACGAGATCGTCCCCCCCCGAAAGGGCCACGCGCAGGATGGGATCGAGCTTGGGGTCGTAACGCAGGATCAACGGCCTCTCGACTCCCGGAGGCAGGAACACGCGGTCGAGCCGCTCGCGCACGTCCTGGACCAGGAAGGGGACATTCGAACCCCATTCGAACTCGAGCAGGATCTCGCTGCGTTCCGCCTTCGAAGAGCTGCGCATCTGGACCAGGCCGCCCACGGTGGAGAGGACATCTTCCAGCCGTTTTGTGACCCGCTCTTCCACGTCCTGGGGGGCCGCGCCGGAATAGATCGTGCGCACGGTCAGGGAGGGGAAGTCGATCGGAGGGAGGAGATCGACGGGGAGTTTTCCCAGGGAAACGATGCCGAAGACGACCATGGCCAGCACGACCATGAACATCCCCACCGGGCGGTGGATTCCCAGGCCCAGCGCTCCTCCGCGGGTCGGAGCGCTCATTCTTCGGCCAGCTCGACGAGGTCGCCTTCCGCCAGCCGGTCGCCGCCCACGATCACCACCTTGTCATCCCGGCGCGGGCCGTTTTCCCCTGGAATCGCTTCCAGGAAGCCAGGATTTTCGAATCCGGGATTGATGGTGAGCATCTCCGCCCGCCCGTCGCGCACCAGGAAACAGTAGGGATTGCGCCCTTCATAGAGGAGCGCGCGCTTGGGGATCAGGATGGCGTCCTTGTGCCGGTCGAGGACCACCACGATCCGGACCAGGACGCCGATGGGGATCTTGACTCCCTTCGGTTCCAGCTTGGCGGTCACCTTGACCGTGCCGCTCTGCGGATCGACGGTGGGGGAGATGCGCTCGATGTGGCCCGGAATATCGACTCCCGGAAGGGCTTCGCTGGTGGCCGTGAGCGGTTGTCCTACCCTGAGCTGGGAAAGCTCCCGCTGCGGCCGGTAGAAGACGGCCCGCGGTGAGGATTGGTCGACGACCTGGAAGGCCCGCAGGCCGAGAGCGGTCATGTCGCCCACGGAGATGTCACGCACCGCGATGGTCCCGGCGATGGGCGAGCGCAGCGTGCAGTGGCCCAGATCCCACTCGGCCCGGTCGAGGACCACCTTGGCGGCCTTGTAGGCGGTTTCCGCCGAGATCATGTCCTGGTGGCTCTGTTCGAGTTCCTTGTCGCTGATGAGTCGCTGGCCGTTTTCGCCCTTGAAGAGGGTCTGGTTTCGCTGATAGTCACGCTTGGTCTTTTCCCACTGGTTGCGGGCCTCTTCCAGCTTCACCTGGGCATCCGAAAGCGCCATCTTGCAGACGTCGTTGCGCAGGACCGCCAGGGGCTGGCCCTTGTCGACCTGGGCGCCTTCCTCCACCAGCACCTTCTCGACCGGTTCGGCCCGTTCCGGCATCAGGTCCACCACGTCGAGCGAGATCACGTTGGCGGTGACCTCCAGACGTCGTTCGATGTCCTCGATCTTCACCGGAACCGCCCGCACCAGGACGGCCTCCTCCTCCGCCGGAGGATTGGGGGCCTCCGCGGCATCCACCCCGGGATCCTGGGCATCCTTCGCCGGGGGGGAGGATGCGCCGTCCCTGCCTGGCATGCGGGAGCACACGGGTAGCGAAAAGGCCGCCAGAAGGGCCAGAAGGAATTGGAGGCGCATGCGGTGCTTTCGGAAGTCGGGCGGGATGCCTTTTCGCCCTACGCAGGCTCTGCCCCTCTATTATGCCTTTCTTGGACCGGGTTCCTACCGAAATGGGCACCGAAACCTGCGACCGACAGCATCGCGGCCGGCCTCTGACCCCCTACGAAGAGGCCGTGCGTCTTCTGGTCGAGGCTGCTCCGGGGCCCCGCGGCCGCCCGGAACGGGTTCCCGTCGGGGAGGCCGGCGGCCGTTTCCTGGCCGAGCGGGTGGCCCTGGACCGCGACGAGCCGCCGGTTCCGCGTTCCGCCATGGACGGCTTCGCGGTCCGCAGCGCCGACGGGCCCGCCCCCCGCAAGGTGCGGGCCACCGTCTACGCGGGAACTTCCGATGTTCCTCCGGTGGGGCCGGGGGAAGCGGTCGAGGTCATGACCGGGGGCACCGTTCCCGCCGGGGCGGACGCGGTCGTGCCGGTCGAACACACCCGCATCCGCGGGGAAGGGACGAAACGGATTCTCGAAATCGAACGGTCTCCCAAGCCCGGCGCGAATGTGCGCGCCTCGGGGGAGATGGGCCGCTGCGGCCGGGTGCTGCTGGAAGCCGGCCGACGCCTCACGCAGGAGGATCTCGTGGCTGCGGCCGGCTGCGGCGCCGATCTCCTGGCCCTTTATCCGCGCCCGCGGGCGGCGGTCATTTCCACCGGGGACGAAGTGGTCTCCTGGGAGGAGGTGCCCGGGCCCCACCAGGTCCGCGACAGCAACCGCCTGGCCACCGCCCTGGGGCTGAGGCGCGGGGGGGCCGAAGTGGTGATCTGCGAGCGGGTTCGGGACGATGCCGCCGCGATCCGCGCCCGGGTGGAACACGCCCTGGAGGAAGCCGGCCTGGTCGTCACCATCGGCGGGGTGAGCATGGGGCGCAAGGACCTCCTTCCGGAGGTTTTCGAAGGCCTCGGCGTCGAACGCCTGTTCCACGGCGTGAAGATCCAGCCCGGCAAGCCGCTCTGGGCCGGCCGGAAGGGCTCCCGCCTGGTCCTGGGCCTCCCCGGCAACCCGGTCTCGGCGCTCGTGATCCTGGAACTCTTCGCCATTCCGCTTTTGGCCCGCCTTTCCGGAGGAGCGCCGCAGATCCCGCGCGGCCTGGAGGCTGGAATCGCCGGCGGGAGCGTTCGTTCCCGCTACCGGCCCCGTTTCCTGCCTGCCGCCCTGGAAATGGGCCGGGAGGGCGGGCCGCTGCGGGTGACTCCTCGTCCCCAGAGCGGTTCGGGAGACTGGACCGCCCTGGCGGGCATGCAGGCGCTGCTCTTCCTGCCGCCGGAAACCGCCGTGGAGCCGGGTCAGCCGGTCTCCTTCCTGCGTCTTTGAACTTCCCCCTCGGCCTGCCCCTCTTCGCCGCCGTCCTGCGCGCCGCCGCCCTGCCCGGCTGGGCCCTGGGGCCGGCGGCCCTCTTCTTCGCGGTGCCGCGCATCGCCTGGTGGGAACGGGGCGGGGGATGGAAGGGGGATCTCCTCGGCGGGGTCCTCTTCTGGACGCTGGCCTTCTCCTACCTCGGCAACATCTTCCCGGTCCAGCCGCTCGGCCCGGGGCTGATCGTGGGGCCCCTCTGGGTGCTGGAGGGCTTCCTCTACCGGCGGCTGCGGCGCCGCGCGCCCGCCTGCGTGGCCGGCCCCCTGGCGCTTTGCGCCTCCTGCTTCCTGCGCCAGATCGCGCCCCTGGGCGGGGTGCCGGTGGCGGGACTCGCGCTCGGGTTCGCCGATCTGGCCCCGGCGCGCTGGCTGGCCGCGGCGGTGGGGGAGATGGGGCTCGACGCGCTGATCCTCTTCGCCGGGGGGTGGCTCTACGGACTTGCCCGCCCGCAGCGGGGCGCGGGGCTCCTGGCCGCCCCGCTCCTGCTGGTCGTTGCGGCGGTTCTCGCTGCGGCCAATCCGCCCCTCCCGGCCCCCACGGGGCGGGTGTCCTGCCTGGCGGTGCAGCCCAACCTCTCCATCGACATCAAGGTGGCCCCCATGACCGCCTCGCAGGTCTTCCGCGCCAATCTCGACTTGATGGTGGCTTCCTGGGAGGCGGGGGAGCGCCCCGAGATCGTCTTCTGGGCAGAGACGATGTACCCCTACTCCATGCTGGCTCCCGGCGCGCAGGGAGTTCTCCGGCGCCCGCGCCGCTACGGGGACCGCGATTACGAGATCCCGGTGGATCTCGAAAGGCAGATCCAGAAACGTGCCCTGGGCGAGATCGCGCGCTGGATCCGCCCCGGCGGGTTCTTCGTCACCGGCTCCCACCTCTGGGAAGGGGTTCCCGCCGAAGCGGGGCCCGGCGCCTACAGCGTCCACACCTCCGAGATGGTGGCCTTCGACCGGGAGAGGCGCATGGTGGCCCACCGGCCCAAGAGCCGCCTGGTCCCCTTCGGGGAGTTCCTCCCGCTGGCTTCCTGGCTGCCCGACTCCCGGGAGATCGCCCGGATCATCTTCCGCAACGTCGGACTGCTCCCGGACCTCACCGAGCGGCCGCCGGAGGGGCCCCTGCACCTGACCCTGCCCGGGGAGGACGTCCTTCTGCTCGGCAGTGCGGTCTGCTGGGAGAACCCCTTCGAGTCGATCTTCCGTTCCCAGGCCCTGCAGGGGGCGGAGGCCTTCTGCGTGCTCTCCAACGAGGGCTGGTTCGGGCTGGGGGCCGAGATGGACCAGATGGAGGCCGCCACCCGCTTCCGGGCTGCCGAGACGGGCCGGGCCGTCCTGCGGGTGACCAACACCGGCCTGACCCTCTGGATCGATGCGCACGGGGCGGTCCGTCAGGCCCTGCCCCGGGGGGAGGCGGGCTGGCTGGCGGTCTCGCTGCCGCGCACCCCCCGGGGCTACCGCAACGTGTATCTCCGCGGAGGGTGGCTCTTCCTGCCCGCCCTGGCCGCCCTGGCCGCCCTGCTGGTGCTCCTCTCCTGGCTTCCGGGCAGCTCGACAAGGCGCCTTGACCCCCCGATCGGTCCGGGCTAGGCTTCGCATCCTTCGATGTGCGGGAAACCGCGCCCTCGGAGGTGTCTAGACAGACTGTTTGGCGGGCATCCCCCCCAGACCCCCCCACCCACCCGGTCCTCTTCAGGAGCATGGGATGAGTCCCATCGGCAAGGTCTTCGTCATCGTCAATCTGGCCCTCGCAGCCCTCTTCGTGGGGTCGGCGGCTTCCCTCATCGGCACCAGCGGCGACTACCGCGCCCGTTTCGAGGAGTCCCAGAAAACCCTCCAGTCGGAGAAGGACGCCCATGAGAAGGCCGTCCAGGCCCTCGGTGCCGACAAACAGGTCCTCCAGGATGAACTGGAGCGCGAGCGGGCCCGCAGCGGGCAGCTCAAAGCCGACCTGGATGCCGCCAACGAGTCGCTCAAGACCGAGCAGGGCCAGAATGCCGATCTGCGGGAAAGCCTGAACGGCATCCAGTCCAAGCTGGCCGATCTGGAGCAGACCAACCGGTCTTTCTCCAACCGGATCACCCAGCTCGACCAGGAGAACCGCCAGCTTCGGGAAGCCCGTGATGCGGCCCAGAAGGAGCGCACGCAAGCGGTCCTGGCCCGCAACAGCGCCCAGGAGCAGGCCAAGACGATGAGCACCAAGGCCAACGATCTGGAACGCGCCCTGGCTTCCGCCCGGGAAAAGGCCGATTCCATGGAGGCCAAGCTGCTGGCGGCCGCCAAGCAGTACAACTTCGATCTGCAGAGCTTCGGGGCCCAGCCCCCCCTGGAAGGCATGGTCCTCAACGCCTCCTACGACGGCGGACTCCCCGTGGTCGTGATCAACCTTGGAGAGCAGAAGGGGGTCAAGCCCGGCTACACCTTTGACGTCTACAACGGCAAGGATTTCAAGGGGCAGATCCGGATCGAGATCGTCAACGCCAATACTTCCGCCGCCACCATTCTCCACGGCACGGCCGCCCGCATCGCCCAAGGTGACCGGGTCGCCACCCGGATCTGATCCTCACGAGGACTCCGAGCATGGCACGACGCCCCGCAAAACCTCAGAGAACCACCCCCAAAAGGGCCTCCAGTCGTCCTTCCAGGCCTCCCAGGGAGCGCAAGGCCGCCCGTAGCGTTCCCAAGGCCGCCTCCGCGGAGCCCGAAGAGGCCGGGATGCCGGTGGAGAGCGTCATGCTTCTGACTACCGGCATCCTTCTCTTCCTGGCTTTCCTCCTGATCGACATCGAAAAGGGGCTGCACTACGGATCGGGGATGTTCTTCTCCGGGCTGTACGGCGGCTGACCCGGGAAATCCGGCCTTCTATTTTTCCCCCTTCCCGGTGGGAATGGGGGGTTGCCGCTGGCTATACTCCGGCGGGCATTGATGAGCCCGTGAGAAAACCGCGGTGCGCTGGATGAACTGGTTGCTGGGAAGAATTCCGCTCGGAGAAGACCTCGGAGTCGATCTGGGTACTGCAAACACCCTCGTGGCCTCGCGGGACCGGGGCATCCTGCTCAACGAACCCTCGGTCGTGGCGGTCTACAAGGGGACCAACGAGGTCATCCTGGACGGCATGGGGGTCGGTCTCGAAGCGTACAAGATGCTCGGCAAGACCCCGGCCAACATTTCGGCCATACGGCCGTTGAAGGGCGGCGTCATCGCCGATTTCGAGGTGACCGAGAAGCTGCTGCGCTACTTCCTGCGCAAGGCCCAGGAGGGACGCGCTTGGGTCAAGCCCCGGGTGGTCATCGCCGTCCCCTCGGGGATCACTACCGTGGAACGCAGGGCGGTGATCAACTCGGCCGAACGCGCCGGCGCCCGCAAGGTCTACCTGGTGGACGAACCGATTGCCGCGGGTCTGGGGGTTGGACTGCCGATCACCGAGGCCACCGGCTCGATGATCGTGGACATCGGCGGTGGCACGACCGAGGTGGCCATCCTTTCGCTTGGCGGACCGGTGATCGTCTCCTCGGTGCGCGTGGCGGGCGACGAGATGGACGAGG
>CAZQAP010000050.1:9122-17711 GCA_964591365.1 uncultured Planctomycetales bacterium
GGCGGACCGGTGATCGTCTCCTCGGTGCGCGTGGCGGGCGACGAGATGGACGAGGCGATCATCAACTACCTGCGCAAGAACCACAACCTCCAGATCGGCCCCCAGACGGCCGAGGTGCTCAAGAAGAACATCGGCTCCGCCTCGGTCCTGGAGCAGGAGCGCTCCAGCGAGGTTGCCGGGCGCGACACTCTGAACCTCCTGCCGCGCAAGGCGGTGGTGAACAGCGAGGAGGTCCGCGATGCCCTGCAGGAACCCCTGCGGGCGATCGCGCGGGCGATCCTCGACGCCCTGGAGGCCTGCCCGCCCGAGATCGCCGCCGACCTCATCCGCACCGGCATCGTTCTCGTGGGGGGGGGGGCGCTTCTGCCCCGCCTGTCGGAATACATCTCGGAGGCCTCCGGTCTTCCGGCCCAGGTCGGGGAGGAGCCCCTCACCGCCGTCGCGCGGGGAACGGCCAATTTCCTCGAGGATCTCGATCTCTACTCATCCTTCCTTTCCGAAGGGGAAGAGGTGGCCTGATCTTGCACTTCCTTCCGGACGCGGAACGCTTCCGCCGCGTCCTGGGGGCGACGCTGGTGCTGGGAGCGTTGACCCTCCAGGCTTGGTGGCCGTGGAAGCCGCTGGAAGATGCGGCCGGGGATGTCCTGGGCCCGTCCGCCCGCTTGCTGGGGGCCGCCGCGAGTCTGCTGGGCGAAGCCGTGCTCGACCCCCGTCTTCCCGCCCCCGCTCCCGTTCCGCAGGAGACCGGACTGGCCGAAATGGAGCGGCGGGAGGGGACTCCGGCGCCCTTGCCGGGAGGGTTCTGGCTTGAAGTCCCGACCCTGTCCCATGCGCGAGGAAGCGGCCGCCTGGTCCTTGCGGCCGGTTCCGAGCAGGGCCTGGAAACCGGCCAGGCGGTGGTTTTCGGGGACCGCTGGATCGGGCGGATCGGCCAGGTGGTTTCCCGCCGCGCCGCGGTGATTCTCTGGACCTCTCCCGATACGCGCACGGGGGCGCTCCTCGCCCCGGGGAGCGGGGAGGTCCGTGCAATCTGCGTGGGCCAGGGCGAAAACCAGCCCCCGCTGGTCAACTGGCCCGAGCCGGGAAAGGAACTCCATTCCGGAATGGAGGTCAGGTTCCGGGCCGGGCCGGAGGATGCAGCGGCCCTCGGGGATCTCGGATTGAAGCTCGGCATCCTTCGCTCTCAAGGCGATCCGCTTCGGGGCGCTTCGGCCTGGGTGGTGGATGAGGACCTTCCCGCCGGTGCTGAGGGCCGGGTCTTCGTGGCGGCGGGCGCGCCCGGGGCCCCGCGGGTGCTCGACCCGCCTGTTGTGCGGGTGCCCTTCCACTGGAGTCTTCCCGGGGACGCGGTTCTTGGGGACCAGGTTGTCGCCGGAGTGCTCGAGGCTCCCCGGCCGGCAGCCGTCCTGGTGCAGGCCGGACGCGTGGTCGGACCGGTGGTCGCCAGCCGCGGGCGGCTTGTGTGGGGCCTGCGGCGCGCTCCGGCCGACTGGGCCTCCCAGGCCCTTTCTCTTTTTCCCGAAAGTCCGCTGTTCACGCGCGGAGGGGGGGGGATCCCGCGCGGACTCTGGCTTGGGGCGGGGGGGACCGGGGTGCCTCCGCTCCTGGACGGACGCCTGGAAGCCCTGGCTGCACCCGCGGGGGAACCGCTTCCTTGAAACCGCCGCGCTGGCGCATTCTTCTTCCCGTGGCGCTTCTGGTCACGGTTCTCGCGCCGGTGCTGCGGGTCTTTCCGGGAGGTGGATGGCTTCCCGACCCCTGGCTGCTTCTCCTTCTTTGGGCCGTTCCCGGCTGGGACTTCTTCCCCGCCCGCCGCGGCGCCGTCTTCGCGCTTCTGCTGGGCGGGTTGCGCGCCTCGGTGAGCGCGGTTTCCCCTTTCGCCTGCTGGGCCGGACTGGGGCTTGCGCTCCCCGTCCGCCGCGAGGCGTACCGGCGGCTGACCGAGGATCGTTTCGCGGCCCGTTTCGCGGTGGGGTTCCTGGCTGCCCTGCCCCTTTCGGTGCTCGACCTGCGCGCCGCGGCGGGAATCGGTTCTTCGCTGCCGGGGATCGAAGTGGCCGCCCGGGCCGCCGGGGTGGGGTTGTTGTGGGCGCTCGCGGGGGGGCCGGCGACCTGGCGTCCCCGGGAGGGGGAGGAGGTTCCCGCTGCGTGAGGGTGGGGCGCCCCCATCGGCTGCTGATCTTCTTCAGCCTGCTGGTCCTGCTGCTTGCGGGCCGGCTGGTGCAGCTCCAGCTTGTCCAGGGGGGCCTTTGGAAGGAGGAAGCGCGCCGCTCGCGCCTCCAGGTGCGCCCGCTTCTCTTCCACCGCGGCCGGATCCTCGACCGGCGCGGCGAGGTCCTGGCGGAGGACCAGATCACCTACGACCTCATGTTCCGCTACCGGGATTTCCGCCGCGGCCATCCCGCCGGCCAGATCCTGGAGGCCCTGACCCTCCTGGGGCGGCCCACGGGGGGCCTGGACGACTGTCTGGAACATGCCGCGGACAAGGAGGCCTTCCTTTTCGCTCTCCGGCCCGCCGATCTTGCGGGCCTGCGCCCTTCCGAGCGCACCGACCTCTTCTTCTATTTCCGGCGTCTGACCGGTCTGGAGGCCGGGCGCGTGCGGCACTGGGCCGAGGAGGAGGCGGGAAGCTTCGGCGAGGCCTTCCCCGGCGCCCGCGAGGCCTTCGAGGAACGGATCGCGGCGTCCCGGAAGGACCTGGTCCGCCTGGAGGAGGCTCTCGACCTTCCCCGGGGAGAACTTCTGCGGCTGGCGGAACGGGAACGGCGCAAGCTGGAACTGCTCCTGCGGCGCGAGGCCCTGCGGCAGGCTGCGGGGAGGGAGACCGGACTTTCGCGTTTCGCGCTCCTGCGCAAGCTCGCGGAAACAAAAGCCCGCGCGGGAGATCCGCCGCACCGCGGGGAGGAAGACCGGGGCGGTGGAGAACCGGATTCCGGCCTGGCCCTCCTGGACCAGCTCGGCTCCGCCTGGGAGTTGGACTCTTCGCGGGTGGCGGCCGCCCTGTTCGCCGATCCCGAGACCGCCCTGGACAGCCGGCTGAAAGAGCTGGGACAGGTTCTGCGCGCCGTAGAGCGGGCCGCCCCCGACGATCTGGCGGGCGTGCGCCGGCAACTCATCCGCGACATCCATGCCCGCGACCGCCGGCTGCTCTCGGCGGTTCCGTTTGCGGCGGTGGACCGGATAGCGCAGCTTCCGGGCGAATACCCCGGGCTCTTCGCCGTCGAGGATCCCCGCCGCACCTGGCCTTCGGGCACCGCCCCGCAGATCGTGGGGATCGCCGGGTTTCCCCCGGTGGCGGAGATGGAGCAGGCGGAGACGATCCGGCGGGAGTACCACTCCCTGGCGCGGCTTCTCCGCCGGACGCCGGAGCAGGAGGCCCGCTTCCAGGAGCTTCGCGACCAGGTCTGGCGCAAAGTGGTCTGGGAGGGGGAGGCGCGCGGCAAGAGCGGCGTCGAACGCGCCCTGGAAGGCGCCCTGCGCGGTGAGCGCGGGTTCGTGCAGGTGCTCGCCGATTCCCCCGACGGCGAACGGCCCACCGAACTGGAGTTCCGTCCGGCGCGCAACGGCCAGGACGTGGTGCTCTCCCTGGATGCGGGGCTCGTCCGCGCCGCCCAGGAGGCCATCCAGGCCGGCTACCGCGAGGCCGCCGGCCTGCTCCCCGTGCACCCCGGCGCCGACCTGCGGCTTCTTGCCGGGCTCGGGCATCCCCGCGCCGGCATGGTGGTCCTCGACCTGCGCGACGGAACGCTTCCCGTGCTGGCCACCTGGCCGACCTATGCCCCCGGCGACTACCAGGAACTTTTCAGCCATCCCGAAGCTTTTCCCGGCCGCCCCCAGGCCCACCGTGCGCTGGGCTCCCTCTATGGGGCCCGCCAGACGCCCTTCCCCGGCTCCACCTTCAAGCCGCTGGTCGCTGCGGCCGCCTTGATGGCCGATCCCGCCGCCGCGGAGACCAGGTTCGAATGCCGGGGCGAATACAAGGGGTTGAAGTGCGACGCCCGCTACGGCCATGGCTGGCTCGACCTGCACGAGGCGCTGGTCCGTTCCTGCAACATCTACTTCTACAAGCTGGGAGAGAAGCTGGGCTACGAACGGATCTACGCTCTCGCGCGCCGGCTCGGCTTCGGCGGGCCCACCGGCATCGAGCTTGCCGCCCTGGAACGCGGGGTCAACCGCCTGGTGCCGCCCGGCAAACTGCGCACCTCCCCCGACCGGGCGGTGCGCCAGCTCGCCATCGGCCAGTCGTCGGTGATCGCCAGCCCGCTCCAGATGGCCCGTTTCTTCGGCTGGCTGGCCAGCGGGAAACTCTGGACTCCGCGGCTGGTCTTTTCGGTGGGAGGCAGCCCGACCCTTCCGCATTCGGAGCTGGTTCCCCTCCCTTCCGGAGCGCACGAGATCCTTTCCCGGGCCCTGCGCGACGTGGTCGAAGATCCCGCCGGCACGGCCTTCAAGGGCAGCCTGGCCCGCTACCACGTTGCGGGGAAGACCGGCACGGCGCAGGTCGGCCCGCACCCGGAGGGTGCGCCGAGCGACGTCCACTCCTGGTTCGTGGGCTGGTTCCCCAGCGACCACCCCCGTTTCGTCGCCGCCGTTTTTTGCGAGAACACGGGGCTTCACGGCGGCGATATCGCCACTCTCATCCTGCGGGCCTTCCTCGAGAACCCCGAAACCGCGAGGCTCTGGTCGCCATGAAGCGGCGCGCTTCCCTGCGGGTCCGCTTCATGGGATGGCTGGGCCGTTCCGACTGGGAGGTTCTCCCCTGGGCGGCGCTCGTGCTGGCCGTGGGTTTCCTGGCCCAATGGAGCGTCTCGGGCCCCGACCATCTTCCGGCCGCCCACCTGGCCCGCATGGCCGCGGCGGTGGCGGTGGGGATCTTCGCGGCCGGGATCTCTTCCCGCCGCTGGAGAAACGCGGCCTGGCTCTTCTACGCCTTCTGCCTGGTTCTTCTCGGCATGGTCCTCGTGATGGGGCCCACGATCAACAACGCCCGCCGCTGGCTGGACCTCGGCTTCTTCCGCCTGCAGCCGAGCGAGTTCGCCAAGCTGGGCCTGATCCTGGCCCTGGCGCGCTGGTTCTCGGAACGCCCGCGCCCGCGGCGCCTGGAGGAGATGGTCGTGCCCGCGGCCCTCACCCTGGTCCTCTTTCTGCTGGTCCTGACCGAGCCGGACCTCGGCACGGCGCTCACCTTCGGGCCGGTGTTCCTGGGCATGGCCTACGTGGCCGGGACGCGCGGGCGGGTGCTGGCCGCCCTGCTCGTCATCCCGGTCTTTTTCGCCCCGCTCGCCGCCCTGGGGCTGCGCGACTACCAGCTCGAACGGGTGGAGACCTGGTGGCACCAGGATCAGTTGACCCCCGAGCAGAAGACCGATTCGGGCTACCACTTGTGGCATGCCAAGCTGGCGGTCGGAAGCGGGGGGCTGACCGGCTACGGCTGGGGCCAGGGGCCCGAGAACCGTCTCGGGCGGCTTCCCGAGCGCCACAACGACTTCATCTTTCCGGTCCTGGCCGAAGAGTTCGGTTTCCTGGGCGCCGCCGCCGTGCTGCTCCTCTATGCGGCCCTGGCGGGCACGGCCCTTTTCACCGCGGCGCGGCATCGCGACCCCTTCCTGCGGCTGATTGTGGCCGGGGTGGGATTGCACTTCGCGGTGCACCTGGTCCTCAACGTGGGGGTGTCACTGGGGGTCTGGCCCACCACCGGTCTGCCGCTGCCACTGATCTCCTGGGGCGGCAGCTCCATGGTGGCGAGCGGTCTGGGGATCGGCATGCTGTTGTCTGCCAGTGCGGCGCGGGGATCCATCTTCCTGGCCCGCGCTTTCCAGGACTGACCGGCGGCGGGAGAATCCCGCCATGCCGGCCGCCCCCCGAAGGATCCTCTTCCTCTGCACCCACAACGCAAACCGCAGCCAGATGGCCGAGCTGTGGGCGCGGCATCTCCATCCCGCACGGCTCGAGGCGGCTTCCGCGGGGACCGAGCCGTCCGAGCCCCATGCGCTCATGCTGGCGGTGATGGAGGAGGCCGGAGTGCCCACCGCCGGAGCCCGCAGCAAATCGCTCTCGGAATTCCTGGGACAGGATTGGGATCTGGTGGTGACGCTGTGCGATTCGGCCGCGGAGAACTGCCCGGTCTTCCCGGGAGCCCGCCGGACGCTCCACCGCGGATTCGAGGATCCCTCCCGGGAGGGGTCGCTCGAGGTCTTCCGCCGGGTTCGCGACCAGATCCGCGCCTTCGTGGACGAACTGGCCGCGGGCAAGGCAACCCGCGGGGCGGGCGGAAACGCCGCGGCGGGGTAGAATCCCGGCTTCCATGCGCGCCATCCTCAAGTCGCGGCCGGAACCCGGCGCCATCGAATTCCGCGAGGATCAGCCCGAACCCGAACCGGGGCCGGGCGAGGTGCGCATCCGGGTCGCGCGCGCGGCGGTCTGCGGCACCGACCGCCACATCGTGCACTGGGACGAATCGATCCGCGCCGAGATGCGTCCTCCGGTCGTCATCGGCCATGAGTTCTGCGGTTTCGTGGACGCCCTCGGCCCGGGGACCAACGGCTACCAGCCGGGCGACTACGTCTCGGCCGAGATGCACGTGGTGTGCGGGAAGTGCCGTGCCTGCAAGGCGGGGAACTTCCACGTCTGCGAGAACACCGTGATCGGCGGGCTGGGGCGCGACGGCGCCTTCGCCGAGTTCGTGACCGTTCCGGCGGCCAACCTGGTGCGCCTCGACCCCAAGGTCGTGCCGCCCGAGGTGGGCGCCTTCCTGGATGCGCTCGGCAACGCGGTGCACACCGTCCAGTCGGCCCGCGGGATCGCCGGCCGGCACGTCCTGATCAGCGGCTACGGAGCCATCGGGGCCATGGCCGCGGCGGTGGTCGAGTTCGAAGGGGCCGCCTCGCTCACCGTGACCGAGGTCTCGCCGCACCAGCTCGAGCGCGCGCGCGGCTGGGCGGCTGGGCTGTCGGGGAACGTGCCGGTTCGCATCCACGATCCGCGCACGGAGGGGCGCCGCGAGGTCCTTCAAAGCGTCCGCGAAGCGACCGGCGGGGGTGTGGACGTGGTGCTCGAGATGAGCGGCGCCCCCGCGGCGATCAACGACGGCCTCAAGCTTCTCTATGCCGGCGGCGAAATGATGGCGCTCGGGATCCCGCGCGAGTCGCGGGTAGTCCTGGAGCGTTTCAGCGAGCAGATCATCTTCAAGGGATTGACGCTTCACGGCGTCATCGGCCGGCGCATGTTCCAGACCTGGGAGGCGATGCTCGATCTTCTCGGGCGCGGCCTCAAGGTGGAGCACGTCGTGACCCACCAGCTTCCCCTCTCCGGGTTTTCCGAGGGCATCCGCCTGCTCGACTCCGGAGAAGCCCTGAAAATCGTCCTGAACCCCCAAGAGACATGACCCAGGTCCAGAATCATCCCTTTCTCGAAAGCCTTTCCGCCGAACTCGACGGGATCCGCAGCGCCGGCCTCTGGAAGGAGGAGCGCGTGATCACCACCCCGCAGGGGGCCGAGATCGGCGTGCGCGGCGGGGCGGAGGTGCTCAACTTCTGCGCCAACAACTACCTCGGACTCTCCGACGATCCCGCGGTGCTCGCGGCGGCCCGCCGGTGCCTTGACGAGCGCGGCTTCGGCATGTCCTCGGTGCGCTTCATCTGCGGCACGCAGGACATCCACAAGGAACTGGAAGCCAAGCTGGCCGCGTTCCTGGGTTTCGACGACGCGATCCTCTACACGAGCTGCTTCGACGCCAACGGCGGGCTTTTCGAGACGCTTCTGGGCCCCGAGGACGCGGTCATCTCCGACCAGCTCAACCACGCCTCGATGATCGACGGGATCCGCCTCTGCAAGGCGCAGCGCTTCCGCTACAAGAACTGCGACATGGAGGATCTCGAGCGCTGCCTGAAGGAGGCCGCCGCCAAGGGGGCGCGCCGCAGGCTCGTGACCACCGACGGGGTCTTCTCGATGGACGGCTTCATCGCCAAGGTGGATGAGATCTGCGACCTTGCCGAGCGCTACGACGCCCTGGTCCACGTGGACGACAGCCACGCCACCGGCTTCCTGGGGAAAACCGGGCGCGGAAGCCACGAATACCGCGGGGCGATGGGGCGCGTGAGCATCATCACGAGCACGCTCGGCAAGGCGCTGGGGGGGGCGAGCGGCGGCTTCACCGCGGCCCGCCAGCCGATCGTGGATCTCTTGCGCCAGCGCAGCCGCCCCTACCTCTTCAGCAACTCGGTGGCGCCGGCCATCGTGGCGGCGGGGATCGCGGTGATGGACCGCTTGAGTGCGACCACCGAGCTGCGCGACCGCCTGGAGGCCAACACGAAGAGCTTCCGCGAGGCCCTCACCGGGGCCGGGTTCTCGATCCCGCCCGGCGACCACCCCATCGTGCCGATTCTTCTGGGCGATGCGCGCCTGGCCACCGGCATGGCGGCCGATCTTCTCGCCGAGGGGATCTACGTGATCGGTTTCTCCTACCCGGTGGTTCCCAAGGGCCAGGCGCGCATCCGCGTGCAGATCTCCGCCGCCCACACCAAGGAGCATCTGGACAAGGCCGTGGCCGCCTTCGTCAAGATCGGCCGCAAGTACGAAGTGATCTCCTGA
>CAZQAP010000051.1:0-17554 GCA_964591365.1 uncultured Planctomycetales bacterium
GGGCGATCTCCAGGTCGGAAACCTTCCCGGCTCCGGATTCCACCGCCAGCCGGACCACCCGTTCCACCAGATCGAGTCCGCGCAGAACGCGGGCGATCTTCTGGGGATCGGTGGGCGAGATGGGCGGCAGCCCCAGGGTTTCGTCCACGTCGACGTTGCGGCGGTTGGCCCAGGGAATCAGTTCCCGGCGAAGGCGCCCGGTCAGCTCGATGTAGTGCTGCGTGGGGGATTGCCCGGCCTGGGGGCGGAATTCCTGGCGCAGAGGCGGCAGCGTGCGCCCGCCCAGCTCCGCGACGCGCTCCTCGAGTGCGCGGGCATGCTTTTCGAGGCGCGCCACGTCCGCGGGTCCGAACGAGGGCGTGCCCAGTTTCCCTTCCGCCGCCCGGAGCCGCCTCTGGGAGGAAAGCAGCGAACTGCGGGCCGTGGATCCGATCAAGCTTTCGGCCAGCAGGAACAGGAGCAGCGCTCCGGCCGCGCCGCTGAGAAAGCGGCGGTGGGTCTGCCAGAGAGCGTCGAAGTTCAACCTTCTTCCTCCTCGGCGGGGGGCGGAGTGCGGGTCAGGAGCTGGACCTCCACGGTCCACTCCAGCGCCCCGCTGCTTCCCCGGACGGCCCGGGTGGTGTTGCGGATGGCGGCCTCTCCGCCGGGAAGCATGGACTTCAGCTTCTCTCCGAACTCGGCGAAAAGGACCGAGGCCGGCCGGACCCCGTCCTTGCCCTTCCCAGTCACCGTGACGGCGGGGATCAGGCGGCCGGGGAAGCCCCACTCCTTGCCCGGAACGAGGGCGGCCTGGAATCCGTCCACCCAGAAGTCCCCGGGCAGTTCGCGGGAGAGGAAACGGAGCATCTCCTCCGCCGAACGCTGCAGCCCCAGGCGGGATTCCAGGTCGCCGGCAAGATTCCCCGCGACAGCGGTCTCCTCTTTCAGTTTCAAAGCCCGTGCATGGGCCTGCTCCCGCTGTCGAACGGTGGCTTCGGCGCTGACGGCGAGCCGGTGGGCTTCGTCCGCGCGGCTGGAGGTCACCAGGAAATCGGCCGCGAGAAAAACCAGCGCCAGTGCGCCCGCGGCGACGAGCGGGATCCCCCGCTGGCGGAAGTCCCGCCTGCGGCGCGCGCCGCGGGAAAGGATTTCCAGCGCGTAGAGGTCGGGGTCGGCCGCACTCAAGGCCAGCCCCAGGGCCACGGCGGCGCCCGGGCCGTCCTCTTCGAACGCCCGGGCTTCCTCGGAAGAGAGCCCGGCCGGATCGACCATCTCGACCGGGTTCCAGACGGAGACCGGCACGTCCAGGCGGCTGGCCAGGAAGGTTTCCAGTCCCCGCGCGGCCGACCCGCCTCCGCAGAGGAGCACCCGCCCGAGGGTCAGTTCCCGCAGCCGGGCCTGGGCCTTGCAAAGGGTGACCATGCCGCCGAGAAGCGTGGCGAGCGGCTCGTAAAGGGAAAGAAGCGGCCGGGTGACCCGTTCCGCGTCCCCGTGCAGCTTCCCGGCGGCGGCGGCCGCAAGATCGAGGTGCCTGTGGATCAGCCTCCCGGCACGCGCCTCATCCACCCCCAGGCGGGCGGCCAGCACCGAGTCGCGTTTCTCGAGCCCGGAAGTGACCGAGCGGGCGAAGTAGAGATCCGCCCCGCGGACCAGGACGAGGTCGAGGGTGGAGGCCCCGACGTTCGCCAGCAGGGTGACCGAAGGCTCGTGATCGCCCAGGGCCAGCCAGGCGTTGTAGAGCGCCACCGAGTTGGGAGTGAATCCCTGAAGAGGCAGAGTGCCCAGATCCGCGCGGGCCTTTTCGAGCAGATCCTCGCGGACGACGCCCACGAGAATGGTGTCCTCTTCGTCGAGCTCCTTGGGAACCGGAAGGAGGTTGAACGAAGTCGCCAGCGGCGCCCCGGAATGCGATTCCAGCTCCTGGACCTCGAAGTTCATGAGCCGTTCCAGGCGCCAGTCCTCGACCTCCGGAACGGGCAGGTAACGCATCATCACGTCCGATCCGGTGAGCCCGGCGCGGACCGGGGAGGGCTTCTTCTTCAGGGTGGAGAAGGATGCGCCGGCGGCTTCGAAGGGGCGTTCCCCCGGCTGCACCGCTTCGGAAAGAAACCGCTCGGCCACGACCTTTCCCTTGGCCGCGCGCACCTGGATCAGCCGCACCCGGGCCCGGCCCGCATCCAATCCTGCGCCGCGCTTCACGAACCGGATTCTCCCTGCTGCCCTTCCAGCCAGGATGCGACCAGGGGATAGGCGGTTTTCAAGGCCCGCGTCAGCCGCAGGCGGTATTCGCGGCGCGCCGCGCGCCCGCGCGACTCGATCTCTCCGGCGGTCCGGCCGAGCATCTCCCCCAGGTCCCCGGCCTGACGGGCGATCTCCGTTCCGGGAAGACGGTCGCGAAGGGCCAGGGCACGGCTCTCCAGGGAGCGCAGTTCCGAATCGGACTCCAGAAAAAGCGCCTCGCTGACCTGTTCCTCCAGCAGGCCGAGGTCCTTGCGTCCGCGCTCCAGAACACGCTGCCGGAGATCGAGGGCCTTCTGGACCTGCGCTTCGTCGAGCGGCCAGTTGCGCAGCAGTTCCGCGGTGGCTTCCAGAAGATCGGGGTCCGCGCCCCGGCTGGCGTCCTCCTCGACCCGCCGGGCGGTGCGGGCGGCCGCGGCCAGGGCTTCGGAGAGATCCCAGCGCAGGCGCAGAGAGACCGCCGGGGAAAGCAGCACCCCCCCTTCCCCGACCCGGACGGCGGCCGGGGAAGTGAAGGAGATCCAGAAGCGGCGCGCCTCACCGCCCAGAAGCAGGCCCGGGGAGACCTCCACCCGGGTTCCTCGCACGGCCTCGACGGGGCCGCCCTCCCCCAGGATGAGGAAGGGGCCGGCGGCCTCGGTCACCGCTCCGGCAGCGATCTGAAGCCAGCCGTTCTCGTCCTCTGCTCCGGCCTGGAAATCGAAGCCGCCCTTCTTCGGGGTCCACTCCCCGCCTGCGCCGGAAACCGAGACCAGCGGCGTGCCGTCGCGATGGAGCAGGATCAACCCTGCGCCAAAACGAAGCGCGCGCCGGCCGTCGTTCTCCTCTTCGGCCAGAGCGGCCTGCGCGCCGGGGCGACCCGTCAGGGAGCGGAGCGAACCGGCACCCTCGGTGACCAGGCCGAGCCGGAACCAGGCCGCCCCGGGAGGGAAGGGGATCACGACCGGATCCCCTCCGAGAGGAGCCCCGCACCAGGTCGCGAAGGGGCGGTCCTCCCCTTCCCGGCCCGTCTCGATGCACGGCCAGGCCCGCATCCCCGCCACTTCGGCCCGCAGGGCCAGCGAGCCGCCCAGGACCGGAAAGCGGATCTCCTGGAGCGCCCTTCCGCGGCCGCCGGAAGAAACCAGGGCCCCTTCGCGGATCGCCAAGCCCGAGGAGAGGTTCCAGCCGTTTCCCCGGTCCGCATCGGAAGAAGAAAGGTCGCCGAGTTCCGCGCCCCAGTCCGCAGGGGCCCCGGCCCCGCTCCTGGATTCGCCCGCAGGGGAGGATGCCCGCTCGGAAACCCCCTCCCGGCCGGGATGGAGGACCCACCAGGCGGCCAGGCCGACGAGGAAGAAGAGACCCAGGCGAAGAAGCCAGGCTCCGCCCCTGCCCCTTTGCGCCAGGATCTCCCGCGCGGCGGGGCTCTCCAGGCGGAACTCTTCCGGAGCGGGGGATGGAGCGGTTTCCAGCCCCCCCAGCCGCAGGCGCAGATCGCCCAGCTTCAACACGGTTCCCGGAAACCACTCCCCCTCGGTCACCTTGAGACCGCCGGACCAGGTTCCGTTGGTGGAGCCGAGGTCGCGGAAGCGGACCGTTCCGTCGCCGCCGACCTCCACTTCCAGGTGACGGGACGAGACCGCTCCCGAGGAGACCCGCACATCCGCGGAAGCCTGGCGCCCGATCACGTGGAGGCCCGGGCCCAGTTCCACCCGCCGGCCGGGTTCCGGGCCGTCCAGGATCTCGAGGAAAACCATGCGGTGGGGATTATCCGGTCGGCTGGGGGAATCAGGAAATCGGCCCCGGTCTATCCAGAAAGGGACCCGCGGTTACGGGGCCAGGACCCTTCCCCCCTTTCCTCCTCGCGCCCCCCGATGCCATCATGGAAGCCGTTCCTGCGGAGGACCTGCAGGACCACCCGCATGCGCTTCTTCTTCGTCAGTGAGGAACCCGACCGGCTGGAAGGCCCCTGGAATCCTCCCCAAGAGCTTTCCCGCCACCTGCGGGCCCTGCGCCTCTCCCCGGAAGAGGCATTCCTGCTGCTGCTCCCCCAGGGGGGCGCCGTCCGGGCCCGGCTGGATGGAGAGGGACAGGTCGTCCTCCACGGCCTGACCGAAATGCCCCAGATCCCCCTGCTGCCGGTCACCTTGGCGACCGCCTGGCCAAAGGGGAAACGCGCGGACCTCCTCGTGGCGCGGGCCGCCGAACTGGGCGTGGATCGGATCCAGGCCCTGCGGTGCGAACGCAGCGTGGCCGGCCGCCAGCCCTTCTCCCCCGCCCGGTTGGAACGCTGGCGCCGGATTGCGCTGGAAACCTGCCAGCAGTGCGGCCGCCCGGTCCCCCCCAGCCTCGATCCCGCTCCCGTTCCGCTCGCGGCCGTGCAGGGGGAATCCCCCCGCGCCCACCCCGTGGCTCTCGACCCGCTCGCCTGGCCGCTGGCCATGGAACTCAGCCTTCACGCTCCCCGGGAAGTTCTGCTCATCGTGGGACCCGAAGGCGGCTTCACCGCCGAAGAGCTCGACTGGTTCGAAGAGCACGAAATCCACCGCGCGGGCCTGGGAGCCACCCGGCTGCGCATCGAGGCCGCCGGCCCGTTCGCTGTCGGCATCTGCCAGCACTGGTACCTCCAGCTCCTCTCCCGCTGACCGCGGTCCTTTGCGGGGATCAAAGCCAGCCTTTTTCAAGGAAGGAGATGTACGCACCCGCCCCCACGATCACATGGTCCAGGAGTTCGATCCCCAGCAGTCTTCCCGCGCGCTGCAGCCGGCGGGTGGTTGCACGGTCCTCGGCCGAGGGTTCCGGATCTCCGGAAGGATGGTTGTGGGCCACCACCACCGCGGCGGCCCGATGCAGGATGGCGGGGGCGAAGACCTCGCGCGGATGAACCAGCGAAGCCGTCAGCGTCCCCTCGCTCACCCGTTCCTCCCACAAGAGGCGGCCCTTGGCATCCAGGTGCAGGGCGTGAAAGCACTCCCGCCTCAGCCCGCTCATGCGCGGCCCCAGGTAGCGGACCACGTCCCTTCCGCCGCGCAGCGGTTCCGTCAGCCGGGCCCCACAGGCCAGGGCGCGCCGCCCCAGTTCCAGGGCCGCGGCCAGCCTGCGGGCGCGGGCGGGATCGAGTTCCAACAGATGCCCGATCTCGGCCCCTTCGCGGCCCACCATTCCGGCGGCCCCCCCGTGCCGGGCCAGGGCCCCCGGGAGTCCCTCCGGCACCCCTTCCGGGAAGAGGATTCCCAGAAGATCCCCGCTGTCCAGTTGGCGGGCCGGCCGGGTGCCCGGGGGAGGCAGCAGGGTGGAGGAAGACGGATTCACCGAACCAGGAGACGGGCCTCCAGCCGTGGGGATACCCGGGATTCCGGGGTTTTCCGGGTATTCTTGAACCGCAGTCCCATGACCTCCAGTTCTCCTTCCCCCCCGCCGCGGGGTTCCCCGCGCAAGGCCCGGCCCCGGCGCCCCGCGGGCCCGTCCCTGCCGCTTTGGGTGGAGGGCTGGAAGGGTTCGGAAAGCCGGGCGGTTCTCCTGGAACGGACCTCGACCTGGGAGACCGGTCCGCGGACCCTTTCCTTCCTTACCCTGCGGCCCGAACTCTATCCCGAGGGCCGCCGCCTGCGTCTCGACCTGAGGCTCTCCTGGCGCCTGGATCCGGAAGTCCCCTTCGCGGAAATCCGGGCCGTGGGTGAGGCCCGGGTGGCCGAACGCAAACGGCTCGGACCGGCCTGGGAAGTACGCTGCCGGAGGAATCCGTTCACGATCCGAAGTACCGTGCCGGAGCAATTCATTCACGATTCGCGGTTTGTCTTCCCCGCACATGCCCCCGCGCACCAGAAAGAAGGAATGGGGCTTCCGGAATCCTGAAGCCCCGAAAAAGAGAAAAACGAGAGGACCGCCCCCAGGGTCAGGCTGTCGCCAAGAACAGCCGTCTCAGGGGGGAACATTGCTTCGGCCGGGGGTTGGAATCCCTCTTCTCTTCTTCTTCTCCGCGCTCTCCGCGTCTCCGCGGTTTATCGTTCTTCTTTCTTTGGAGATCCTCGCCTCCCAGGATTCCCAGGCACCGGGGAGACCCCTCCGACCCGCCAAGCGGATTCCGGAAGCCCCTTGTTTCTTTCTGTTTTTCCCAGTTTGGGGGGAATCGAGAACAAATTGCTCCGGCACGGTACTTCTACTTCGACTCCAGCCAGTCCCGGTGGCTCTTCTCGAAGGCGTCCACGGAAACGGCGAAGGTCTGGCGGAATCCGCCGGAAAAACCCGACCGGCGCACGTGTTCGAAGAGCAGGCTGTAGGCCGAGGGCCCGAACTGTTCCCCCAGGCGGACCGCCAGGGAAAGCCCATAGGCGTAGGCCGCGGCGACCTTGTTGCGGTCCTTCCAGTCGGTCCAGGATCCCAGCAGTTCCGAGGCGCCGGGCCAGAGGTCCCGATGCCCGCGCAGCCAGCTCCGGGCGGCCTCGACATTGCGCCCTTCCACCCACTGGGCCAGCCCCTCGTGCAGCCAGGTCGGGATGGGGGCGCCCAGGCGGTGGAGAACGGCATGCGTGTACTCGTGCCGCAGGGTGGCGCGGATCTGCGCCTTCTCCGCGTCGTAGTCGCTCATGACGAGGCGGATGCGGCCGTCGTAAAGCCCGCCCGACCAGTCGGGGGCCGCGCTGCGATAGCGCTTGCGATCCAGGACGAGCACCAGGACCCGGTCGGGCGGAGCCAGACCGAGGCGTTCGACCACCGTCTGGTAGGCATCCTCCAGATCGTGCATCAGATGCGGCACCGCACGCACGACGGACGGCTGGCTGGGATCGAACCGGAAGTCGAAGTGGGCCGAGGAATCGGTCAAGAACCCCTTCCAGGCGCGCTGTTCCTCCTTCAACTGCTCCAGCCGGCGCCCGAAGGCAGCCTGGTCCGGGTCGAGCCGGACGGCCTTCTCCATCAGGGCAACGGAACCTTCGAGGTCGCCCTTCAAAGCCGCCAGCTCCGCCGCAAGCGCCAGGACGCCCGCGTTCCCGGGAAAGTCTTCCTGGAGTTTGCGGAGCAGGGCGGCGGCCGCAGCCGGATCGCCCTTCTGGAGCCGGATGCGCGCCACGAGAAGTTCCAGGGAGCCGCCGTCGCGGTCCAGTGCGATCCCCTTTTCGAGGGTCGAAAGGGCGGAATCCAGGCGGCCCTGGCCGAGGAGCACCCGCGCCTGATGCCCGTAGGCCCGCGCCAGATTGAGCCGCACGACCGGGTTCCCGGGGTCCTGGCGGCGGGCTTCCTGGAAGGCGTGGATGGCGGCCTCCAGATCCCCTTTTTCCAGCGCCTGCACCCCGCGATCGTTCCAATCGGGGGGAGGCTCCTGGGCGCGGGCCGCCCCGGCGGCCAGAACGGCGCAAAGACAGAGAGGAAACAGGCCTGACGGGGCTCTCATGGCCTCATTCGAGCTGCTTTTGGCGCTCCTGGTGGGCCTCGATGGCCTGCGCGAGTTCCGCGGGGGATCCGAAGCGGATGCTGCGGTCCTTGGCCATCATTTTTTCCACCAGGAAGTGGAGGTTGGGGGAGACGCCGCGCCCCTTCAGGGCGGCTCCGCTCAATCCATCCAGGATCTGGCGCCGCATGACCTCGGAATCGTCGTTCCCCTCGAAGGGAAGCCGCCCGATGACCAGATGGTAGAGCGTGGCGCCCAGGGAGTAGATGTCGGCGCGCACGTCCAGGTCGGCTTCGCCGCGCGCCTGCTCGGGGGAAAGGTAGGCCGGAGTGCCCAGGGTGGTCTCTTCGTCCGCGCGGCCCTCCATCCCCTTGCCGGCGAAACCGAGATCGATCAGCTTCACCGTGCCCTTGCTGTCGATCATCAGGTTGCCGGGTTTGAGATCGCGGTGGAGCACCCCTTCGCCGCGCAGGTATTCCAGCGCGCGGGCGGTCTGCTTGACGATGTCGAGCGCCTGCTCCTCCGCAAAGGCCTGCCCCTCCGCCAGGTATTCTTCGAGCGTGCGGCCCGGCACGAAGTCCATCTCCAGAACGTAGGTGCCCAGGAACTTGAAGACCCGGTGCCCGCGCACGATGGCGGGGTGGTCGAGGTTCTTGAGCAGACGGGCCTCGGCCAGGAACCGTTTCACGGCCGGGGGATCGAGAGCCAGGGCCGGCCGCAGGATCTTGAGGGCCACGTGCCGGTTGTCCTTCGAGCGGCGCGCGCCGAAGACCTCGCTGGTCCCGCCGGCCCCCAAAGGGCCTTCCATCCGGTATCCGGGGATCTCGGGCCGCGAAAGGGCCCGCGTGCGCCGCAGATAGCCGACCCTCCCGGCGTCCCAGCCGGTGGATTCCTCCAGGGCGCGGTCGAACGACCCCAGGGTCCGGGCGTTCTTGAGCACCTCCAGAGCCTCGGCCCGGCCGAGGAAGCCGCGGTGGACCAGCAGGGCCAGGAACTCCTGGTCCTCGGTGGCGACGTGGGAAACCGGATTCATGGGCGGGAGGGCTCCATCCTATCCGAGGGGGCGGAAGCAGGAAGGGAAGAGCCTTCAGGATCCGGCGCCCTCCATCCGAAGAAGAGAGGTCCTTTCCTTCCCCCAGGAAATCCTGTGCTTCACGAACCGTCTGTCGTCTACAAGTATTTCGACTTGATCGACGGGTTCATCCGAATCCGCGTCCTGCCCGAAGACCAGCCCCTGCCGGTCCCCCGCGGCCGGAATCAGACGCCGCCGGACCGCCGCGAGTACCGCCGGCTGGTGGTGCACAACTGCGTGCTGGAACTGGAAGACTTCGTTCTTCCGAAGGTTCGCCAGATCTATCCCGAGGATGCCGCCGCCGCGGAGGACCTCCTTTACCAGATCTGCGTGGACGTCAATCCGCGCCTCGAAATCCACACCGTGGCCCTCCCGGCCGGAGCGGGGGAAGCCGAAGCGGAGGAGGTTCTGGATCCCGATTTCCGGGAACGCGCCCGCAACCTGGAAGAGTGCCTGCGCAAGGAGATCGTCGGCCAGGAAGAGGCCCTGCTGGCGGTCACCCGCGCGGTGCGCAAGGCTTCCTGCGGTCTGAACGATCCCAGCCGTCCGCTGGGAAGTTTCCTTCTTGTGGGCCGCACTGGAACGGGAAAGACCGAGCTGGCCAAGGCCGTCGCCCGCAACCTGTTCGGGCCGGACGGCCTGGTGCGGATCGACTGCAGCGAATATGCGCTTCCCCACGAAACGGCCAAGCTCATCGGAGCACCGCCCGGCTATGTGGGCCACAACGAGGGCGGCACCTTGACGGAGGCCCTGCTGCGCAACCCCTCGGCGGTGATCCTCTTCGACGAGGTGGAGAAGGCCCACGAGAAGCTGCACAACATGCTGCTCCAGATCCTGGACGAGGGCCGGCTCACCGACTCCAAGGGACGCACCGTGCTCTTCCGCAGCTCGGTGGTGCTGCTGACCTCCAACGTCGGCACGAGCGACTACCGCGAGGCCGACAACCGCATCGGGTTCGGCCGGGAAGAGGGCCTTCCCTCCGCCGAGTACGAGCGTCTCACCCGCACCGCACTGGGACGCTCCTTCAAACCGGAGCTTCTCAACCGCCTCGACGCCACCCTGATCTTCCGCCCCCTCGACCGGCAGGACTGCACGCGCATCGCCGTCATGCAGCTCGAACGGCTGGCGCAGCGCATGCAGCGGGCCGGCATCCGCATGCGCTGGACCCCGGGCCTGGGCGCCATGATGGCGGACAAGGGGACCAGCGAGGAATACGGAGCCCGGGAGATCCGGCGCACGGTGGACCGCGAAGTGGAGGAGCCGCTCTCCACCCAGATCCTGGAAGGGGAGCTGGGCCCGGGGGACGAGGTGACGGTCGGCTGCCGCAACCGCAAAACGACCTTCCAGCGCAAGGCCCTTCCGCGCCGGCGCCGGGCCGGCTAACCCGGATTAGGGCGGCCCCCGGGGCGGCCTGCCGGGGCGAGGAGTTATCTTTTGCCGGCCATGCTTCCCCTCCTCGTTCTCGTCCCGCCGTGCGTGGCCGCCCTCCTGCCGGCATCCCAGGCACCCGCTCCGACCCCCGCCCCCCCCCCCGCGGCCACCTGGAAGCTGGACGGGAAGGACGGGCGCATCTCCCTGGAGGAGTTCGACCGCTTCCTGGGGCGCGTGCAGCACAACCGCCCCCTCGGCCAGCAGGCTCTCACCCACCTCCTGCAGATCCAGCTCGTGGAACGGGAGGCCGAAAAGCGGGGTCTTCACGTGCCGGAAGAAAAGGTCGACGAGCGCCTCCAGCAGGCCCGCAAGGCCATGGAACAATCCGGCACCTCCTACGAGGAGCTGCTCGCCCAGCGCGGGATCTCGGAAGAGGAGTTCCTCAAGCTGATCCGCGATTCCCTGGTGCACGAAATGCTGGTGCGGGCCGACCGGGCCGAGCCTTCCGATGCTCCGGTGACCCCCGAGGAGGCGCGCAAGTGGACCGCGGCCCGCATCCAGGACCTCCTCAAGCAGGCCGGGAACGCCCCCCCCGGCTGGGTCCTCCAGGCGCCTCCCTACGCCATCCGGGAACAGGATCTGGGGACCGCCATCCGCCAGGCCCTGCCGCCCATCCGCCTGCGGGAGTATCTGCACGAGCTCGCCCTGGAAAAGATCCTCGACCAGATGGCGAAGGACCGCGGGTGGGCGGTCACCGCCGACCTGCTCGAGAAGGAGATCGAATGGCGACGCCGGCGGGTGGCGGAAAACCCCGCCTTCGCCGGGGCGGGCTACGAGACCCTGCTCAAGGCCCAGGGTTCCTCGCTGGAGGAAGTGCGCAAGGGGAGCGAACTGCGCACCGCCGGAATCCTGCGGCTGCTGGCCCGCGAGCGCATGAACGACGCCTGGTTCGAGGCCCTCTCCCCCCGGGAGCGCGAAGCCCTCGAAGCGCGGTACGGGGCCGCGCGGCGGACAGCCTGGATCCTGCTGCGGGCGAAGGAGAAGCCGGCCCACCCTCTCGACCTCGACTTCCCCAAGGCGGCCGAAGAACTGAAGAAGTACGCGGCCGGGATCCACTCGAAGGAGGACTTCCTCAAGACCGCCCAGCATTATTCCGAAGACGAACGCACGCGCCGCAACGGCGGGATGCTGGGCTGGATCCACCGCAAGGAACCCGGCGTGGAGGCCGCCCTCCAAGAGGCCGCCTTCCAGGCCGAGCCGGGGAAGGTCTTCGGCCCCTTCCGGGTCGCGGCGGGGGAAGGGCTGCTCATGGTCGTGGACACCCGCCCGCAGCCGCCGGAGGCCGGGTTCCGCAGCCTCGTGCGCCGCGGCAAGCACGCCGAGCTGCGCAGGAGGGTGATGGAAGAGACCGGGTTGAAGACGATCTACGACCCGCAGGGCTGACCGGCCCGGATCAGCACTCCAGCCGGAACGGCTCGCGGCCCGCGCGCGCGGAACGGATGCGCTCCGCCAGCTCCTCGAAGCCGGGCGCGCCCATCAGGGCCAGGGCGGCCTGCTTGCCGCCCTCCACCCCGGGCTGGTCGAACGGGTCGATCCCCAGCAGCCCGCCCGTGTAGGCGGTGGCGGTCTCCAGGAAGAAGAAGTACTGGCCCACGTGGAAAGGGTCGAGCTTGCAGAGTTCCAGCGTGCAGACCGGACGGCCGACCTCGAGCAGCGCGGCCTCGGTCCCCTGCCGCTCGGCTTCCAGGAGTTCGTTCAGGCTTCGCCCGCGCAGCGGCTCGAAGGCGGGCGAATCGGCGAAGGGCTCGGGCAGCGGGCGCTCGTGGTCGAAGCGCTCCAGCTTGACGAAGGTGTAGACCTTGTCGTCGGGGCCGCCGCGGTAGAGCTGGACCTGGCTGTGCTGGTCGGTCGGGCCCAGCGCCTTGACCGGCGTGGCGCCCTGCCAGACCTCCTTGCCGCTGGTGGAGCGGCGCTTGCCCAGCGATTCGGCCCAGAGCTGCCGGTACCAGTCGCCCAGCAGCCGCATGCGCCAGGAGTAGGGGAAGTGCACGTGCACCCGGCGGCCCTTCTCCATGTGCAGCACATGGGCCAGGGCGTAGGCCAGGGCGGGGTCCTCCGCCGGGCCGGCCTGCTGCAGCTTTTCCGCCGTCCGGGCGGCCCCGGCCAGAAGCCCGGCCGTGTCCACCCCGGCCATCTCCAGCGGGAAGAGCCCCACCGGGCAGAGGACCGAGAAGCGCCCCCCCACCCCGGGCGGGACCTCCAGCATGCAAAAGCCGAGTTCCCGGCCCAGCTTGCGCAGGTGGCCCGTCTCCGGATCGGTGGTCAGGGTGAAGCGCGCGCGGGCCTCCTCGTCCGAACCGAGCCGGGAACGCACATCGGCGTAGAAGACCAGGAACTGGGAGGCGGTCTCGAGCGTTCCGCCGCTCTTGCTGATCACGTTGAAGTGGCAGCGCAGCGGATCGACCTCCGCCAGGAAGGCGGTCAGCCAGTCGGGATCGATGCCGTCGAGCACGAACACCCGCAAGCCCTCGCGGCGGCCCCACTCCTGGTAGGCCGGAGCCAGGGCGGCCAGGGCCGCGGAAGTCCCCAGGGCCGAGCCGCCGATCCCGCAGACCACGAGGGTGTCGATCTCCGGCTGTTCGCCGCGCACCTGCCCTGCGCGCCGGCGGCAGGATTCGCGCAGGTCGCTGCGGCCGGGGAGCGCCGCCCAGGCGGGAAGGCCGGCGAAGTGCGCCTCGCGCACGCCCTGCGCACGGGCCAGGGAGGCCCCGAAGACGCTGCGGGAAACGCCGCGCGGGGCCTCGGCGGAAAACAGTCCGGACAGGTCGAGCTTCAGGGCCATGCGGGAAGGGACAGGGAGACGGGCAGGAGGACGAGGGGAGGTCAGGAACGCCGGCCGCCCAGGATGAGGCTTCCGTAGTAGAGCAGCCAGACGATGCCCACCAGGGCCGCGGCGAGGTAGGTCATGGCGGCGGCGGCCAGCACCGCCTTGATGCCGCGCTCCTCTTCCGGGTCCCCCACCAGCCCCAGACGGGAGAGCGCCTGGACGGCCCGGCGGGAGGCGTCGATCTCGACCGGCAGATTGATGAGCTGGAAGAGGACCACCGTGGAGAAGAGCACCAGCCCGGCCCAGGCCAGGGGAAAGAGGGCCGGGAGGAGCAGGCCGGCGAGGATCAGGGGAATGCCGAGCGAGGAGCCCAGGCTGGCGGTGGGAACGGCCAGGTTGCGCAGGGCCAGCGGGGCGAACCTGCGGGCCTGCTGGATGGCGTGGCCGGATTCGTGGGCCGCCACCCCGAACGCGGCGATGCTGCGCCCGTGGAAGACCTCGGGAGAGAGCCGCAGGACCTTGCTGCGGGCGTCGTAATGGTCGCTCAACCAGCCCTTCACCGGCTCGATGGAGATCCCGGTCACCCCGGCAGCCCGCAGCACGTGGGCGGCCACTTCGGCCCCGGTGAGCCCCGCCCGGGCGGGGATCCGCGCGTAGCGCCGGAAGGCCGCCTGGACCGAAATCTGGGCCCAGCCGGTCAGGAGAAAGAGGCCGAGGGCGAGAAACAGGATCATGGACCAGGGTATCCTGAGCCCGTCAACGGTACCCCCGGCTCCGAAAGGTGCAAGATCCGAGCCCCCTGAGCCGACAAAACAAGGTTGCCGGGAGCTTCCCGGTCCCGCCATGTCCCGAAACCAACGCGGTCGCATCCCCCTTCCGGTCGTCCTGGCCGTTCTGGCGTTTCTTGCCGCCGTGGTCTTCCTGCTTTTCTTCCAGGGGGACTCCGCCGGCCTCCCCGGGAACGAATCCCCGGATGCCGGCCTGGGCTACCGCTCCTCCCCCGAACGGCCCGCGGCGGGGCTTGACGCAGGCGCCGCGGCCCCTGCCCGCCGGGAGGCCCGCAGCGCGGCCCCCACCCCGATGGTGCTGGCCAGCCGGGTTCGGGGGCGCATTCTCGATCCGCAGGGAAAGGGGGTCGAAGGAGCCAAGGTGGTCCTCACGGAGCGCTTCGCCAATCCGGTCCTGGTCCTCGCGGACGCGAAGAACTTCGGCGTCTATTCCCGCACGACGAATGAAACCGGTTTCTACGTGTTCGACGACCTCCCCCTGGAGAAAGATTTCAACATGTGGGTCTACCACCCCGATTTCGCCGCCACCCAGGGCATCCCGGTCACCCCCATCAAGGGGGAGGACCAGGACATGCCGCCGATCGTGCTCGATCCCGGCTACCGGATCGGCGGCAAGGTCACCGATGCCGCCGGGCTGCCCTTGCGGGCCACGGTGGAGGTGCGCATGCAGCAGAACGAATGGCGTCCGGGGACCGAGGAGGACCGCCACGCCTCCGATCTCCAGGCGCGCAAGGCCGTGACCGTGAAGACCAATGAGAACGGGGACTACGTCATCGACCGGCTGGCCAAGGGGATCTGGGTGCTCGAGGCCCGCGCGCCCGGCTACGCCACCGCGAAGGTGGACGGAGTGGTCCTCCTGGAGGAACGCCAGGACACCTACCAGAACCTCAAGCTCGGCAAGGAGGAGATCCTGGGAGGGCACATCCGCGACGAAAACGGCCAGCCGGTGGAGGGCGTCAAGGTCTTCGCCTCGCGCCTGAGCCCGCGGCCCCCCATCCAGGCCCAGGCGGTCACCGATTCCCAGGGCGATTTCGTGGTGCGCGGCCTGGAAAAGGGCATCTATGGGATGGGCTTCCAGTCCCACGGCTACAGCCACAAGACCCTGCAGCGGATCCCTTCCGGGAAGACCGACATCGAGGTCGTCCTGCGCCTCAAGGGCGGGGTCTCCGGCCGGGTCACCCTGAGCGACGGCCGGCCGGCCACCCGCTTCACCCTCGAGGTGCGCAAGGTGAACCGCAATTCGTCCACCTTCGGGTTCACCGGGGTGCGCAAGACGGTCGAGGACGATAACGGCAACTACGTCCTGCAGGGGCTCGATCCGGGTTCCTACATCCTCCTGGCCGCAACCCCGGGCCAGGCGCCGACCTACTCGACCGGCTTCCGGGTCCAGCGCACGATGGTGCGCGGCGTGGACATCCAGCTCAAGGCGGGCGGCCGGATCACCGGCTACGTCTTCTCGGCGGCCAGCGGAAGCCCGCTGCCGGGCGCCCAGGTGATCCTGCGGGGGACCAGCTTCCAGCTCCAGACCACCTGGACCCTGATCGGCGAGGGGACGGTCGACCCGAACAACGTGCCGCGCATCTCGGCCCGCGCCGACCGGGAGGGGAAGTTCGACCTGCCGCACGCCTTCCCCGGCCGCGTCCAGGTCGAGGTGCGCCATCCCACCCACCTGAGCCAGCTCATCCCGGTCACCGTGGAGGAGGGCGGCACCACCGACCTGGGAACCATCCAGCTCCGCACCGGCGGTTCGGTGGTGGGCACGGCCTACGACTCGGCCGGGAAGCCCCTGGCCGGGGGTTTCACCTACCTGACCCGCGCGCCCGAGTCGGGTCCCGGCTTCTTCAGCCAGAACCGCACCCTGGATGCCCGCGGCCGCTTCCGCTTCGACGCCCTGCCGGCCGGCACCTACCTGATCAGCGCCACCTCCCTCTCCGACGAGGGCTGGGGCTTCCTGGGCGAAGCGGACGACAGCGAGCAGAAGATCTACGTCGCCGAGGGGCAGACCGTCACGGTCAACCTGCGGCTTCCTTGACACCCGGGGGGCCCGCCCGGGCTCCCGGGGGCGCGGGGATCCGGGCTCAACAGAAAGGGAGCGGGCGCGTAGGGTGCTGGCGTCATCCCGCCCTGCCCAAGGAAGAACCCCCCATGATCCAGCTCCTGCTTCTCGCCCTGGTCCCCTTCCAGGCCCCCGCCGATGCGGCCGAAATCCGGGTCCAGGATCTGAAGGCCCACATCGGTTTCCTGGCCTCGGACGCCATGGAGGGCCGCGAATCGGGCGAGCGCGGCGGCCACCTGGCCGCCCGTTACGTGGCCTCCCAGTTCGAACGCTTCGGCCTGCAGCCGATCGGCAAGGAGCCCGGCGGCCTGCCGGAGGACTTCCTGCTCCCCTTCGAGGCCGCCGGCCGGACCTGCTTCAACGTGGCGGGGCTGCTCCCCGGCACCGATCCCGCCCTGGCGAAGCGCGCCTTCGTGATCGGCGGCCACCACGACCATGCCGGCATCGGCGGGCCCGGCGCCATGGGCCCTCCGGGCCAGATCCACAACGGTGCCGACGACAACGCCTCCGGCACCAGCGGGGTCCTGGAGCTGGCCGAGTGGTTCGCCGCCCATCCCGCCCGGCATCCGATCCTCTTCATGACCTTCAGCGCCGAGGAACGCGGGCTCCTGGGAAGCAAGGCCTTCGTCAAGAGCGGGGTTTTCCCGGCCAGGGCCATGTTCGCCATGATCAACATGGACATGGTGGGCCGCAGCACGGACGGCTACCTCTTCGTGGGGGGCCTGGGGACGGCCGAGGAGTTCCACCCCCTCCTGGACGGGATCCTGGCCCGCTCGCCGCTCAAGATCGAGGCCGCCGACGGAGGCAGCGCCCCCAGCGACAACACACCCTTCTTCCAGGCCGGCGTTCCCGCGCTCTTCTTCTTCACCAACGTCCACGATGACTACCACCTCCCCACCGACGATGCGGGCAGGATCAACTTCAAGGGCGAGGTGCAGATCCTGGGCCTGGTCCGGGAGGTTCTCGAGCGGCTGGACCGCGCCTCGCAGGCGCTGACGTTCGTGAGGAACGGGGCCACCGCTCTCCCCGCCGACTTCGGAGCGCGCATGCAGAGCGAGATGCGCCATGCCCGCGAACTGCGGGCTCAGCGGGGGCACCTGGGCATCCGCGTCGGGCCCCCGACGGGGAAAGGCATCCTGGTGGCCAGCCGCGACGAAGGCTCGGCCGCGGCCAAGGCCGGCATCCTGGCCGGGGACGTGATCGAGAGCGTCGGCGGGCACCCCACCCCCACCGTGGGGGAGCTGCGCAAGGCCCTGGGGCCGCTTTCGAAGGGGACCCGCGTGGCCCTCCAGATCTTCCGGGACGGGAAGGAGCTGGCCCTCTCGGCCACCCTGGAGTAGGGCCCGGGCGGGCCCTGCGCCCCCAACCCCCTTGAAAAGGGGGCCTTAGGGCGATCCGGGCCCTCCGGGGGGCCCGGATCGGGTCCCGCCCCCGGGGGGGGGATTTTTCGGTTTTTCCCGGGAATCCGCCCGTTTTCCCCTCCGTTTGGATTTTTTTCCTTCCCATCCGGCTGGGAGTGCTAGGATTGGGCCAAGGGATTGCCGCTGGAAGGTCCCACCGGCGGGTGTCGATCCTCAGTTCTTTCAGCACCTTCGCAGCGGAATTCCCGGCTTGAAGCTCCGGTCCTCCTTGGTTCCCAAGGAAGTCGGAACTTCCGGCGTTGGAATCCGGTCCCACCTGCGCACGGCGGCTTCCCGATTCCCTCGGGAAATCCCCGGATCTGGATCTTCGGATCCAGATAGCTTCCTAACTCACCCTCAGACTCCCCTCACCCTCGAAACGAGGAGAAACTCACATGCGTCGATGGACAACTCTTGGACTGGCCCTCCTGGCACTCTGCCTGGTGGTCAGCCCGGTT
>CAZQAP010000052.1:0-1654 GCA_964591365.1 uncultured Planctomycetales bacterium
TACTTCAATCGGCTTCGTTCCGAAGGCGCCGATTTGAGGGAATCCGTCATCGAAGGAGCCCGGCTGCGGTTCCGTCCCGAAATCCTCAGTGCATCCATCGGTGCCCTGGCGCTCTTCCCTTTGCTCTACTCCAATGGAACCGGGGTTGAAATCGAAAAGCCGCTGGCCGCCGTCGTCGTCGGGGGCCTTCTTGTGCGTCCCATCAAGATTCTGGTCGTGCCGATCTTCTATTACCGGATCGAGAAAAGACTCGCCGCGAGGCGGCAGAACGGAGGAAACGGCCGTGAAGCGTGAGCGCAGGAACCCCAGGAACCAATCGCGTCGGGGCCGGACCGGCCTGGGCCTTTTCTTGCTGGCCCTCCTGGCCGGGTGCGTTTCTCTGGATCCCGCCCCCGATTACGACGAAGCCTCCACCCTGGTCGCGGAACGGAGCGCCTGGAAGCCCAGCTGGAATGCCCCCTGGGCGGACGATGTTTCGACCTGGGACGGCAAGTCGCCCCTCACCCTGGGCCAGGCGGTCACCATCGCCTTCCAGAACAATCGGACCTTGCGGGCCGAACTGGAAAGCATCGCCTCCGCGCGGGCGGACCTCGTTCAATCCGGGCTGCTCCCCAACCCCGTCCTGGGCGCTTCCTTCGGGCACTCCGATGTCGGGAATGCGGTCTCCCTCGGGCTGATTCAGGAATTGAACGATCTCCTGACGATGCCCGAGCGGAAAAAGGCGGCGGCCGCCGCTCTTCGGAGCCAGGTTCTCGGGGTAAGCGACCTCGCCTTGCGTCTCGTGACCGATGTCCGCAATTCCCACGCCCAGGTGGTCTATGAACAGCGCGGAGTCGCCCTGACCCGGTCCCACATCGGGCTGGTCAAGCGCGCAATGGACGTCGCGGAGAAGAATCTCAAGGCGGGGGAGGGCACGCAGCTCGACGTGAACCGGCTTCGCCAGGAACTCTTTTCCCTTCAGGCCGATCTGGAAGAGCAGCAGGCCGCCCTTCAGACGGCCCGGAGGGATCTGCTGAATCTTCTCGGAATGGCCGACGCCAGCGCGGACTGGAAGGCGGACGAAACCGTTCCGGCCAAGAACGGCCCCGCCAAGCCAATCGACGAAGCCGCCGCCGTTGAGCGGGCTGCCCGGCAGCGGCTCGATGTCCAGGCCGCTCTGTCCTCCTTCCAGCAGAGGATCCACGAGTTGAGCGTGGAAACCCGGGGAGCCATTCCCGACGTCTCCTTCGGACCCACTTATGAGAATGACGAGGAGAGCCTCAAGTTCCTCGGCGGCGACCTCGAGGTGGAGATCCCCATCTTCGACACCAACAGGGCCCAGATTGCCAAGGCCCGCTCCGAACTTCGCAAGGCCCGTGCGGAAGCGGACCAGGTCCTCCAGACGGCCGTCAATCAAACCCGTTCCGCCTGGCTTGCCTGGCAGAGCAAGGCCCGGCTGGTCCGGTTCTTCCGAGAACAGGTCCTCTCCCTTGCGCGGGAAAACCTTGCTCTCGCACGGCGTTCTTTCCAAGCCGGCCAGTCCGACTTGACCGTGGTTCTGGATACCCAGCGGGCGGTCATTGAATCCGAATTCAAGCTGAACACCTTGGAACTCGACGCTGCCACCAGCCTTGCCGAGCTCGAGTATGCAGTCGGCGGGCAGCTTTGACGGGCC
>CAZQAP010000052.1:1754-7042 GCA_964591365.1 uncultured Planctomycetales bacterium
TGCCACCAGCCTTGCCGAGCTCGAGTATGCAGTCGGCGGGCAGCTTTGACGGGCCCTTGACCATCCTTCCCGGCCCGCTACCGTAGGTGCCCCCGCTGTTCGCGGCCCTTCCTGGGCATCCATGGACGGCGGCCCGTCCGGGCGAAACCGGTTTGAGCGCAGTCTGGCACTACTCTCTCGACGGAGTCCAAAAGCAGGGACCGGTTTCAGAATCCGAACTGGGCCAGCGGCTGCGGACGGGGGAATTTCCCCCCGACACCCTGGTCTGGGCGGAGGGCCGGGCCGACTGGGAACCCGCCAACAAGGTCGCGCCGTTCGCCCTCATCTGGGGCCTGGAGCCGCCGCCCGAGCCTCCTTCGCAAGCCTCCTCGGCCACCGGGGCTCCGCCCTCCTCGGGCCGTCCGCGTCCCTGGATCCGTTTCTGGGCGCGCGGGCTCGATCTGGTCTTCTGGACCCTTTTTCTGGGTTCCTTCCCCTTGCCGATGACGCCGGAGCTTGTCCGGAATCCCCCTTTCTGGCTGGGCGCGGCTTTTTTCACCTTCTGGGCCTTGGCCGAGACCCTGCTCCTTTCCACCTGGGGCACCACTCCCGGGAAATGGCTCCTGCGGGTCCAGGTGGAAGGGGCCTTCGGGGGAAGGCTGGGTTTCTTCCAGGCTCTGAAACGGAGTTTCCTGGTGCTGGTGGTGGGGCTTGGGCTGGGCATCCCCTTCGTGGGCATGCTGGCCATGCTCCTTTCCCTGGGACACCTGCAGAGCCGGGGCTCGACCTTCTGGGACCGCAAGGCGGGCTGCCGGGTCGTTCACGGTCGAATCGACCCCATGCGCGGGGGAATCGCCGTCTTCCTGATCGTTCTGTTCTGCTATCTCTTTCTCGTGGGTCTTGGGAAGCTCCCGCACTGATTCTTCAGGGCGGGTTCGTCAACCGGGGCCGCCGGCGTAGTTCAAGGGCGAGCCGGTGTTGAAAAGAACCACCAGGGCGTCGTGCGCGAGCCAGTCGCGGGCGCCCAGCTTGGCCGCCGCAGCGACGCAGGCGCCGCCTTCGGGGCAGGGCCAGATCCCCAGGTGGCGGGCCATCCGTTCGCAGCCGGCAGCGATCTCCTCCTCGGTGACCGCCACCGCGCAGCCGCGCGTCTCGTACAGGGCCTTGAGAATTAGGAAGTCGCCCAGGGCCTTGGGGACCCGCAGCCCGAAGGCCGCCGTCTCGGGCGGGTCTTCGCACGCTGCACAGGTCTTTCTGCCGGCCTCGAAGGCGCGCACGACCGGGTCGCAGTCGGCAAGCTGGACCGACACGAAACGGGGCCGCTCCGTTCCGATCCAGCCGAGCGCCTCCATTTCGTCGAAGGCCTTGGCCATCCCGATGAGCCCGGTTCCTCCTCCCGTGGGATAGAAGATCACGTCCGGCACGCGGCCCAGTTCCCAGAAGAGTTCGTAGCCCATCATCTTTTTGCCCTCGATGCGGCCGGGTTCGCGCAGGGTGGCCAGGTTGAACCAGCCGGCCCGGGGAGCCCGCTCGGCGATCCACTTTCCGGCCTCGGAGATGGTCCCCTCCACCCTCTGGACCCGGGCGCCAAGCATCTGGCACTCGCGGGCGATCGCTTCCGGCGTGTTGGCGGGGATCGCCACGTGCACCTCGATCCCGTGCAGGGCGCCGTAGGCCGAGGCCGCCGCGCCGGCATTGCCCGCGGAAGGAAGGCAGACGGCCTCCACCCCGTGCTGGCGGGCCCAGGCCAGGGCCACGGCCATTCCGCGCGCCTTGAAGGAGCCGGTCGGGTTCTGCGCTTCGTCCTTGACCAGGAGGTGGGCGAGCCCGAGCGAGGAGCCCAGGCCCTCGCCAGGCAGGAGAGGGGTGGCACCTTCGCCCAGGCTGGGGGTTTCGGCGCCGCGGGAAAGGGGCAGCATTTCCGGGAAACGGAACTGCCCGGAAGGACGGGAACGCACCTCCTCCAGCGAAGGGAGGCCGGGGGTCTCCACGTCGTAACGGACGAGCAGGGGGGCTCCGCATTGACTGCAGACGGTCTGCAGACCGAATGCGTCGTGCTTTTCGGCGCAACGCCCGCATTCCAGGGGAAGAAGCCGCTTCATGGCGACAGGCTACCCTTTTTCGAAGTACGGTGCCGGAGCAATTTGTTCAGGATTCGCCGCCGCCCCGCACGATCCCGCGGGGAGCCGCCCTTCTTCAGGGCCCCCGATCCGGGCCAGTCCCTTTCTGCGCCCCCGTCGGGAGAAGGCGGACCGCGGCCCGGGAGCGGGCGGACCTTCAACAGGGGGAATCGTGGGGAAGGGAGGAGGAAAACGGGAAGAAAAAAACCGCGGAGACGCGGAGACGCGGAGAAGAAAAAAGCCACGAAAAGAGAACCGGCCAAGGCGGAATGCCCGTCCTCTTCTTGTCTTTTTCTTCTTCTTCTCCGCGCTCTCCGCGTCTCCGCGGTTTATCGTTCTTCTTTCTTTGGAGATCCTCCCCTCGTTTTCAACGCCCTCCGTTCGGGATAGAATGGGGCCGGCACCCCGGGGCCGCCCGCGGGGCGTCGGTCCAAGTGATCCTTCTCCTGCTACTTCTGGCACCCCAGGCGGGCGATCCGCCCGCGGGGGGCGCGCCGGCGCCCGCGGAAATTCCCGCCGCGAACCCGCAGGCGAAACGGGACCTCCAGGCCCGGGATCTCCTTCTGAGGGCGCCCTTCACGGTGGCCCGCAACAGTTTCTTCTACGCCGCCCTGGAGGTTCCCCCGCTCGAAACCGCGCGCATTCTTCCCGCCGGGAGCACCTACGCGCGGCTCGACAGCACCCACACCGGCTCGCAGGAGACCCGCAGAGGCTTGGGCAAGCAAAACCGTTTCGACGGTCTCTTCCACCAGTGGCTGGCCCTCGACGTCAGCCGGGGCATCCTGCCCGGCGTCGAGGCCGGGGCGCGCTTCACCCTGGCCGGATGGGACGAGTCCAAGGACCGTTTCTTCCTCTTCGACCGCCGGCGCCGACCCCTGGTGCGCTTCGAGAACACCGTCATCCAGGGCACTGGCCCCAGTCAGCGCCACTTCAACCTGGCGGACGTGGTCCTGCACGGCAAGGGGACCCTTTCGGAGAGCGCCGCGGGCGACCTCGCCCTGGCCGTTTCCGCCAAGCTCCCCGTGGGCCGGCCCCACGACCTGATCAACGCGGGGACCTACGACCTGAACTTCACCCTTCTTGGAACCCGCGAGGTGGGACGCTTCACGCTGCACGCCAACCTCGGGGTCGGCATCCCGCTGGGCACCCAGAACCTGTTCATTCCCCAGGACCACGTCGGTCTGGATCCCTTCGTGCACGGCGGAGTGGCCCTGAACGCCCGCGTGAAGAAGGACCTCTCCGTGGGGATCCAGGTGGAAGCCAACAGCAGCGCCTTCGGCGACGTCCCCTTCCTGGACGGCACTCCCGTGACCACCACCCTGGGGGTGCGCAAGATCTCAGGCGACTGGATCTTCGAAGGCGGCGGGGGAGTCGGGCTCGCCCACCGCGCATCCAGCGATTACACCGTCTTCATCGCGGTCGGACGGCTTTTCTGACCGCGGGGAGTTCCAGAAATGCGCGCTGGGTGCCGCCCTTTTCCGAAACGGCCACCACCACGGCCCGCCCCGGCTGGTCCGGATCGTCGAGGCGCACGCGCCAATGAAGCGGGATCTCCCTGGCGGGGCGCCCGGCCCTGGCCCCGGGGAGGATCCCCAGGCTGACGGTCTTGCGTCCCTCCACCAGCGAGGCGCCGGAAAGTTCCATCCGGGCCGTCACGGGCCGGGCGGTTTTCAGGACATCGGCCGCCTGGCGGGTGGCGGTGGCCATCCAGCCTTCGTTGGCCGCCACGGCATCCAGATCGAAGAGAGCAGCCCTCCCTTCCACCTGGGTGCCGCGTGCCCGGCGCAGGACCAGGCGCGGAAGGCGGGCCGCGAAGGTCAGGACCCAGCGCGCATTGCGCTCGAGTTCGGGTTCCATGAGGCGCGGAGGGGGGCTGGCGGTGGACCAGCGGTCCCAGCCGCCCAGTTCCACCGGGCCGAGCTGGGGGTGCCGGAAGGCGTGCCAGGCCACGAACCCCTTCCCCTCCAGGACCTCGTCGTTCCATTGCAGCTCCTTGATCCCGGAAAGGGGATGCTTCCACATTTCGGTGGTCATCGCCAGCACTCCGAAGACCTTGGAGCCCCAGTCGTTAAAGACGCCGTGGCCGGGATGCATGAGGTCCACAATGCTTTTCTTGTCGCGCGCGTAGTTGTCGTAGAGGGTGATGGCCACGCCCGCCCCGGCAATGGCGTCGTAGTCCGCGACGTCGGCCGCGGGGAACTCCCAATCCTGGTCCGCAAGGGTCGGGAAGCGCAGGATCATGCCGCCGCTGGTGTGGAAGGTGTGGATGGCGGCGATGTTGGGCCGCGAGGTGATGTACTCGATCAGGGCGCGGGTTTCGGGTTCGGAAAGCGGGTAGGGGCCCGAGGCGAACTGGCCCGGGCTCCAGTTGGAGGGGAAGTTGCGGTTGAGATCCACCCCTCCGCGGATGTCCTCGTTGAAGCGCCCGTCCCCGTCGTTGTCGAGCCCCTCGCTGAAGACGCGGTAGAAAGTTCCTTCCGTCTCCCCCTTGGCCCGGGGGACCATCAGCCGGGGGTCTTCGGCCGAGACCTTCCACTTCCCCCTGGGATCCTTGACCCGCATGCGCAGGATGAGCCCGTCGCCGTCCAGATCTTCGGGAGGATCTTCGTCCATCCGCCCGTCCCCGTCCTCGTCCATGGGCCGGACGTTCCAGCGGTGATTCTCCGGAGTGCTCACCGAGATCTCCCGGCCGTCGGGATTGACCACCGGAACCAGGTAGAAGGCCCGCGTGTCGACCAGCTTGCGCAGGGTGCGGTCGTCCCGGTAACCCGCCACGATCTTTTGCAGCAGGTAGAGCATCCCTTCGCCCCCCAGGACTTCCCCGCCGTGGATGTTTCCATCCGAATAGAAGGCCGGTTTTTCGGCGGCGGGGCCCGTGGCCGGGTTGTTGATCTCGACCGCCAGCAGCGGCCTCCCTTCGCGGCTGCGCCCGTATTCGACCAGCTTCGTCAGCCCCGGCGTCCGGGCGGTGATCCCCCGCAGAAAGGCCTCGATTTCGGCTTCGTCGTGGTAGTGGTCGAAGCGCAGGGGTTTCCAGGCCGGGGTTTCCCGATTCGCGCCGGGGCCCTGGGGGGCGGGAGCCAGCAGGGCGGCAAGGAGGACCGGGAGGGCGGAGAGCAAGACCGATGCGTGGGGGAGGATCAGCGCGAAGACGATTCGCGGTAGGGGCCCAGTTGCAGGCGGATGCTC
>CAZQAP010000052.1:7142-17542 GCA_964591365.1 uncultured Planctomycetales bacterium
TCCCAGTAGGAGAGGGTGCCCGGTTCGCGGCCGGGCGCCAGCTCCTGCCAGAGCTGGCGGGCCGCCACGAGCGAAGAGCGGGAATCCGGCACCTGGACCTCGAGGTGGGCCGGGTAGATCCGCGCTTCGTCTCCCAGGGCGCGGATCTGGTCCAGAGCGAAGGGAATGGAGCGTGGAATCCGGTCCAGGAAGACCGTCCGCCCGTTGACCACGACTTCGACCGGCTTGTCGAGGTCCACAACGCGGTCGTTGAGGAAGAGTTCCACCCGGCGGGTCCAGCGGGCGGTGATGTCGATCCGGTTGGTGTCGCTCGACTCGGCGCGGAAGAGCCCCTGGCGGGTGTCACAGGCCGCCCACTGGATCCGCCGGGAGACGGGCACGATTCCCGAACTCGGAACGCGCAGGACCACCCGCGGATCCCGCTTGCGCGGCCGCTCGCCGAGCCATTTCAAGACCTCGGGATAGTGTTCCTGGAATCCCTCGTGGACGCGGTCCGAAAACTCCCGGTATTCGAGTTCGTAGCCGAAATCCCCGAGGATGTCGCGCAAGGCCCGCGGGCCGCTGATGGTGCGGATGTTGCGGTCGCGGGATCCTTCCAGCAGGAAGATGGGAACGCCCTTCAGGTTGCGCAGCAGGAGTTGCCGCGAGTCGCCCTCGGTCGAAACGGGGACGATGCCGGAAAACCAGTCGGGGTGGGCGCAGGCGTAGGCGATGGAGAAGTTGGATCCCAGCGAGATGCCGGTGGAAACGATCCGGTCGGGGTCGACGGCGAACCGTCTGCGGAGTTCCGTCAGGACCGCCAGGGCCTCCTCGGGATGGAAGATCTCGTAGGGCAGACGCTCCTCGGTGAAGGGACCGGCCGCCACGGTGGTCAGCATGGCGGGCGCGGCCACGATCCAGCCGGCCTTTCCGGCGGGTTCTTTCCAGACCGCCAGCATGCGGCCGGCCGCCCGGCGGGCGTCGGCCGCCTTTCCGACCGGCCCGCCATGCATGGCGAACATCAGCGGCCAGGTCCGGTTCGGCCGGTAGGCCGGGGGGAGCTGGACCAGGACGGGTATGGAACGGCCTTCCGGTCCGGCCACCTCGATCTCCTGCGGGGGGAAGGGCCCCTCGCCGGCGGGAGCGTTCGGTTTCCAGGTGTCCCGGCCCCTTGCCAGCAGGGTTTCGAGGTCGTGCATCCGCCGGCGGTCCGCGCCTTCGAGAGCCGGATCTCCGCGCAGAGCCTTCTCCGCAGTCCGGAACTCCTCCTTGCTGCCCGGCCACAGATAGCCGCGCAGGGTCCCGATGGTCAGCGTCCGGCGGGGGGGGGGCGGTGCCTGGACCGGGGGCAGGGCCAGGATGAACAGCAGAGCGGCGGCGTTTCCCATGCGGAAAAGGTCCCGCCAGGATAGTCTCTCGGCCCAAAACGGGTTCCTGCCACCGACCCGGGCCGGCGGGGAACCGACGGGCAAGTCCTTGACCTTCGACTACTGGTTCCTGTTTCCGGTCTCGGTCCTCATCGCCACCATCGCCATGGCCAGCGGCGTGGGGGGGGCGGTCTTTTTCACGCCGCTCTTCATCCTGGGCCTGCAGCTCGATCCCGCGGTGGCGGTCGGGGCCGCCCTGATCGCCGAACTTTTCGGTTTCACCTCCGGCCTCTACGCCTATTCGAAGCGCCGGCTCATCGACTACCGTCTCGGGTTTTCGCTGCTCTTGTTCTCCATTCCGGCCGCGATTCTGGGCAGCCTCTCTTCCGGGGCCGTTCCCCCGGGAATCCTCAAGGCGATCTTCGCCGGCGGACTGATGTTCCTCGGATCCCAGATCTACCTGTCCTGGCGCCAGGACGGGCTGGCCGGCCCCGGCGGGCCCTCCGTCTCGCACGATCCCAAGGCCACCACCCACGAGCTGACCGCCCGCGACGGCACGGTCTACAAATACACCATCCGTCACAAGAACCAGGGCCGCAGCCTGGCCTTCGTGGGAGGGGTCTTCCTGGGAATGATCTCGGTCGGCCTGGCCGAACTCCAGGAGTATCAGCTCGTGGCGCGCTGCCGCGTTCCTGCGCCCGTCGCCGTGGCCACTTCGATCTTCGTGGTGGTGGTTTCCGTCCTTGTCGCCTCGGTGGGACACATGGTGGAGTTCGCCTCCACCGCCGACGCGGCCTTGATGCAGAAGGTCCTGAGCGTGGTGGTCTTCTCCGTTCCAGGCGTGATCCTCGGCGGCCAGATCGGCCCCTTCGTGCAGGCCCGCGTGCCTCCCCAGGTTTCCAAAATCGGGCTGGCGGTCCTCTTCACCCTGGTGGGGATCTTCATGCTCGCCACCCTCCTTTGACCGGGTTCGTGCCCGTCACCCGCCGCTCTTCTGCCTGAGTCTGCGTTCCCGGGCCCAGCGGTCGCGGCGTTCTTTTTCGCTCACCGACAGGGTGGCGGGCGCCTGGGCCGGGGGCGCCTTGGGGTTGAGGATCGAAAGGAGCAGGGAAAGCGAATAGCGGGCTTCGTCGCTCAGGTTCTCCGGCTTGGAAAGCGTCTTGCGGACCTGTTTGAGACAGTCTTTTCCGCCGCAGCGCAGGAGCCCGTCGGCGGCCGCGGTGACCTCCTCCCGATTCCCATGGGAGAGCCAGGGCAGGATGACGTTGGCCGCATCGGAGAGGCCCAGCGCTCCCATGGCCTCCAGGGCCCGTCCGCGGGTGAGAGGGGCGTTGGAAGCCAGGGTCAGGGGGCCCAGGACGTCGAACCCGGTTCGCCGGGCCCAGGCCCCGGCCGCGGGGCCCATCCAGGTCAGGGTCTGAAGCGCATGTTCGCGCACGTAGGCGCTCTTGTCCGCGAGGGCCGCGATCAGTTCGGGGACGACGCGTCCGCCCATCCTGGAAAGCACGTAGCGGGCATCGTCCACCGGCCGCAACGGCTGGCTGTCGAAGTGGGCCAGGAAGCGCCAGACCTCGGCCTGGGTATCCCGGTCGAGAACCGGCTCCGGCCCCTCGGGCGAGAGCCGCCGTTCCCGCAGCCAGAGGGTTTCCACTTCCAGGAGCCGATTCCAGTCGGCCTTGAAGTCGGCCCCCGGGGTCCAGCCCTCGCGGGGGGGAAGGGAGAGAAGCGCCTGCGCGGCGGCGCTGCGCGCCTGCTGAACGACGGGATCGTCCTTTTCCGAAGCCAGGATGTTCTGCAGGGCCTCCAGCCCCGCTCCGTTGCCGCGTTGCAGAAGCGCCAGGGCCACGGTCACGTTGGAAGGCCAGTCCTTCTCGTACTTCAGCCGCAGGATGAGGCGCGGAACGACGGCCGGAGGGCCCGCTTCGCGCAGCCACGCGTAGGCCAGGCGCCGCAGTCCGACTTCTGTCTTGCGGTCCTCGACCAGGGGGAGAAAAGCGGCAGCAAGCTCCTCCGGAGCCGCCTCGTGCAGATCCCTGGAAGTCCGCTTCCCGATCTCCCCCCCGGCGGCGGAGGCTTCCAGAAGCTGGTCCAGGGTGCTCCGCCGGGAAGCGGGGAGTTCCACGATGCCCCGCCCGGTGTCCTCGAGGAGGTGCGTGGCCACGACATCCCGGAGCTCGGGAAGCTGGACCCGGGCGCCCTGGGGATTCCCGCTGCGGCCGCACGCGGCCGCGCCGGCGAGGACGCCCGCAAGAAGGAGCGCAGACCGGTTCACGGCGTGATGGAGACCCGCCCCACTTCGGTGGCTTCCGCGTCGGGCTGGAAGGGATTGGTGCGGTAGAGAAGCCGTATGGCCCCGGCGGAGGCCCCCTCCGGCGGGACCAGGGTCTTTTGCCACGACTGGCCCGCGGGAAGCTGCGTGTTGGTCAGATCGACCTCGTCCCGGTAAGGGTCGCGCATGCGCCACAGGCGCTGCCAGGCGCCCCATCCGGTGGCCGTCTTCCAGCGCACCTGGAGGTCCGCGGCGCGCGAACGCTCGTCGGTGGGGAAGTTGTGCGCCGCGCCGGCGTTGGTGATCCGCACCCAGGGGCCCGCCGCGTCCCGGCCGGCCTCCAATTTCACGGCGCGCTGGAGCGCTTCCAGGCTGTGACCGCCTGGAAAGCGGTGGCTGCGTCCCGTCTTTCCCCCGGCGCGGGGGGTTTCCGGCATGTGGCAGCCGAGGCAGTCCCGGCCGCGCAGGGACTCGGGAGCGGCGCGCCACTGATCCACGGTCTTGTGCTGGTTGTGGCAGGCGGCGCAGTGCTCCACGGCCTCCATGCGCGGAGTGAAGACCGGCCGGCAGGGGGCCGAGACATCGGGATGCGGATCGGCCGTGGCCACCCCCCCCCCGGGCAGCGCGTGGCAGGCCAGGCAGTCGACCCCCAGGGTTCGCTCGCTGTTGCGGGAAAGCACCCGCTCCCCGGGGGCGAAGGCGAGCACCGGCCGGGGTGCGTGGCAGGCCAGGCATTCCTCGTTCTGGAAGTCCTGGCTCAGCTTGCGCACCTCGGGGTTCTCGAAGGCGAAGGCGTGATGCGAGGGTTTCCACTCGGCGGCCACTCCGGGATGGCATTCCAGGCACTGGGTGGAGGAGGCCAGCGACGCGGCAGGCGCGGGGGCCGGCGGAAGGAACAGCTTGAGAAGCACCAGGATCCCGGCTGCGGCCAGAAGCAGGGCCGCCAGGCCCGCGGGCCGGATCCCGCCCGCCTGCCGGGGCCCGCGGGTCAGCCCGCCAGTCCGGTGCGGAAGATGGCGTCGCTCGCGCATGCCTGCTCGCAAGTCTGGGGAGAGGAAAGACGGCCTTTCACCAGGAAGATCACCTGCCCGCCCAGAGAGCGGGCCTCGGAGGGTTCGTGGGTCACAAGAATGACGGCGGCGCGGCTTTCCGCCAGCACCTCCTTCAGGAAGGCCAGGCCCGCTTCGCGCGCCACCGGATCCAGGCTGGCGAAGGGTTCGTCCAGAAGGAGCAGCTTGGGCTGCAGCACCAGGGCGCGGCCGAGGGCAAGCCGGCGGCGTTCTCCGCCCGAAAGGGTGGCCGGCCTGCGGGCGGCGAGATCCGCGAGTCCCAGCCGCTCCAGCACGGCGCGGGCGTTGCCTTGGAGATCGCCGTGCCAGCCCTGCGCCCGCTGCACGTCCACGAGATGGGCCCGGACCGTGCGGGTGGGCCACAGGGCCCCGTTCTGGAAGACCATCTGCACGCCGCGCTTCCAGGGCGGCAGCAGGATGCGCCCCTTGCGGGAGGCGGGCTCGCCTTCCAGAAAGATCTCTCCCTGCCCGGGCGCGTCGAGTCCCGCGATCAGGCGCAGCAGGGTGGTCTTGCCGGAACCCGAGACGCCCGCCACGGTGAGGCGGGCGCCCGCTTCCAGGGCGAGGTCGGCCTCCTCCAGCACCTTGCGAGGGCCGAATCCGCGCTGGACGCCGCGAAGTTCGAGCAGGGGGGCGCTCATCCGGCCTCCAGTCTATGCAGGCCCTTCCAGGCGGCCGCGAGCATCACGGGCAGGAAGAGCAGGAGCGCGATGATCAGCCCGAAGGCGGCCACGAAGTTGTCGCGCGCGAAGTGCAGGGCGTTGTAGTAGCGCACCGCGGCGCTGGCGTTGGAGGCCGGCAGCAGGATGGCCAGGTCGAGTTCGCGCACCGAGAAGACCGCCACCAGCCCCGCCGCCAGCAGCCAGCTTCCCCGATGGGGGCCGAGCAGGTAGCGGAAGAGGCGCGCGGGATAGCCCGCCCCGGCCAGGGCGGCGGCTTCTTCCTGCTCGTGCGGAACCCGCTGCAAGCGCTCCGCCAGCAGCAGGACCGCCACGGGCAGGAAGCGGCCCGCCAGGACCAGGGCCGGAAGAGCCTGCGAGAGATAGAAATCTCCGAAGAGGGGCGCATTGTAGACCAGGATGGCGCCGATCCCCACGCCCACTGCGGGGGCCAGAAGGCTCAGGGAGAGGAGCAGCGTTAGCAGCCGCGCCCGGCCCCCGCGCGGCAGGCGGATCAGCCGGTGGGCCCAGAGCGGCGCCACCAGCGCGGCGATCAGGGCCGCCCCCCCCCCGGTCAGCAGCGAGCGCAGCAGATCCCCCCGTCCCCGTTCCAGGGCCTGCGAAAAGGCGCTGGCGCTTCGTTGCAGCCATCCCGTCCCAGCCAGGGGCCCGGCCATGCCCGTTTCGAACAGGATGCGTCCGAGCGGAAGGAGAAGCAGCACTCCGGCCAGGCCGAGCGCCAGGAGACCCAGGGGCAGGCGCCAGGCCTTCAGACGGAGCCGGGCGGGGGAGCGGCCGGCCGAGGGCTCCGGCTCGCCCAGGCGGTCCCGCAGGCTCAAGGACGCGTAGAAGATCGCGCCGGCCAGAAGCAGCAGGGGGGCCGCCGCCCGGGTGCCGGCATGCAGGGTGGAGGCGGCCGCGCCCCCGGCATCGTTCTGCTTCCAGTCGCGCCAGGCGTTGAAGACCACGTTGGCGTAGACGTCGAAGCGCTCGCCCACCGAGGCGAAGTAGTCCGGCACCGCGAAATCGGTCGCCGTGAAGAGGAAGCTCAAGGCGCCGCCCAGCGCCGCGGCGGGAAGCGCCGTGCGCAGCATTTCTCGCAGCGCGAGCCGCGGGCCGCCGGCCAGCAGGGCGGCTTCGTGGGCTTCGGCCCCCTGGCGGGAGAGGGCGCGCGCGACGAGCAGGGCCGGGAAGGCAGCGTAGCCCGCGCCCATGGAGAGCACCACCCCCCAGGGCCCGTCGAGCCCGGTCAGACCGTGCCAGCCGGCGGCCAGGAGCAGCGGCGGCAGAAGCAGCGGCAGGGGGAGCAGCAGTTCGAACAGGCGCGCTCCGGGAAGATCGGTGCGGCGCGCCAGGAAGGCCAGCGGCAGGCCCAGCCCGATCGAAAGGGCGGCCGCCGAGGCCGAGATCCACAGCGTGCGCAGCATCACCCCGCCCAGGCGCGGGTCGCTCAGGTCGGCGAAGGCCGCCGGCGAGAACAGGGATTCCAGCGAGGGGAAGAGCGGCAGCCAGGCGGCCAGGGCCGTGATGAGGATTCCGGCCGTCCACCAGGGCCAGGCCGGCCGCAGGAGGGCCCCGGGCCTCACTCGGTGAACATCCTCTGGAAATCGGGCAGCCGCTTTTCCACTTGGTCAGCGACGGCCGTCCAATCCACGTCCATGGTGCGGAAGTCGCGGCCCGGGAGCTGGAATCCGGGCGGGACGGCCACGCCCGCATGGAGCGGGATCTGCCGCGAGTCGGAGGCCGCCAGCATGGCCTCCACCTCGGGCGAGAGGACGAAATCGACGAAGGCCCGCGCCGCTTCGGGGTGCGGGGCCCCCTTGAGGATGCAGAGGGTGTTGGGGATCAGGAGCGTGCCGGGCTCGCCCTCGCCCTGGTCGGGGTAGAGGATCTGGACCGGGTAGCCGTTGCGCTCCGCGGCCGTGGCGTCGTCGGTGTCGGTGAGGCACCAGGCCAGATCCTTCTCGCAGACCCGGCGCATCACCTGGGAGTTTCCGCGCCCGAACCGCAGCGGCGAGGCCAGGCCGGCGCGCAGCCAGGCCAGGGTGGGTTCCACGCCGTCCCGGGCGCAGAGCGCGGCCATGTGGGTCAGGGTGGTGCCGGTCAGGGGTTCCGCCATCCCGGCGAAGGCCGCGTAGGGGGGCTGGATCAGGTCGGCCACCCGTTCGGGGGGCTGCGAGCCGGGCGGCGCCACGTCCTCGCGGAAGAGGATGATCCGCGCCCGGGCGGCGAACCCGGTCCAGTGACCCTCCGGATCCCGGTAGAGGTCCGGAATCCCTTCGGCCGAGGGGCTGGAATAGGCCGCGGTGAGCCCGTGCTCCTTGAGCCGGATGGTCTGGGCGATCTCGTTGTTCCAGAAAACGTCCGCGCGGGGGTGGGAGGATTCCGCGAGGATGCGGTTGACCAGCCCCACGGTCTTGTTCTGCTCCACGTCGAACTGGGGGTCCACCTTCAGACCGCTGCGCTCCTCGAAGAGCGCCAGGATCTTCTCGGCGTGCACCTGGTCGAGGGAACAATAGACCACCAGGTCGGCCGGCCGGGAGCAGGACCATCCCGTCAGTCCCAGAAGGAGGGTCAGGGCCGTCGGGGCCGGTCGGAAGGGAGCCATTTGGGGAAAGATTAGCAATCCCCGTGCCAGGCCCGCGGGAGGCCCGAAGGCGGCCGGAGGTTACCGTTTGGAAACGGCGCCCCCCCTCCTGAAAGGAAAGCAGGTTGTCCCTACCATGGGATCCTATGACCAAGACCCTGCCTCCCCTGGCCCTGGCGGAACGGATGTCCCGGCTGGGCACCGAAACCGCCTTCGAGGTTCTGGCGCGCGCCCGGGCCCTCGAAGCCCGCGGGCGGAGCGTGGTGCATCTCGAGATCGGGGAGCCCGACTTCGACACCCCCGCCAACATCGTCGAGGCCGGTGCGCGGGCCCTGCGGGAGGGCTGGACGCACTACGGGCCGTCGGCCGGCCAGCCCGCCCTGCGCGAAGCCATCGCGGAGTACACCGCCCGCACGCGCGGAGTGGCGGTCGACCCCGCCGAGGTCGTGGTGACCCCGGGCGCCAAGCCGATCATGTTCTTCTCGATCCTGGCCCTGGTGGAGGAGGGCGAGGAGGTCATCTACCCCAACCCGGGCTTCCCGATCTACGAATCGATGATCTCCTTCGTGGGGGCCAAACCGGTGGCCTGCCCCCTTCGCGAGGAGAACGGCTTCGCCCTCGACCCCCGGGACGTGATCTCGCGGCTGACCCCGCGCACGCGCATGGTGATCCTCAACTCGCCGGCCAACCCGACCGGCGGGGTGACCGGCAGGGAGGAGCTGGAAGCCGTCCTGGCCGCCCTGCGCGAGCGTCCCGACGTCTGGATCCTCTCCGACGAGGTCTATCACCGCCTGCTCTACGACGGTCTGGAGCACCAGAGCCCGCTCGCCGACCCTTCCGTGCGCGAGCGCGTGATCCTCCTGGACGGGTTCAGCAAGACCTACGCCATGACCGGCTGGCGGCTGGGTTACGGCGTGATGCGCCCCGATCTGGCCGAGAAGATCGCCAAGCTGATGGTCAATTCCAACTCCTGCACGGCCTCCTTCACCCAGGTGGCGGGAGTCGAGGCGCTGCGCGGCGACCAATCGGGGGCCGAAGCGATGCGCGACGAATTCGACAAGCGCCGCGGCCGCATCGTGGAGCTGCTCAACGAGATTCCGGGCATCTCCTGCCACATGCCGCACGGAGCCTTCTACGTGTTCCCCAACATCCGCAAGACGGGCGTTTCGAGCAACGAACTCCAGGACCGGCTGCTGGATGAGGGCGGCGTGGCCTGCCTGGCGGGCACCTCCTTCGGGGCCCACGGCGAGGGTTACCTGCGCTTCTCCTACGCGGCCTCCATTCCCGACCTCGAAGAGGGGATGGCGCGGGTGCGCAAGGTGGTCGCCTCCCTCTGATGGGCAACGGACGCCTGGCCGATTTCCGTTCCGACACGGTCACCCATCCCACCGCGCGGATGCTGGAGGCCATGGGCACGGCCCGGGTGGGCGATGACGTGCTGGGCGACGATCCCACGGTCAAGGAACTCGAGATTCGCTTCGCCGAGATGTTCGGCCACGAAGCCGCGGTCTTCGTCCCCTCCGGAACCATGGCCAACCAGGCCGCCGTGGCGGCCCACATCCTTCCTGGCGAAGAGGTCATCGTCGAAGCACGCGCCCACATCTTCCAGTACGAGGGCGGCGGGCTGGCGCGGGTGGGGGGGGCCCACGTGCGCACCCTTCCCAGCGAGGCCGGCTGCATGAGCCTGGAGCAGATCCAGGCCTCGATCCGCAGTCCGTCGATGCACAAGCCGCGCACCGCGCTGATCTGCCTGGAGGAGACGCACCTCTTCTCCGGCGGAGCCATCCTGCCCTTCCACTACCTGCAGGAGGTCCACGCCCTGGCCGGCCGCCAGGGGATCCCGGTCCATCTCGACGGCGCGCGCATCTTCAACGCCCAGGCCGAGACGGGGGTCCCCTTCCGGGATTACGGCAGTGTCTGCAGTTCGCTCGCCGTTTCGCTCTCCAAGGGGCTCTCCTGTCCGGTGGGCAGCCTCCTGATCGGCGGCGGGGCCTTCATCGAACGGGCCCGGCGCGTGCGCAAGTGGCTCGGCGGCGGGATGCGCCAGGCCGGACTGCTGGCGGTGTGCGGGCTGATCGCCCTGGAGGAGGTCCTGCCGCTCCTGGCCGAGGACAACGCCCGCTGCCGGCGCCTGGGCGGCATGATCCTGGGCCTTCCGGGGCTCGAGATCGCGCAGCGCACCATCGACACCAACATCCTCTTCGTGAAGGTGGCCCACAAGCGGCTCGATGCGCCGATGGTGGCCGCCGCCCTGGTGGAGCACGGCGTGCTGGCGCTGGCGGAGGAGGAGCGGCTGCTGCGCTTCGTGACCCACCGCGGCGTCTCCGACGCCGACGTGGACCGCGCCGTCGCGGCCATGCAGACCGTCCTGGAAACCACCTGATCCGACCGGCAGCGACCGGAGAAACCCCATGTCCATCTTCAAGGCCTACGACATCCGCGGGACCTACCCCGACCAGCTCGACGAGG
>CAZQAP010000053.1:0-17502 GCA_964591365.1 uncultured Planctomycetales bacterium
CTCGTCGAGCATCAGGTCCTCGCGTGAGCCGACCGGAAGGACCACGCCCTGGGTTCCGGTCAGTCCGCGCGCCCGGCAGATCTTGAAGAACCCCTCGATCTTCTGGTTGATGCCGCCCACCGCGAGCACTTCCCCGACCAGGGTCACCGCTCCGGTGCAGGCCAGATCCTGGCGCAGGGGGATCTCTCCGATGGCGGAAAGGAGGGCGAAGACCTCGGTGCTGCTGGCCGAATCGCCGTCGATCGGTCCGTAGGACTGATCGAAGACCAGCGAGGCCTTGATGGGGAGCGTCCGCTTCATGCCGAAACGGTGGCGAATGAAGGCCTCCAGGATGAGACCGCCCTTGGAGTGGATCGGGCCGCTCAACTCGACCTCGCGCTCGATATGCAGGAAGGACTCCTCGCCCACTCCGACGGAGGCGGAAATCCGCGCCGGACGGCCGAATCCAAGGGGGCCGTAACCCACCACGGTCAGCGCGTTGACGGCCCCCACGCGCGTTCCGGAGGTGTCGATCTTGTAGACGTCCTCCATGACCATGCGTGTGAACCATTCCGAGTCGACCGAATGCTGGCGGTGGAACTCCAGCCGCGCGTTTTCCACCGCGGCTCGGTCGATCCGGCGTTTTTTTGCTTTGCGCGCGTAGTAGGAGGCCTCGCGGGCGTAGTCGAAGAGCGTCGAGAGCCGCGCGGAAATCCGGTTGCGCCTTCCCGCGTCGCGCACGGCCCGCTCCACGAGGGCTTGCAGGCCCGACTTCGAGAAGGGAAGCATGCCTTCCTTCTTGCGCGTGTGCCGCAGCACGCCGATCAGCTTGCCCACGTTCTCCCGGTTGAGGACGTGGCTGTCGTTGAACTCGGCCTTGACCTTGAAGATGGTGGGGAAGTCGAAATCCTGCTCGTGGAGTGATTCGTAGAGCGAATTGTCGCCGATCAGGACGACCTTCAGGTCGATCGGGATCGGCTCGGGCCGGATGCCGGTCACCCCCAGGGGCGAAAGGCTCTCCAGGGCGTGGATCTGCAGAACTCCGGTCTGCAGCGTCCGCTTGAGGGCCCGCCAGACCTCGGCCTCCTTGAAGATGTCGCGGGCATTGAGGACCAGGAACCCCCCGTCGGCGCTCAAGAGCGAGCCGGGACGGATGGCCAGGTGGAAGAAGCCCGGGCCCCCTGCCAGTCCCCGCCGCTCCACCGTGCCGAAGAGGTTCGAGTAGTTGGGATGCAGCTCGTAGACGGAGGGGCAGCCGTCCTCTCCGGCGCTGCGGACCACGTTCACCTCGAAGACCTCCAGTCCCCGGCGCCGGGGACGCGGGCGGCGGCTGCCTTCGATCTCCTCGTCGTCCCGTTCCGATTCCGAACCCGGATCCGGGTCGTTTTCGCTGCGGCGGAAGAGGCTCAGGTGCCCCATGGCGAAGTGGGCGCAATCGGCCAGCCAGTCGGTCAGTTCCTCGTCGGCCTGCATCTCCTCACAGGTTTCGGCGGTGAGACTTTCGATCAGCTCGCGCACGAGGTCCTGGTCGAGCGATTTCGATTCCCGCACCAGCCGCAGTCCGAGGGCGCGGGCTTTGCGAAGAGTCTTGCGCAGCTCTTCCAGGAGGGTTTCCCGGCGGGCCATGAGGGCCGTGCGTTCTTCCGCGGATGGGCGCTTCTCGGGAGGAAGCTGGTCCACCTTGTCCGGATCGACCCCTTCGTCGCCGATCTTCAGGTAGAGATCGTGCTGGCTGCCCCCCTCGCCGGTCACCTTGACCAGGACCAGCCCTTCCGCCTCGGCCCGGCGGGAAAAACGCAGGAAAAGCCGCTTTTCCGCCTGGCGATAGCGGCGGAAGAGGTTTTCCCGGCGGGCAAGCTGCTCATTGCTCTCCAGCATGCGCGGCACCTCCCGGCGCAGCGAACGAACCCAGTCCTCCATGGCCTGCTGGAGCCCCGCGCTGGTTCCCGGGGGCAGGGCCAGGTGGCGGGGCCGGAGAGGGTCATTGAAGTTGTGGACGTAGACGTGGTCGTGAACGCGCGGGCAGTCCAGCCGCACGCGCTCCAGGATCCGCCGCACGGTCTCGTTTTTTTCGGTGCCGCCGATGCCGCTGACGAAGACGTTGTAGCCGCGGGCGTCAACCGACAAACCCATCTGGAGCGCGTCCACCGCGCGGTCCTGGCCGAACAGGCCGGGCAGGGGATCCTGATCCTGGCGGGAGCTTGCGGCGGGGATCCATGCGCCGGGGCAACGCCAGGCGAGGTCGCGGGGCCGCAGTTCCTTGAGACCGGAGGGATGACGGGCTGCCATGGGAGAACGGGTCAGTCGCTCGAAGGGGCTTTCAGGGTGAAATCGAGAGTGGCTTCTTCCCGGGGTTCGAGGACCACCTTTTCATCGAGGGTTCCAAGCTCTTCGTGCCACGCCCGAACGATGTATTCGCCGGGGGGAACACCCCGGAGTTCGAAGGTTCCGTCGGCGGCAGTGACCGCCGCAAAGGGATGGTCCAGGACCGCGATCCAGGCGCCCATCCAGGGATGCACGTCGCATTTCACTTTCACCGGGGGCATCTCCGCCCGCTCGAAGCGGATGGTGCGCCCCTGTTCATGCGGCGGCATGTTGAAGTTGAGGGCCGGATTGCGGCGCGAGAGGGTGCGGATGTTGTGGGCCACCTCGTCCGCGCTGTCGACCGCCACGGTCTGGCCGGCCCGCACAACCTGCACGTGGGGCGCGAAAACGCAGCCCTCCTGGTCGAGGCGCGGCTTTCCGGCCGGGGGCGGAAAAGTCATGCCCTCGGGCAGGCCCCGCCGCAGGTAGACCACCACGTTGCGAACACGGCCGTTTTCAACCAGCAGGTTTTCGAAGATCGGGGGCTTTTCGTGGTGCGCCAGGCAGGCGGGGAAGGCGTCGATCTTCAGAGGGCGGGGGGCGGGGGCCCGCCCCTCGAGGAAGACCGTGCCCCGCAGGGCGCCCGCCTGGGCGGGGTCGAGACGGGTTTCGCGGGAGAGGGCCCCGGCACCCGGGGTGGGGGCCCCGGCACCCGGGGTGGGATCCCCGGCAGGGGAAGATTCCCCGGGCGCCGCCGCGGCAAAAGGCTCTGAGCTCGGGAGAGTCCCCGGCAGGCTCGCGGGGGCGCCTTGCGGGCCGTCTCCGCAGGAGGCCGCCAGGGCCGCCAGAAAGGCCAGGGTGGGTTTCCAGAGCTTCATGGGATCGGGAATCCTATCCCTTTTCCCGCTCCCGGAAGGCGGCCCGGTGGGCGGCCCACGCCAGCCCCCAGCCGGCCAGGACCAGGCCGGCCAGAACGAGCGGGCCCTTCCCGAGCAGCACGGGCATGTCGTGGCTCACCATGGTCAGAAGGAGAGGGACCGAAAGGTAGACGTTGATTCGGGCCGCCCGGGCGGCCCGTTTCTTGAGCCGGGGGTCGGGGGCCTCGCCCCGCGAGAGGGCGGCCAGGTTGCGTTCCTGGGCCGGCGCGATGACCAGCCAGATCTGCAGCGCCATGACGGTCCCGAAGAGGGCGCCGACCAGGATCCAGATCGTGCGGTCGGAGAGACCGCGCTCATGGACGGGGTCGGCGTACATCACCGACTGGCCCAGGTAGATCGTGAGGAAGAGCAGGAAGCCGGTGGCCCAGGTGGCCACGGAAGCCGCGCGGTTCCAGGCGAGAACCCGCGGAAGCAGCCTGGGAAGGGTCTTGCGGCGCGTTTCGGGGTCCAGGCGGGAGAGCCCCGGGCTCACCAGGAAGTAGAAGAGGTAGAACCCGCCGATCCAGGCCACCCCCAGGATCACGTGGATCCAGCGGAGAGCCGCCACGAACCAGGCGCGGGCATCGCCGTGGGGAAGGAAGGTTTGCATCGTCGGACCGGAGGAGCCGGAAAACCCCGCTTTTGCCGCATTTTCCAGGGGGCGGTAAGGTTGTCCCCCAATGGCCGGTCGGGGGCCGCACCCCGGCCGGGGCCACCATCCTTGCACGAAACCCCACCAAGAACCATGCCTGCCCTGCAAACCGCCCAGCCCTACACCGCCCGGGACTACTCCTCCCTGCGCGGGCTCGAAGCCATCACCGACGAACAGATCGAAGTCCACCTCAAGCTCTACAACGGCTACGTCAAGCGCACCAACGCGCTCCTGGAGCGCCTGGCCGAGGCGCCCAAGGGGGAATCCGCCTGGCAGGAGATGAAGCGCCGCCTGGGTTGGGAGTTCAACGGCATGCGCCTGCACGAGTACTACTTCGACAACCTGGCCCCTCAGGGGCGCGGGGATGCCGCCGGAAGCGCTTTCGGCCACGCCGTCGGCGGCCAGTTCGGCAGCTTCGACGCCTGGAAGGACGATTTCCTGGCCACCGCCAAGGCGCCCGGGATCGGCTGGGCGATCTGCTACCGCGACGGCAGCGGCGGCAATCTGCTCAACTGCTGGGTCACCGAGCACGAATGCGGACATCCGGCCGGCTGCAGCCCGATCCTGGTGCTCGATGTCTTCGAACACGCCTTCTCGGTCTACCGCAAGCCCACCGACCGCGGCCCCTACCTGAACGACTTCTTCGCCAACGTCGACTGGGACGCGGCCAGCGCGCGGCTTTGACCCTGCCGGCCCGCCGGCCCGCCGGTCCAGGCTAGACTGCGGCGGGCATGGAGCCGATTCGCGCCTCCCGCCGGATTTCGCCAGGGCAGCTTGGAGCTGCCCTGGCCCTGTTTATCGCGCTGACGGTGGGGATGAACCCTTCCCTGGCGTTCCATCCCGGCCGCCTTTACGCCGCCCCTTCCGGAGATTTTGCCTTCGGCTATTGGAACACCTGGTGGACGGCGCGGGCGTTTTCGCTGCACAGCGATCCGTTTTTCACGCGCATGGTCTTCCATCCTGGGGGGATCAGCCTGCTTTGGCACGACCTCCCCATTCTCGCCACGGGGGCTGCCGCTCCCTTCGTGTGGGCATTCAGCACTGCCGTGGCCTACAACCTGCTCTTTCTTTCCACCTTCGTGCTGGCCGCCCTGGGAGCCTACCTGCTGGCCCGCTGGTGCACCGGCTCCCACCTCGCCGGGCTCGGAGCGGGAATCGTCTATTCCTTCGCGCCGATCCACACCTTCACTTACGTCAACCAGTCGAACAGCCAGATCGAGTGGCTCCCCTTCCTTGTCCTGGCACTTCTCAAGCTGAGTGAGGAAGGGCGCCTGCGGCACGGGCTTCTTGCCGGGGTCTGGCTCGGCTTCACTCTGCTCTGCAACCTCTACTACGGGGTCTATTCCACGCTGCTCGTGGCGGCCTTCGGGGTTTTCTGGCTCTTCCGTCCCGGCCCGCGCAGGGTCTCGCGGCGTGCACTCTTGGTGGGGCTGGGCGCCTGTGCCGGCACGGCCCTGCTCCTGAACATCTTCCGCCTGATCCCCATGCTGGCGGAAAAGTTCTCGGGCGGGGTGGAGACCGGAGTGACCACGCGCACCTATGCCGATCTCCTGGGCCTCAAGATCCGCCTGGAGGCCGACGGCAGCTTCAACATCATCGGCTGGCCCTCGATCCTCGGATGGAGCGTTCTGCTGGGCGCGGTCCTGGCCACCGTGAAAGGGGGCTGGCAGCGCACGCGCCTATGGTGGCTGCTTGCGCTCGGATTCTTCGTCCTGGCCCTGGGCAACTCCCTCTCCGTGGCCGGCCGGGAGTATCCGCTGCCCATGCCGGCCGACCTGCTCCACCGGCTGCCGGTCCTTTCCACCGTGCGCGGCTACCAGCGCGCGCTGATCGTGGTCGTCCTGGCGCTTGCGCTCTTGTTCGCCGAGCTCCTTCGCCGCCTGCATGAAAAGAACACGCGCGGAGGGCGGGCCCTGGCCTGGACGGCGCTGGCGCTCGTCACAGCCGAGTTCCGGGCGCCCCCACGACAACCCTGGCCCGATCCGGTGTCGGCTTTCTACCACGAACTGGCGCGGGAACCCGGGCAGGCTGCCGTGCTTGCCATCCCCTTCGATCCGGACGCTTCGGCCCGCAGCATGGTCCGGCCCATGTTCCTGCAGACCGTGCACCAGAAACCGCTGATCTCGGGTTTCTATGCCCGCCGGGACCCGCGCCAGCGGAAGCGCCTGGAAGAGTCGCAGTTCCTGGCAGCGCTGATGGCCGCCGATCTGGAACATCTCACCCGGCCCATTCCCCTGCCGGATGCGGAGGCCGTATCGCGCTACCGCAGGGAACTGAGCGACCTTGGGGTGGGGACGGTGATCTTCCAGCCTCAGCTCGTCCGCCGGTCGGGGGACGTTGGCGAAGCGCGCTCGAAGCGGGTCATGGAGATCCGGACCGACCTGCTTCTGCCTCCGATCTGGTGGGGGCCCGCCGCGGGGGAGCTGCTCCATCCGCCGCCCCCGGAAGTGTTCCCCTTCGTGGCCTCCGCCCGCCTGCAGTGGATGGATCCCAGCGTGGAGCCGTTCCTGAAGGCGGTCCTGGGCGAACCGGAGCGGAAACTGGAGGACGGCGCCTGGGTCTGGCGGCTCAAAAACGGAGCGCCAGTCCCACGAAAGGACCGCTGAAGTCGAGATTGGCGTCCACCCGTTCCTTGCGGGCCGTGACCCCCTCGATCTTCATGGCCAGGAAGCGGTAGGAGAGGAACAGCTCCAGGAGCGGGGAGGGCTGGTAGTGGAGCCCGGTGGCCCCCTCGATGTAACGGGTGCGGAACCCGCGCGAGTGGATCGAGAAACCGGTCAGTTCGCCGGTCCAGCTCACCGGACCGCCCATGTCGACCTCGGCCCGCGCCCCTACGACCGGAATGGGAAGATTCTCGTCGAAAAGACCCCGGGTCCCCGCGTTGCGGTCGCGGACAGCGAGCTGGGTCTGGACGTTCTGGAGGCCGGCCAGAGCCGTCAGGCTGACTCCCTGGGAATGGAAAAGCCGCCACCCCAGGGTTCCCTTCACGCTCTTGACGTCGAAATTGCTGTCCACGCTGCCGGAGAACAGCTTTCCCAGGAAGCGGTGGTTGAAGCGCCCGGTGGAAGTCTGCTTGAATCCGAAATAGTCGAGATTGGCTTCCAGGTTGTCCCACGACACGCGGGCGCCCGCCGCGGGCGAGAAGTCGACGCTCTGGTCGGCGTCGGAGTCGAGATCGAACCGGCCCGGGTTGCCCCGCGCCTGGGTGCGCAGATCTCCATTGGGGTTGGCCCACACGCCGCCGCCGTAGACGCGGACGTGGGGCCGCTCGGGAAGGGAGCAGGAGGCCAGAACGGCGGCCAGGAGGGGGAGGGAGGCCCGCAGGTTCATCACTCGGGCCTCTATCGGCTCCGGCCCCCGCCTGCCTTGAGGGGCACGGCCCTATTTGCGCCGCAGGGGGAGCTTTTGGATGCGCTCCATGAAGGCCAGGGTCTCCCGTGCGCAGCGGAGCCAGGTGAAGGCCTGGGCGCGCTCCCTCCCGGCCCGGATGGCCTTTCTGCGCAGATCCCCCGCTTCCAGGAGCGGGGCCGCGGCGGCGGCGAGGCGGGCCGGATCCGCGGGCGGGGCTGCGGGCCAGGCTCCCCCGGCGACCTCTTCGAGGCAGGTGCCGCTCGAGACCACTCCCGGGGCTCCGCAGGCCATGGCCTCCAGGACCGGCATGCCGAAGCCCTCGTAGTGGGAAGGAAAGAGAACCGCCGCGGCCCCGCTGTAGAGGGCGGGCAGGTCCGCCTCCGGAACGTGCCCCAGCCAGCGGACCGCCTCCCCGATTCCCAGACGCAAGGCGCGCTGCTCCAGTCCGCCCAGGTACCGGGCTTCCGCCGCGGTCCCCGCGAAGGCGAGCGTGAGCCCGGGATGATCCCCCCGCAGCAGGGAAAAGGCATCGAGGCTCGCCTCGGGATTCTTGTGGGGCGCCAGGGTTCCGACTTGAAGGAGGAAGGGGGGCTTCAATCCCAGCCGCCCGAGCACTGCGCGGGCGGCACCCTCATTCCCCGGGCGGAAGAGCCGGCCGTCGATGCCGTGGGGGACGACCGCGGTCCTCTCCAGGGGGAAGGCGGGGAAGTGATGTGCCAGGCGCGCGCGTCCGTGGGCTGTCAGGCAGAGAATGCCGTCGGCGCGGCCCACGGATTCGCGCAGGCGGGCGCTGCGCACTTCGACCCAGTGCGCCGTGGTGAACTCCGCCGCGTCGAGCCCGCGCAGATCGTGCAAGGTGAAGGTGCGCGGCATGGAGGCCCGGCGGGGGAGGTGGACGCCCAGGGCATGGAAGGCGGAAACCCCCCGCGGGGGGAGCAGGGGGTCGAGCAGCCATCTGCGCGGAGCCTTGGGGAGGAGGTCGGCCACCAGCCGCCGCCGCAGCCAGCGCCGGTCGCGCACGAAGAGCACCGATTCGACTTCGGGGCGCGCTTCGGGCAGGGCGGCAAGAAGGGAACGCACATAGCGGGCGATCCCGGTTCCGCGGCGTTTGACCGCGCTGGTCACGTCGAAGCCGGGGCGCAGGGGGGGGGTCACCGGTTCCGGGGCGCGGGGCCGCCAAGCAGACTGCGGGGGATCCAGAGATGGTTCCGCCGTGCTGCTTCGGCAAGAAGCGGACGGACGTGCTTCTTCCAGAAGCTGCGTCGTGTCCAGACTGGAGCGTAGGCGCGCAGGGCCCGCCAGCGTTCGGAGGCCCGCACGGCGGGCGGCATGGCGGCATGCAGGGCGGCGAGGTCGCGGCGGGCGATCCGGGCGTCCAGAGGGGCGGGGTGGAAGCGGTTGCGATCGTGGTCGATCAGGGCAAGCATCGGTTCTTCCGTCCGGGAGAGGTCCGCCAGGATGTTGCTTGCCTTGAGGTCGCGGTAGGCCACCCCCATGCGGTGCATGCGGCGCACAAGACCGGCCAGGGCGGAGAGGAGCCGGGCGCGCGCCTCTCCCTCCACCCGCAGGAGCGCTTCCTGGAGCGGAATTCCTGCGCGGAAGTCCTCCAGGAGAAGCCAGGAACCTTTTCCGGGCCGTGACCAGGCCGCGAGCGGACGCACGGCGGGAATCCCGCGCCGCCGCAGCGCCTCGGCCGCCAGCAGGCCGCGCAGCGCCTTGGAGCGGCCCATCCAGTCGCGGGGATCCAGCGCCTTGCGGGCCGGAAAATGCTTCACGACAACACTGCATTGCAGAGCGGTCTCCACCCGGAAGACCTGGGAGCGGGAACCTTCTTTCAGGGGCTTGTCCGCAGCGCAGCGGGTTTCGAAGCGCTCTTTTTCCGATGCCCGGTCCGTGCGCCACACCTCGGGGTGGCCGCGGGGAATCCGTCTTCGCTCCCGGCGGTCGAGGTTGCAGGAATGCTGGCAGAGACGGTTCAGCGCCTGGGCATCGATCCCGCGGGCCAGCTCGGCGGCCCGAAGTCCGGTTTGCGGCCGGGAATCCAGGTATTCCCTTGCGAAACGGAGCAGCGGACGGGCTCCATAGGGATCGAGCGAAGCCCAGAGCCAGCCGAGATCGCGCAGGCGGGCATCGCGGGAAGGCGGGAATGCCCAGTCGAGACGGTGGAGATCGGTCCACAAGAGCTTTCCATCCCCGCTGCTCAGCAGGTTGCCCAGATGAAGATCGCCGTGCACCGCGCCGGCGGCGTGGAGCGCGGCTGCCGCGCGGGCCACGCGCCGCAAAAGATCGCCGTCCGCGAGAACCTGCTTCCGGCCCAGGGACGCCCCGGGACCGCAGTCCTGGGAAAGGAGCACGCCGGTCCGCCCCTCGAGCACGGCCCAGGGACGCGGGCAGGGCCCGCCCGCCCGGCGCAGACGCCGGGCTGCCTGGAATTCGGAGCGGGCCGCTCTTGCGGCCCTCGGACCCGCTCCGAACTCCTTGGCGAACAGGCCGGCTCCCCAGGGGCCGGGACAGTCCACCCGGAGATACCTGCGCCCGCCCACGCCCTTGCCCAGAAGACGGCCGGCCTCCAGGTCAGGCAGCAGGCCGGCGGGCCATTCCGGGTCGTGCAGGGTCACTTCCACAGGCGCGGTTAGAGTGTGACGCCATGGGGCCGGCCGACAAAATTCCCGTGAGCGTCTGCATCATGGCCCAGAATGAGGCCGGCCGGATCGAGGAATGTCTGCGCAGCGCGGACTTCGCCGCCGAACGGCTGGTCCTGGACGGGGGCTCCACAGATTCGACCGCGGAGATCGCCCGTGCGCTGGGCGCCCGCGTGGAAAGCCGCGCCTTCGATGGCATGGTTTCCCAGAGTCAGGCCCTGGTCGCGATGGCGGCGAATGAATGGGTCCTGGTGCTCGATGCGGATGAACGGGTTTCTTCCGCCTTGCAAACCGAGATCTGCAGTCTCTTCCGGTCCGGGCCGCCGCAAGCCTGCGGTTTCGAGATTCCGCGGCGCGCCTGGCATCTCGGCCGCTGGGTCCGGGGCGGCGGCTGGCATCCCGACCTCAAGCTGCGGCTTTTCGACCGCCGGCGGGCCAAGATGGCCGGATCCGAGCCGCACTACAAGGTGTTCCCCGACGGCGCGGTCGGCCGCCTGCACGGCGAGATCTGCCACTTCCCGTATCGGGATCTTGAGCATCACTTCGAGAGGATGGACCGCTATTCCAGCGCTGCCGCCCGCACAGAGCGGACCCGCCGAAAGCGCTTCCCGCTCCTGCAGATGATCTTCAAACCGCCGGCCCGCTTCCTGAAATTCTACCTTCTGCGGGCGGGTTTCCGCGATGGTGCCGCCGGCCTGGTCCTGGCCGGGATGGCGGGCTTCTACGAATTCCAGCGCTATGCCAAGGTTTGGGATCTTCGGCGCCAGGAGCGCCGTGCCCGAAACCGGCCGCCCTGTCCGTGAAGACCGCGCTTCTCTATCCTGACCTTGGGGGAATGGGCGGTGCGCAGGCGGTGGTGGTCTGGACTGCGGTCGGCCTGCAATCCCGCGGGCATGGGGTCCGTTTGTTCACGCGCCGCTTCGATGCCCGCCTCTGGAGCGGAGCAGGCCTTCCCCGGGAATGCGTGGAGCCGGTCGAGCCCCTGCACCGCGGAAGCCGCCTGGAACGCGGGCTGCGCACGGGTGCGGCCCTTGCGCCGCGCCTGCAGGGCTTCGACGTCCTTCTGGCCCACAACCGCTACGGCCTTCTCTGGGCTCTCCCGGCCGGGGTCCCGGTCTGCTGGTACTGCCACGAACCCTCCCGGCTGCTCTACCTGCGCCAGACCGATGCCTTCCTGGTGGACGCACTGGCGCGGACCGACGTCGATCCGCTGCATCCCGCCTTGTTGCATGCCCGCAAGGTCCTGCGCGGCCAGCGCTTTCCTCCACACCGGATCTGGCGCACGGCGCGCCGCCGCAAGAAGGAACGGGAGCTGGTTGCCCAGGCGCGCAAGGTGCTTGCCAACAGCCGCTTCAACGCCGGCAACCTGGAACGGGCGCTGGGCTGTTCCCCGGAAGTGCTCTACCCCGGCCTCCCCGCTCTGCCCGGCCCGGCCGGGGAAGGGCCGCGGGAGGGGATCGCCGTGGTTTCGGGCGAGCGGCCTTCCAAGAACCTCTACGGAGTTCTTGCCGCTGCGCGGGAGCTGGAACGCCGCGGCACGCTTCCGGGCGAGGTCTTCCACGTCTGGGGCGCAGGCACGGACGGCCCCTTCTTCCGCAATCTCCTGCGGGATTGGGAGCTGACCGGCCGGGTGGTCCTGCACGGGTTCCTCGATTCGGCCGCTGCCGGCAGACTCCTGGAGCGGGCGGAATTGTGCCTTTTCCTGCCCCTGTGCGAGCCTTTGGGCCTCGTCGGGGTGGAGGCCCTGGTCCGCGGAGTACCCCTGCTCGCCAGCGACCACGGCGGACCGGCCGAGATCCTGGCCGCCTGCGGCGGTGGAAGGACGGTCGATCCCTTGCGGCCCGACCGCATCGCCGACACCCTGGAGGCGATGTTCGCGGACCCGGAAGCCATGCGGACCGCGGCACGGGCCGCCGCTCCAAAGGCCGCGGCCCATTTCTCGCTCGAGAATCATCTCGACGGCCTGGAGGAGGGGATCTCCACGCTTTGAAGCTGGCCCTCGTTCTCCCCGATCTTTCCCACAAGGGAGGCGCCGAATCGGTGGTCGCCTGGACTGCGGCGGGGCTCTCCCGCCGCGGGCACGACGTCACCGTGGTGACCGGGAGGGCCAGCCCGGAACTCTGGCCGGACCTCCCCGAACTCGGCGGCCTGATCGAGAAGGTGGAGGCGGATTCGCGCGGAAAGCGGGTGGAGCGCCACTTGCGCACCGGGCGCAGGATCGCTCCGCTCCTGGAATCCTTTCCCCTGGTCTACGCCCACAACCGTTACGGCCTGCTCTGGGCCCTGGAGGCGCGCGGACGGCTTTTCTGGTACTGCCAGGAGCCCTCCCGGCGGCTGCATGCCCCGGACACCGATGGCTTCCTGATGCAGGCCCTCGCGCGCGACGATGTCGATCCGGAGCATCCCGCCCTGGTGCAGTTGAAAAGCATCCTGCGCCGCCAGACCCGCAACCCCAAGCGGCTGCTGCGCACCTGGCGCCGGCGGCGAAGCGACCGGAGCTGGGCGGCGCGCCCGGAACAGGTCTTCGTCAACAGCTCGTTCAGTGCCAGGGTTTTCGAGCGGGCCCTGCACCGGCGTCCCGAAGTCCTCGATCTGGGGGTCCCCGAAACCCTGGGTTCCGGCGCCCCGTCCGGCCGCGGAGGGATCGCCGTCGTCTCGAGCGGCAGCGTGAAGAAGAATCTGTTCGGAGTCCTCCAGGCGGCGCGGGAACTCGGCCGCCGCGGGACGCTTCCGGGGGAGACCTTCCACGTCTGGGGCATCGGCACCGACGGAGAGGAGTTCCGCCGGCTGGTGGATGAATGGGATATTTCGAAGCGCGTGGTCCTGCACGGATTCCGCGAGGATGTCTGGGCACGGGAACGGCTCGCCGGTTCGGACCTCTGCCTCTTCCTGCCGCTGTGCGAGCCGTTCGGGCTGGTCCCCGTCGAGGCCCTTCTGGCGGGGGTCCCCATCCTGGTGAGCGATCACGGCGGGCCGGCCGGGATCCTCGAGCGCTGTGGCGGGGGCCGGGCGGTCGATCCCTTGCGCCCCGACCGGATCGCCGACGCCTTGGAAGCCATGCTGGGGGCGGAGGAAATCCGCGCCGCCGGCCGGGAAGAGGCGCGGAGAGCGGGAGCGCGGGCCCGGGAAATCTTTTCCATGACCCGCTATCTCGACCGTACGGAACGGCTGCTTGGGCTCCGGCCGCTGGAAGGGGTGGTTGAGGGCCGGTAACCTGACCCCTCGTCCCGGCTCATGAACTCCCGTTTCCCCCGGTTTCTGCCCCTTCTGGGCGGCCTTCTGTTCGGGCTGGGCGTCACCGCCCTCCTCCAGGCGGTCACCTGGCCGGGTCTTCAGGCAGGCGAACTGTTTCGGGAGAAAGTGCTGGTGCTTGGGCTGGGGAATCTGGGGCTGGCGCTCCTGCTTGCCCTGGTGCTGATGGCCGGCGGGCGGCTCTTCGGGCGTTCTCCCTCTCCCGCAACCGGGTTCTGGGTGGCGTTCGCCTTCGGATCGGCCCCGCTTGCGGCGTTCACCCTGGGATCCTCTCTCGTTGCCCGCTTCGGGCCCGGTTCCTTCCTGGGCAAGCCGGTCCCCTATGGCTACCTGGTCGCTCTCCTCCTGCTGCTCGCAACCCCGTGGCTTTCGCGCCTGCGCCTGCTTCCGGACCAGGCCCTGGCCCGCGGAGGCGGGCTCCTTTTTCTCGGCTGGGCGGCGCTCTGGTTTTTTCCCGCCCCCAGGGATCCCGGGGACATGCCGCCCAAGCCCTTCCCCAAGCCCGATGGACTGGCCGCCGCGGTCGATCCTCCGCACGGGCTTCCCGACCTGGTGCTCATCTCCATCGACACCTGCCGGGCGGACGCCGTCCTGGAGGATCCCTCCAGGCTTCCCCATTTCGCGGAACTGCGCAAGCGCGGCCGCTGGGCCCCCTATGCGCTTGCACCCGCGCCCAGCACGCTTCCAAGCCACACCACCATGCTCACGGGAGTGGAGGTCCTGGAACACGGGGCGCAGTCCAACGAATTCCGCGTGCCCGACCGGCTGGCGACCCTGGCCGAGCTCCTGCACGCCCGGGGCTACCGCACCGCGGGGGTGATCAGCAACGGGGTTCTGCGGGGCGCCGCGGGTTTCTCGCGCGGTTTCGACGTGTTCGACGACCTGCCGTTCTCCCGCGGGGGGAGTGCCCGTCTTCTTCAGCGCACCGCCGATTCGCAAAGCTGGCTGGGGTGGTTCCTCCCGGCAGAGACCACCGAGAGGATCGTGAAGGACGAGATCCTGGGCAAGCTGGGGGGAGAGGTGGGCGCAGCGCGCGGGGGACGCACGACGGGCGTGGCCCTTCACTACCTGGACGTCATGCGGAAGGGCGAACGGCCGTTCTTCCTTTTCATCCATTTCATGGATCCCCATCAGCCCTACCACCCCGACCCGAGCGTGGCCGGCAGGCTGACCGCGGGGGAAGAGCTTCCCGCCGAATTCCGAAAGGAGGAAGCCGGGGGTTTGAGCCTGGTCCGCCGGGTGGAACAGGCCCTGGGGAAGGGCGACCCCGCCGCCAAGGCGGCCACGGGCTTTCTTCACGATCTCTACCGCGAGGAGATCCTCTTCATCGATTCCTGTGTGGGCCGGATCACGGAGGCTCTCGACAAGGACGGGCGGCCCGCAGTTCTGCTCGTCACCGGGGACCACGGCGAGCAGTTCGGCGAACACGGCCGCATGCTGCACGCCAACACCCTTTATGAACCCCTTCTGCGGGTTCCCTTCGTGCTGATGGGGCCCGGGATTCCCGCGGGAACGGAGTTCGACACACCCCCTCAAACCGAAGATGTTGCTCCCACGCTGCTCTCCTTCGCCGGCGGCAGCCCGCTCCCCTCGTGGAGGGGCCGCGATCTTCGGAAGAGCGGTGCCGGGGACCGGGTCCAGATCGCGGTGCGCAACCGTGAGATCTCCCTGCGCAGGGGGAACTGGAAGCTCCTGGCCCGTTTCCGGGGGGCGGGTTCTCCCGACACGACCGTCACTCCCCGGGAACTCTACGATTTGTCGGCCGATCCCCGGGAACTCAAGAATCTCCTCGGCGAGAACCCCGGCAAGGTGGAGGAACTGGCCGCCCAGATGCGGGCGGTCCTCAAACTGGCCGTGGCGGGAGAGGCGGCCGACCTGAACCCCGATGAAGCCGCCATGCTCGAGGAACTCGGCTACGCCGTGGGCGGGGACCACTAGCCGGTGCGGGGACTCCTGCGCGTCCTGGCCCTCTTCGCGGGACTCCTCCTCCTGCTTCTTCTGGGGGTCGCCGTTCTCGGCGGGGTCGACCTCGACCTGGCCGGCCGCCACCTGTTGCGGGCCCATTCCCTCGAACGGGGCCTGGGTCTTTTGCTGCTCGTGTCGCTGCTGCGGCTTCTCCTGGGGAAGCGGGCCGGGTGGCGTGGTTCCCGCTCCGCAGGGGCCCTGCCCGTCTGCGTAGCGCTCCTCTTCGCCGCCGAGCAGTGGGCCGGGCTGGTCCCGGGAACCCTTCCGGCCGCTTTGGGGGCGGCGGTCCTGGCGGTTCTCTACCTGCTCGATCTGCGCGCCCAGGAACCGGGGGTGGCCCGGCTGATCGGCAGGGGACTGCGGGGGCTGCGCCGGGTGCTTCCGGTGGCCGCGGTGCTTTTTCTCGTGGCCGTGGTCGTTCTCTGGGTCGATCGTTCCGCCTACCGGAAGGCGCTCCAGGCGCCCGTGCCCGCCGTTTCGGGCGGAGAGGCTTCCCAAGGCCCGCGGAAGGATGTGCGCCTTCTCCTCATCGGTCTCGACGGAGCCAACTGGACGGTTGCCCGTCCGCTGGTCGAACGCGGCGAGCTTCCCAATCTGGCCCGGCTCATGAAAGAGGGGCATTCCGGCCCGCTCCACTCCCTGCGCACCTTCCGGCCGACCGTCGGGCGCTGGGGCTGGTGGAGCGCGGTGGTCTGGGCCACGATCGCCACAGGCTACACCGAGAAGAAGCACGGCATCCGGGATTTCACCATGCCTTCCCGGGGCGGCGACTGGTCGCCGGAGAATCTCGAACCCTCCGGGCGCAAGCATCTGCGCGCCGCGCCCTTCTGGGAGGTGCTTGCCGAGGCGGGCGTCCGCCCCAGCATCCTGGGCTGGTGGGACATGTTCCCGGCCGTCCCGTTCGCGGGTGAGCTGGTCACGCTGCGCTTCGGGCTGCGCCTGCTTCCCGACCCGGAAAAGCCGGCCTTCGACCCGGCGGCCATGCTGCGCGAGCTTGCCGCCAGCCCGGACAAGACGCCGGAGGGATTCTTCTTCCCTCCCGATCTCCTTCACCGCTATTACCCGGAGCTGGACCTTCCCAAGAGCATGTCCGGGGTGGACGCGTTCATTCGCCTGCGTCTGCTCGATCTCTCGCGCAATGTTTCCGCCACCGATCCGAAAGCGGTGGCGACCTTCCGCAACATCGTCTGGCAGGACCTGCTCTTCAAGGAGCTGGCCCGCGCGGCCCTCAAGACCGGGAAAAGCCGCCTGGTCTCCTTCTATTCCGAAGGGACCGACACCGTCCAGCACCATTACTGGCAGTACCGGACCGATTCCATGGAGCGGCTGCGCGCCGCGGGCGAGGAGCCCGAACGCCTGCGCGACATGGTCGACAACTACTACCGGATGGCCGACGAGTGGGTGGGCCAGCTCCTCGAGGCGGCCGGGCCGGGATGGGACGTCTTGATCGTGAGCGACCACGGCCATGGCCCCGGCACCAACCGCCGCCGCAGCGGCCACGCGGAGGCCGGGATCTACATCGCCGCCGGCCCCGACTTTCGCCATGGGACCTGGCCTCCTTCGCCCTGGACCGAGCGGCTGGGACTCGAGCGGGAGGAGCCCTCGGTGCTCGACGTTGCCCCGACCATCCTCTATCTCTTCGGCCTGCCGGTTGCGGCCGACACCGACGGTTCGGTGCTGACCGCCTGGCTTCAGCCCGGGCTCGTGTCCCGGCTTCCCCTGCGGGAGGTCCCCACTTATCGGCGCGTGCCGGGGGATTTCGCCGAGACGGATGCCTCCTCCGAGGCGTATCAGAAACGCCTCCAGGCCCTCGGCTACATCGGGGAGGATCAGTCCGAGTCGGGGGACTCCGAGGGAGGAGCTTCCGGCGGCGAATAGTCCCCGGATGATTGGACCCGGTCGAGCCCTTCGGGGTCGATGGTCCAGCTCGTGACCACCCCGTTCTCGAGAATGAAGATCACGTGCCCCTGGGTGGAGTCCAGAAAGTACGGGAAGGCACGGTAGTAGTCGTAGCCGAGCACTTCGCCGATGGCGGTGTGTTCCTGCTGCCAGTCCGGATCCCCGAAGTGGGCCAGCAGTTCGGACTCGGTGGTCATGCCCGGCTGGAGCCAGGCGAGATCGTCCGCTTGGACGCGCGTGCCGGAGGAGCAGCCGGCGGCGAGGCCAAGAACAAGAATGGAAGCCGGGATCTTCATCGCGGCCAAGGATACTCCTTCGGAGCAGCCGGGAAAAGAAGGCCCGGGCGGCCGGGGAGCCTCCGGGTTCCGGGCGGGTTCCCCTCTCCGAGGCCCGCTCCAGAGCCCTTTCGGGTTCGTTCCGGGGGATCGCAGGGCCGGTTTAAAGCTCTCCTTGGCCATCCCTCCCGAAACCCCGAAGAACAAGGAATCAACCGCGGAGACGCGGAGAGCGCGGAGAAGATGGGATGAGAAGGCCAGCCCCC
>CAZQAP010000054.1:0-17452 GCA_964591365.1 uncultured Planctomycetales bacterium
GAGGCCTTCCGAGAGGCCCTTTCCGGCTGCCGGGCGGGGGACTCCTTCCGCTTGAGCGTGGAGTTCAAGGAGGGGTTTTCGCGCAGGGAGTGGATCGGGAAGACCGGGGAAGTCGAGGTCAAGGTGGCCCGGGTGGTTCGTCCCCGGCCCGCAACCCCGGAGGAACTGGCCTCCGAGCTGGAGTTCGAGAACGAAAAAGCCTTGGAAGAGGCCATTCTGGATGGCTTGCGCAAGGACAATGAGGGCAACGAGCGTGAACGCCAGGCGCTGGCCTTGCTGGAGGGCGCCGCCCGCCTGCGCCCCTTCCCCCTCCCCCCGCGCCTTCTGGAGGAGGAAATCGAAGCCACGGTGAAGGCCCATGCCGAGCGGCTGGAGAAGGAGGGGGGGCTTTCGGCCGAGGAGGCCGCGGCCCGGGCCGAGGGGGAGCGGGAAGCCATCGCGGAGGCCGCCCGGACACGGCTGCAGAACTTCTTCCTGATCCGAAAAGTGGCGGCTGAGGAGAAGATCCGGGTCACCGAGCGGGATCTCCAGCAGGCCTACCAGGTGCTTGCCGCCCGGCACGGGCGGGAAGAGCGGGAGGTGCGCTCCTATTACCGGGAGAAAGGCCTCGTGCGGGGCCTCCAGAACGACATCCTGGAGGGCAAGGTGCGGGCCCGGCTCTCCCAGATCGCGGCCGGGCAGGCGGAAGTCAAGGCCGTGGTTGTTCCGTCCGAAGAGCAGGAGTAACTTTCTGGAAATGAGTGCGCAGAACCCAGCCAGCGGGAACTACATCGTCCCTTACGTCATCGAGAAGACCGGCCGGGGCGAACGGGTCTACGACATCTATTCCCGCCTCCTGGAGGACCGGATCATCTTCATCGGGACGGCCATCGACGACAACGTGGCCAACGTGGTGGTGGCCCAGCTCCTGCTGCTCCAGAAGATGAACCACACCCAGGACATCCAGATCTACATCAATTCGCCGGGCGGATCGGTCACGGCCGGCCTGGCCATCTACGACACGATGCAGTACATCGACTGCCAGGTGGCCACGCATTGCATCGGCCAGTGCGCTTCCATGGCGGCCATCCTCCTGGCGGGAGGAAACAAGGGCAAGCGGTTCGTCCTGCCGAATTCCCGGGTCATGATTCACCAACCCTGGGGGGGCACCCAAGGCACCGCGGCGGACATGGAAATCCAGGTGAAGGAGATCCTGAACTTGAAGGACCGGATCAACCGGATTCTTTCCCGCCATACCGGGAGATCCCTGAAGCAGCTGGAGAAGGACACCGACCGGGACCGGTTCTTGAGCGCCCAGGAGGCCGTAGATTACGGTATAGTAGATCAGGTGATCGAATCCCCCTCCCCCCCCAAAGGGAGCTGAACTTGGCGGGGCCGGGGCCCGCCAGGCGGAAACATGGCCAGGAGCAGCGATCGAGGCGGCGCGGAACGCTGCACCTTCTGTGAGAAGGTGCGGGCTCAGGTCCAGTCTTTGATCGCGGGCCCTCCGGGCATCTATATCTGCAACGAATGCGTCGAGATCTGCAACTCCATTCTCCATGAGGAGGACCGGCGGCTGAAGAAGACCGAGGGCCCTGGCGCCCGGCTCCAGGAGGCCACCCTCACACCCACTGAAATCGTCCACTCCCTGGACGAATACGTATGGGGCCAAGACGAGGCCAAACGGGTTCTCGCCGTGGCGGTCTACAACCACTACCGGCGGCTGCGGGCCATGGAGCACTCGGACGAAAAAGCCCCCTGGGCTGGCGTGGAACTGGAAAAGTCGAATGTGCTCCTGGTGGGCCCAACGGGTTCGGGAAAAACCCTGCTTGCCAAAACCCTCGCCCGGATTCTCGAGGTCCCTTTCGCTCTGGCCGACGCAACCACCCTCACTGAGGCGGGATACGTTGGGGAAGACGTCGAGAATATCATCCTCAAACTGCTCCAGAACTGCGATTTCGACGTGGAACGTGCCCAGCGGGGGATCATCTACATCGACGAGATCGACAAGATCGCACGCACCACGCAGAACGTCTCCATCACCCGGGACGTCAGCGGAGAAGGAGTCCAGCAAGCCCTGCTGAAAATCCTGGAAGGCACCGTGGCCAACGTCCCCCCGCAGGGTGGCCGCAAGCACCCGGAGCAATCCTGCATCCAGATCGACACCACTGGAATCCTGTTCATCTGCGGCGGGACCTTCACCGGAATCGAAGAACTCATCGCCCGGAGGATCGGCAAGGGGGTGATCGGGTTCCATGGGAATGAATCCCCGCATGCGGGGGAACGGGTCCTGAGCGAACGGGAACGTCTGCTCCGGCATCTGGACACCAAGGATCTGATCGACTTCGGGATGATTCCAGAATTCGTCGGACGTCTTCCCGTCAACGTCCATCTACATGAGCTTTCCGCGGACGACCTTGTGCAGATCCTCACCAAACCCCGGAACGCGTTGATTCGCCAGTTCCAGGCCTATTTTTCCATGGAAGAGCATGAACTGGTCTTTACCGACGAGGCGTTGGAATCCATCGCCGAGATTGCCGTGGAACGGCAGACCGGCGTTCGGGCCCTGCGGACCATCCTGGAGGGGACATTGCACGACCTCATGTTCTCCCTTCCCGAATACGGCAAACCCTCCCGAAAATTCGTGATCACTGCCGACATGATCCGGAAGAGTTCGGCAAAGGCCCTTCTGGAGGGCGGCCAGGCCAAGGACGGGCCCAAACGGCGCGAGCGCGCCTGACTTTCGGATGTCCGTTGCCCCCGCACGGGGTATCGCCGCGGTCCTGCTCGCAGGAATGGCGCTGGGTCCGGGAGATCCAGCTCCTTTCGAAATGGAACTTCCGCCCGGTTATTCGAAGTTCGTGCCCGGGGAACAACCGGAGACATGGAAAGCGGCCGCCGCGGCGGCGGAGGCTCAGTTCGTGGTGGGCCATCTTCGCCTCGAGAACGCCGGCGCGATTCCCGCGAAGGTCGAAACCTGGCGACGGGACGCCTGGTGGGAGCCTCTTCTGGCCGGACTCGGCGCAAAGCACAGCACCACGGCCTGGCGGGGCCCCTGGGCCGGCGTGAAAGAGGCCGCCGGTCTTGAAATCGAATACCAGCGTTCTGGCAAACCCTTTCGGATCGTCGAACGCCTTGTGGTGCTCGGAGATCACCTGGTCCTGGCCAACTGGGAAGGACCCCTGGAGCAGCTCAAGGCCGCGCAGCGGGCCCTGTCCACGTTTCGCCTGCCCAAGATCTGGAAATCTGGCCCGGAATTGGCCGAGGATCTGGACCGGGGCCTGGGGCCAGAGGCCCGCATTCTGCCGTCTCTGGGCCGCCTCGACCTGCGGGTCGATCTGACCGGCCTGCAGCGGGGAAGCGGGGCCCGGGTGGAGCTCACCTACGTGCCCCGGGCTCCCGCCGCGAAACCCGTCGTCTTCCGGATTCCGCCCTCGGGCGAGGAGCGATCGGTCTCCCCGGACCGGGAAGGCCGCTTCCACCTGGCCTACTCCCTGGAGTGGAACGATCGCGAAGCTGCCGCCCGCCAGGGCTGGATCGAAGGGCCCCGCTGCCTTGCTGCTCTGCAGGGAGCCTGGGTTGCCGTTCCCGTGACCGGACCCGGGACGCTTCTTCCCCCCTCCTGGCGCCTTCGGGTCGAAGCTCCCGCCCAGGTGAACGTGGTTTCCGCCCGGGAGCCGGAAAGCACCCAGTTGGAAGGTCAGCCTGTCGTGCGGGTGTTCCAGTTCCCCGAGGTTCCGGGCGGGCACACCTGGCCATTCTTCCTGATGGGCCAGTTCCGGCGATCCTCGGTCTCCGGCCGCACGATCTTCCTGAGGGCCGGCGCCCGGGCCCATGGGTTCGAGGTTCCCCTTGACTGGCTGGACCGGCTTTCGGGGATCCTGAAGACCTGGCTCCCAGGTGCAGACCCGGACTGGCGCGCGGCCACCTTCCCCGGGGCCGGGGACCGGATCCTGGACGGCCTTTTGATCCTCGACGAGAACCACGGCTGGTTCCAGGAACCGCTCGACTCGGATTGGCAAGGTCAGTCCCGGAGGACCGGCCTGGCCGAGTTCCTGGCCCGCCTTCCCTTCCAGCTCCAGCTCCGGGGGGTGGGCCGCGCCCGGCCCTTCTTGACCGCTTCCCTTTCGGAATTCGCAGCCTGGCGGCTCCTCCAGGCGGCCGGCCATCCGGAGGATGCCGGCCGCCTGCGCCGTTCCTGGGTGGACCGGGAAGCCGCATCGGGCCCCCTTCCGAGACCCCTTTCGACCCTCACGGCAGCGGATCTCTTCGGACCCGCCCGCCTTCTCACCCGGGGGGCCCTGACTTGGCAAGCCATCGAGGAAAAGGCCGGCCGCGAAGTCCTGGATGCCGTACTCCAGGAGCGCCTGGCCGGCGGCGGAACCTGGACAACCGAAAACCTCAGGGAAGCCCTGGAAACCCGCACCGGGGAAAGCTGGGAAGCCTTCTTTCGCCGGCATGTCTACGGGCTGGCCTCTCCCCCCCTCCCCGAACGCTAGCCTGGCTTGCCGCATCCCGCCGATGATCACCATCTACTACCACCGAGACTTCGACGGGATGGCCTCCGCGGCGATCCTCGCAGAAGCCCTTCAAACGACCCGCAAAGAGGAGGATGTCACCTGGTCCGGAGTGAACTTCGACCGGACCCTCGACTGGCGGCGCTTCGGCCTGGGTGAACGCTTCGCCGTGGTGGATTTCCACTTTCATCCCAAAGCCGAATTCTGGTTCGATCACCACCCCACCACCTTCCTGACGCCGGAATTCGAAAAACTCTACCACTCCGATGACCGGCATTGTTTCGATCCCAGGGCTCTCTCCTGCCCGCCGATCATCCTGCAGCACGCCCGGGACAAGTGGGGCTGGGATCCTCCCGCACGGTTCCGCGAACTCTGCGAATGGTCGGACGTCATCGACTCTGCGAGGTACAGGAGCGCGGAGCATGCCCTGTTCGGCAAGGAACCCGCCCTGCGCATCAACCGGGCCCTGACCTGCGCGCCCGATTATGATTTCCACGACCGGATCGTCTACCTCATGCGGTTCCATTATCTGAACCAGGTCGCGGAGGACGAAGAGGTCGACCATTGTTTCCAAAGGGCGGAGCACAACCGGGATTCGGCGCTTGCCAGTTTTCCGGCCACAGTCCTGGAATGCACTCCCAGCGCCCTGCTCGCGGATCTTCGTTCGAAGAAGATACGCCGCGAACGGTTCGCTCCGTTCTTCCACCATCCCGAAATCGAGTACGCCGTCACGGTCCTTCCCACCCGGGCGGGGACCCACATCACCGTCGCTGCCAACCCCTGGAACCGGCCCCAGAACGGGATCCATCTGGGAGAACTGCTCAAGAAGTACGGCGGAGGGGGACACCAGGGAATCGGCGGAGTCAACCCCCCGGACGACGAAAAGGCCATGCACTGGGCGCGCGAGTTGTTCGCCCGCGTGGCCGCCCAGGCCGCGTCGTGACTTCGGGCCTCCTCGGCCTTCCCATTCCTTCCTGGGCGGAGTGGTTCGTGGAACGCGGAGGCCGGCCCTTCCACGCCCCCATAGCCGCGCGATGGGTCTTTCACCACGAAGCGGTTTCCTGGGACCGGATGACCGACCTTCCCCTTTCGCTTCGCCTCCGCCTCCAGGAGGAAGCCCCACTGCTCACCGCCCGGATCGAGAAGGTCCGGGAAGCCCGGGACGGCGCGAAAAAGATCCTTCTCCGCCTTTCTGACGGCGCCTTCTCCGAGGCCGTGGCCATGCCCGGAACCCAGGGGACCACTTTCTGCATCAGCACCCAGGTCGGCTGTCCCATCCGTTGCACGTTCTGTGCCAGCGGTCTGGAGGGTTTGGAGCGGAACCTGTCCTGCGGCGAAACCCTGGAGCAGATCCTTCTTTTAAAAACCCTGGAAAGGGCACCGGGGCGTCTGGTGATCATGGGCATGGGTGAGCCGGGCCACAATCTCGAACCCACCCTGGCGGCTCTGGATACCTTGTTCCATCCCTCCGGAGGGGGCTGGAGCCCCCGGCGGGTCACCTTGTCCACAGTCGGTCCGCGGGGAATCCTGCCCCGGCTGACCGGCTGGGGCCCTCCCATCCAGGTGGCCCTCTCCCTGCACGCCCCCGACGACAAGCTGCGCCGGGAGCTCATCCCTGGGATCGGCCGGCGCACTCTGGAGGAGACCTTGGCGGAAGCGGACAGGCTCTTCGCCCGCACCCGCAGGCGCTACACGATCGAGTACGTTCTGCTGGCCGGGGTGAACGATTCGCCCGCCCAGGCCAGGACCCTGGGGAACCTCCTGGCGGGCCGCCCCTGCCATGCCAACCTCATCCCCTACAATCCAGTGGCCGGGCTGAGCTTCCGCAGGCCCCGGCTGGAGGAACAGACGGCCTTCGCCGGGATCCTGCGGCGCCACGGGCTTTCGGCGACGCTGCGCCGAAGTCTGGGCGGCGAAGTGGATGCTGCCTGCGGCCAGCTCCGGCGCCGGGCTGCCGGGCAATCCGGCCCGGCTCCCGCCGTTCCTTCCCTGCTTCCGCCCGAACCGCCATGAAAAGGGTTCCCTTCCGCACTCCGGCCCTCTTCGTTCCCCTCCTCCTGTTTCTCCTTCCCCCCGCCGCGCCCTCCGGTGGAGGAGACGATCCCTATGTCCTGAAATATCTCGCCGCCGCCCAGCGTTATCAGGAAAAGGGCGACCTCCCTGCGGCCCGCCGATCGGCCGAGCGGGTTCTTGAATGGGACGACCAGAACCTCGAAGCACTCCGGCTTTTTGCCGATTCCTCGGCCCGGCTCAAGGAAAAGGACGAGGCCATCCACGCGTATCACCGCTGGCTGACCCTGGCCGAGAACGCTCCCAAGGGCGAGGTCCCCCGCTCCAGTCTCAAGTCCGTTCAGAGTGCCCTGGACGAACTCGATCCCCAGGCCGGCGAACTCCGCCAGTTGAGCCAGGACTTCGTCCGGGAACTGCGCAAACTCGCCGCGGCCTATTCCAAGAAGAAACTGGACCACTCGGCTCTGGCGGTCTACCAGATGATCCTCGCTCTCCTCCCCGGCGACAAGGACGCCCTGAAGAACGTCCGCGCCATCCGGACCCGGGGCGGAGACGAGCTTGCCTCGGCGGATCTGTTCGCCGGCGGAGATCCCACTTTCGGAGTCACCGGGGAATGGATCGAAAAGCAGAACGCCCGGCACTCCGACTGGAAGCACGCCTGGAAGGAAGAGACGGCCAATTACCGCTTCCGGACCGATGCCGGCTACATGGTCATGAAGACCGCCGCCCTGGCCATGGACCAGATGAACCGTTTCTACCGGAAATTCTTCCAGTTCCGGACCGACGGCTCCAAGACTCCCAAGATCGAGATCCTCATCTTCAAGAACCGGGACGAGTATCTGAAACACAACGGCCTGCCGCAGAACGACTGGACCGGCGGGTTCTTCAACGGAGGATCCGTCCAGACATTCGTCGGAGGCTCGACCGGACAGGCCGGGATCCGGGAGATGTACCGCACCCTGTTTCACGAAGCCGCCCACCAGTTCGTGTCCCTGACGGGCCGCGGGGGCGTCCCCGGGTGGCTGAACGAGGCTTATGCCTCCTTCTTCGAGGGCACCACCATCTTGAGCAACGGTTCCGTCAACTGGAACCAAGTGGCCCAGCACCGCCTCTTTCCCCTGGCCGGCCGGATGGAGAAGGGCTGGATGAAGGACTACCAGGACGGCGTGCGGGATTCCCAGGGCGAATGGTCCAGCCCCGAACGCGCACCCACCTTCCGCATCCTGGTGGAAGACCGCTACGAGTGGGGACCGCCGTGGTACGCCCCCACCTGGGGGGTGGTCTACTTCCTCTACAACGACCGCGACGACACCGGACGGCTCATCTTCCGCAAGGCACTGCACGATTTCTACGAAAGCGCGGCCGCCGGCCGCGGCGATCCCGTCTCCTATTTCGAAGAGGTTGTCCTGAAAGGCTCCCCGCTCTCCCCCGTTGCCGACATCGACGGTCTGAACGACATCTGGCGCAATTGGATCCTCGGCCTGCGGGACGTCCAGCTCGGCCGCAAACCGCCCGCTGCGAATCTCGTGGATTTCGGAGACCAGGCGCGGGAGCGGGGCGATCTGGACGCGGCGCTGGAATTCTTCGAGGAGGCCCATACGTACCGCCGCAGCGATCCGGAAGTGATATGGAGGCTGGCCCAGGTGCTGGAGGAGAAGGGCCGCAACGACCGCGCAGTGGCCCTCTACCGGGATTTCTCCCGGGAGATGGAGCTGCGCGGCGCCACCGAGGATCCCCGTTATGCCGAGGGCGGCAAGAAGGCCGACGAGCTGGACCCCCTCCACGCTCAGCAGGAGCGCATTCTGGAACGCTTCAAGGAGCGCGGCATGAAACTCGCCCGTTCCTATCGGGAACGGGATCTGCCCCTGATGGCCATGGAGGTGGCGCGCAAATTGAGCGCCAGCTTCTCCGTCCCCGAGGCCCTGGACCTCTACGAGGAAATCGCCCGGAAAAGCGGCAAGAGCCTGGCCCGCTGGAAGGTGGCCTACGACGAATTCGACCTCCGGGGATGGGCGGGAAGCCCCGACTACCGGCCGTATGGGACCATGATCGAAGCCTCGGTCAAAAACGATCCCACGCTTCCGGGAGCTGACCGGGGTTTCGCCACCTCCCAGCTCTTCTGCGACGTCGCCTTCGAATCCGATTTCTCCCTGGAAGCCAAGATCCAGTTCACTGCCGGGGCTACCCTGGGCGGCCTGGTCTTCGGTCAGAAGGACGACCTGAATTTCGATGCCCTGGTTCTGCACCCCAAGGGATTCCTCGACTTGAGCACGAACCACGGCGGCGCGTGGTCGATCCTCGACCACCGCAGCGTCCACCTGCTTCCCGACTGGAACAAGCTGCGCATCGACGTGGTGGGGAGCAAGCTCGACATCTATTTGAACGGACGCTATCTCCGTTCCATCGCGATGCCCGACCCCGACAGCCTGCGGGGCGGGTTCGGGCTGGTCACCGGGGTGGGAACGGCCTACTACCAGGACATCCGCCTGCTTCCCCGCGACCCCCACGACCCGGCTGCCAGGATTGAAAGGGAAATCAGCATGCAGGGAATCCAGGAAGATCCGGGTCTACGGGAAAGCGGCAGCTTCGCAGGTCTGGAACCGCCTGCTCTGCAGGCCCGCGAATGGATCCAGGGAGAATCCGTGGAACTGGAAGAACTCCACGGCCGGCCGGCCGTTCTGATCTTCTGGACGCCGGCCCAGGATGAACTGATTCCCACCACCGATTACTACCGCCATCTGGCCGCCCTCTACCATCCGCTGGGGGTTCAATTCATCGCCCTCGCAGAATCGGCTTTTTCGGCCGACAAACTCCGCGAATACCTGGCCGCCCACCCCATGCCTGGAATCCGCGTGGGCCGGGATTCCGGGACCGCCACCTACCGGGCCTACAACGTCACCAAGGACGGCTGGCACCTCCCGCGCATCCTTCTGATCGACGTCGATGGCAAGGTGGTCTGGGAAGGAGATCCTGGTTTCAGGATCGGCACCGGCTGGCCGGGGGGCGAAAACGACTCCTACCTGGACGGGCCCTTGCGGGATTTGGTCCAGAAACGCCACCTGAAGGAGCTGATCCAGCTCTCCGGGGCCGAGGAAAAGGGAGCAACCCTCCTCGAACGGGAAGATTTCGCGGCGGCCCTTGAAGCCCTGGCGCCCCTGGCCGATCTGGACGCTGGTTTCGATCCCGGAGTGCGGAAGGCCCGCCAGCTCCGCAACCAGATCGTCGCCCTGGCTGACGAGCTTCCCCGTGCGGCCGAGAAAGCCTTGGAGGCCGGGTGGCCTCTGCGGGCGGAAGCCCTGCTCAAAAAGGCCCTGGCCGGATTCCCTGGCTCCTCCACAGCCAACCTGGCCCGCTCGCGCCTGGCCCGCCTGCGGCGCGATTCCCGCTACCGGCAGTCTTCCAAAGCGTGGAAGCTTCTGGGGAAAGCGGTCCGCGATGCGGCCCATGGCGGGAATCCGGGCAAGATCGGACAGGAGATCGACGCTGCCGCTGCGGCCAGCGACCTCCCCGAAATCACTGCGGCCGCCACGGATCTCCGGGAGGCTCTCCGGACGGGAGGCCCCCCGGCGCTGGCTTCGAACTGGGCCCGGCTCCAGCTCCATGCCGGGGTTTCCACACCATGAATCCTTCGCTCCCCAACATCCTGCTCCTGATTGCGGACGACCAGAGCTTCCATGCCTGGCGCCCTGGCAATCCCGTCCTGCGTTCACCGGCCACGGCCTGGCTGGCCCGCACCGGGACGGTCTTCTCCCACGCCTGCTCGCCGGCCACCTTCTGCCTCCCCTCGCGGACTTCCCTTCTGACCTCCCTGTTCCCCCACCAGCACGGGTGGCTGGGGAATCGGATCTCGATCCCCGCCCCCCCGCCGCGCGCCTTCCTGCCCCGGGAGCTTCAGAGGGCGGGCTATGAAACGGCCGGTTTCGGGAAGTGGCACAGCCCTTTCAGCCCTGCGGAAGCCGGCTTCTCCCTTTTCGACCGGTTGGGCTTCTCTGGCCGGACCCGCCCTTCCCAGATCACCTCCGCCGCAACGGACTACCTGACTCGCCGCCCGGCCGGGTCCCCGCCCTGGTTCCTGTGGCTTTCCTACGTCCAGCCCCACTGGCCCTGGGGCGCCCTGGCCCCCGACCGTTTTCCCAAGGCCTACCGGCGGCGCTCCTACCCCTTGCGCCCCAACGTCCTGGCGGAACGGGTGGACAAGCCGGCCTTCCTGGAAACCCTGGAAACCGAATCCTTTCTCACCCTTTCCCATGCCGGGCTCGACCCCTTCGACCCCAAGGCGGTCACCGACCGGTACTACGGAGACAATTCCTATCTGGAGGAATCGCTGGCCGAGCTGCTCCGCTTTCTCGGGAAAAAGACACTCGATCGGACCCTGGTCCTGGTCTGTTCCGATCAGGGCATCCTCGTGGGCAACCACAGCCTCTATCTCAAGGGAGCCGTGGGCTACGAGGAGATGATCCGCATTCCCCTTCTGGCCCGCCTGCCGGGGGTCTTTCCGGCAGGGGTTTCCGACCAGCTGGTCTCCCTTCTCGATCTGGCTCCCACGATCTTGGGGGTGGCGGGTCTGCGGGTGCCGCGGGACTTCCAGGGCCGCGACCTCCGGACTCCACCCGGTCCCCCTTCGGGGGATCACTCCCTTGTGATCCAGTCCGCACGCAGGCTGGCATCCCCGCTTCAGGTGCGCATCCTGCGCACCCCGCGGTGGAAGCTGATCCTCAACGAGGGCGACCGGGACGAACTCTACGACCTGACCGAGGATCCGTTCGAACTCCGAAACCGGCTCCGGTTCCCCGCCATGCCGATTCCCTCAGCCCTTCCCCGGCTGCGCAGCAGGCTCCTGGCCTGGATGAAGACCCATGACGACACCACGGGCCTTCAGGCCTTCGGCTGACCCAGGCCCGTTTTCGGCCGGTTGCGGGCGGGGCGAAGGTCAGGCGCCGCCGTCGCCGGGCATGACGAAGTCGCGGTCCTTGAGGGTTTTGCGGCCGTCCGCCTTGGCCCGCTCGATGGCATCGGCGCACAACCGGCGGACGATTTCCGAGACCACCGGGGCCACACCGGCTGAGGTGTTCATGCCGGAGACGGTCCGGATATGGTCCTTGAGCTTGGAAACGACGATGAGGATCTCCTGATTGGCCACGGGCATTTCCCAGTTGGAGGGGTCTTGGGTTCGGGAGCGGCATGGAGGGCTGCTCCCCGCAGGCATGGAGCCTAGCGGCTTCCCTTCTCCGGGCAAACCTCTCTGAAGGGGTTGGGACGGGTTTTTCTCGGAAACGCCCCGGAGCGGGGGGAGGAGCGGAGCCTCCGCCCCCGGGGGGGAGGCCCAAAGAGGGCCTTGCAGGCCCCTGGGCATGGCGGCCAGACCTCCGAGCTCCTAGGGTGAATGGCCGCCGATATGAACACTTCCCTCCCCCCGGAAGGCGCCCGGCTGGCCGCGGCAAGGCTGGCCGCGGGGAAGCGCCGCCGGGTCTTTCTCTTGTCCGTCACCCCTTCCGGCGATCTGATCTGCCCCCGGGCTCGCGGCCTTCCAATCCGGGGATCGGCCGTGGCCCGCTTGTGGAGGGCGGGGCGTTCCGGCTGGTATCGGACCGCTCCTCCGGGCCTTCCCCTGCTTCCCCAAGGGCGCTGCGGTTGGGTCGAAATCCTGGGCGAGGAGGGGGAAGCCGCCGCCGGCCTTCTCCTGGTGGAAAGCCTCCGCCAGGAAAGCCTGGCTCTTTTCGCTGGCCGTCACCTGGCCCCCGCTCGCGGGGAAGCCCGGGATTTCGCGGAAATGGAGATCTTCCGCTGCCTTTCGAAAACAGCCCCCGCCGCCTGGATGGCCCCGATCCCTCCCGGGGTCGCTCTGGCCGCCACGCTGCGGCGGCTGCGCCAGGCCCTCGAGTTCGGGACCTGGGGTCCCTTCCTCATCCACGGGGAGACTGGGACCGGCAAGGAAGCCCTGGCACGTTATCTGCACTGGAGAGCCGGAGGACGGGGCCCCTTCCTGGCCGTCGATTCGGCCTCCCTTCCAGGTGAACTGGCCCTGGGAGAGTTGTTCGGACACCACGAGGGCGCTTTCAGCGGAGCGGTCCGGCGCCGAAAAGGGCTCCTTGAGGCCGCTTCGGGGGGCACCCTCCTGCTCGACAACGTGACTTGCCTGAAGCCCGGAATCCAGGCAGCCTTGCTGCGCTTCCTGGATGACGGAGTCGTGCGCCCCCTGGGTGGAGGCCCCGGTCGGCGGGCCCGGGTGAGACTCGTGGCCACCTGCAGCCACGATCCCGAAGAGGCTCTCCGCCAGGGAAGGCTTCGTGAGGATTTCTTCTACCGGATCAGCTACCAGCAGATCTGGGTGCCCCCGTTGCGCCATCGTCTGGAAGAGATCCCCGGACTGGCGGCCCACTTCTTCGCACGCCATGGGCTCCCCCATTCCCTGGCTGCTGGAGGGCTCGACCGCCTGCTCGGCTGCCTCTTCCGGGGCAATCTCCGGGAGTTGGAAGGGATTCTTCTGGGCGCGGCCCTGGAGAGCGCCGGGGAGCGGATCGAGGCGCCCGCCATCGAACGGGCCCTGGCGAAACGCCTGCTGGCCTGCGCCCGGGACGACCGCTCCCCGGGGGAGGTCCGCCGGATGAAAGCGGCCGCCCGGGTCCGTCTGCGCGCCCTTGCGGCCGGAGCCTGACCCCCGTTTCCCCTCCAAGGAGAAGCGGTATCAGGCTTCCAATGCCTTCAGGGTGGAGGCCAGGGCTTCCAGACAGCCGTCGATCTCGCCGGCGGTCACCGCCAGGTGAGGGCGGAAACGAACGGTCCTGGATCCGCATGCCAGGGCCATCAGGCCCTTCTCCAACGCCGTTTCCAGGAAACGGGTCCGGATGTCCCCGTCCGGAAGATCGAAGGCCATCAAGAGGCCCAGGCCGCGCACGCTGGAGACCAGATCCGGGTGGGTTTGCGCAAGGCGTTGCATCCCCGCCAGCCAGCGCTCCCCCATGCGGGCGGCGTTGGAGGCCAGGTCTTCCGCCTCGATGACTTCCAGGACACGGATGCAGCGGGCCATGTCCACCAGGTTGCCCCCCCAGGTGGAGTTGATTCGGCTGCTGGTTTCGAAGACATTGCCGGGGACCCGGTCGATCTTGGGTCCGCAGAAAATCCCGCACTGCTGGGCCTTCTTTCCGAAAGCAACGATGTCCGGCTCGATTCCCATGTGCTGGAAAGCCCAGGTCCTGCCGGTGGTGAAAAAGCCGGTCTGGACTTCATCCACCAGGAACAGACAGTCGTAACGTTCGCAGCGGGCCTGGAGGGCCTGGAGGAACTCCGGACGAAAGTGCCGGTCCCCGCCTTCGGCCTGGATCGGCTCGATCAGGATCCCCGCGATGTCGTCCCCGTGTTCCTCGAAAGCCGCGTCGATTTCTGCCAGAGAAACCGCCTCCGCACGGCGGACCTCCCGGAGATGATCTTCCGTCAGGGGGAAGGTCACTGCCGGACTGGAAACCCGCGGCCAGTTGAACTTCGGGAAATACTGGACCTTCTCCGGAAGGGTGTTCGTCAGGGACATGGTGTAGCCCGAACGGCCGTGGAAGGCGTGGCGGAAGTGCAGAATCCGGGTCCCCACGTCGGAATCCACGCCCTTGGCGCGGTTGCGGCGGACCTTCCAATCGAAGGCGGTTTTAAGCGCGTTTTCCACTGCCAGGGCGCCTCCGTCGATGAAGAAGAGATGGTTGTAGCCCGAGGGAAGGGCTTTTTCGGCAAAAGCCTTCACGAAACGGGCCATCAGAACGGTGTAGAAATCCGAATTGGAAACCCGGTTGGCCAGCGCCTGTCCGACCTCCTGCTGCCATGCGGGATCCCTCAGGGCCGGATGGTTCCAACCCAGGGGAGAGCTTCCGAAGCACCCGAAGAAGTCGAGGTACTCCCGGCCGCTGAGACTGTCGACGAGGATTCCCCCGTGGGAGGCTTCAAGGTCCACAACCATGGGAAGACCATCGGCCAGCATCCATCGGGCAAGGGTTTCGTGGACATCCTGGGGGGCGAGGAGGGAAGCGCGGGTTGTCGTGGTTTCCATGGGCTCTTGGGAGGGGCTGATTTCAGGCCGCGTGGGCCTCGGGGAAGCGATGGAGATTCCTGGGGCCGGCCAGGTTTTCAAGAAAACCCTCCGCTTGATGGAGTCGGGCGAAGGATGCCGCCGCCAGGATCGGTCCGCGAAGCAGACGGTTGCGAAGCAAGGGGGCCCCTGGGGCAAGGTTGACGATCAGGGTCGGCTGCCAGAATCCTTCCGCGGCAGGCTGCCCGCCCGCGATGAGCGTGGATCCGGCATCCACTTCCCGGCGAACCGCCTCGGTAAGCAGGGCCGCCTCCCCCCGGGCGGGCGGCAATGCCGGGAATCTCCCCCGGAGCCGCTCGACCATCCGGGAATAGAGCCTTTCCTGGGCCAGAACCAGCCCGGGAGGGCTTCCAAGCCCGGCATTTTTCCAGATGACCAGGATGGCTTCCGCCGCCTCCGAGGCGGGCGCAGTTTCTTCCAGAAGGAAGACCGGCCGCGGATTCCCGGATTCCGGTTCCGGGGAGCGGGAGGTATCGTGAAGGGGAGTCATGGTGCCGGAAGGGAAGAATCCGCAGATCCTGCCGGCTGGCAGAATCCCCAGGCAGGGCCTGCCCGGCTCCTGCCGCCTTCTGCGAGCCCGGGATTTCCTGCGGGTCTACAGGCAGGGGGTCCGCACCCGGGGACGGTGGATTCTACTCGTCGCGGCCCCCGGCTTGAACCCCGCCACGGCCCGGATGGGACTCAGCGTGGGCCGCAAGTTCAGCCGCTCCGCCGTGGTCCGCAACCGGGCCCGAAGGGTCCTCCGAGAGGCTTTTCGCCAGTTGCGGGGAGATCTTCCTCCCCTGGACGTGGTTCTTGTCCCGATTGCCTCGGAAACCCGCTTCACCCTCCCGGCCGTCCGCGCAGAGCTGGAAGGGCATTTCCATCGCGTCCAGCGGAAACTGTCTTGCGTTTCTTCCTGATCCTCCCCCTGCGTTTCTTTCGGCGCTGGATCCGCCCCTTCTTCGGAGGGCAGAGGTGCCGGTTCGTGCCCTCCTGTTCCGCTTTCGCGGAAGAGGCCGTCCATGTTCACGGAGCCGCCAAAGGCACCCTGCTCACCGCCTGGCGATTGCTTCGCTGCCAGCCTTTCTGCCGGGGCGGATTCGATCCGGTTCCTCCCAGGGGCCGCTGGAGACCCTGAAAACCTTTCGGGTCCGGCCGCCTTCCCGTTCAGGCCGCCGGGGTCCGCTTGACTGCCTGACCGATTCCGACCCAGAACTCGGAGAGGTGGTCGAGAGCCCCCTGGAAGCCGATCTTCCACTGGGAGAGGTCGGGATGGCATGGATCCGGTTCGCGCACCCAGCGTGGAGCTTCGAGCAGATCCTGCCAGTAGCCGTTCATGTGTTCCCCCGGTTCCTCCCCGGCATGGCCCTCGCACCAGGTCCGCGCCCAGTTGGAGGTCACCTCCTCCAGGGCCCACAAGACTCCTTCCCGCGCCTGTCCCCAGTTCCCAAGCCGGAGGATCCCCTCACAGGCCGCCCGGGTGCTTGGCAGGGCCTGTTCCCAGGGGAGCCCGTCCGCGCAGAGGGAATGGAGGAAGGTCCGCCAAGCGTTGTCGGCATCCCGGAGGCGCATGTCCACCCAGCGCACGGCCCGCCGGAAGGCATGGTATTGGCGCGCGAATTCCTGGGAGAGAGCAGCTTCCGGATTCGATCGGGCCCACTGAAGCACCGTGGAATCCCTGCAAGCCGGGTGCTTCTCGACGGAACGGCGCAGTTCTTCCCGGGATCCGGTCATGATGGAGGGCGTTCCGCGGGTTTTCCGGGGAACGGGTTTTCCCCTTATCGGGCCGTGGGCAGGAAGGACTTGAGTCCCACCTCCAGGGGGAGGACAAGGACTCGCGCCGATCAATCCTTCCAGTGGAAGGTGATCGGCCGTTCAACTCGCGGGTCGAGGCTTTGATGGACGGGACAAGTCTGGGCGGCTTTTTCAAGCCGGGCCCGGTCTTGAGGGCCGACGGGCAGCGGCACGCGGACGTGGACCTCCAGGCGCCCCAGGCGGCGCAGGGGATCGGCCACCATTTGCTTGTCGACCGTCACGGTGGTGCCCCGGAGATCGATTCCGCGCCGCTCTCCCACGATCCCCATGATGGTCAACAGGCAGGTCCCCAGGCTCGTGGCCGCGAGGTCGGTGGGTGAGAACGACTTCCCCTTTCCCTGGTTGTCCACCGGGGCATCCGTGACGATCTGGTTTCCCGAAGGCGCGTGCGTGGCCTGGCAGCGCAGCCCTCCCTGGTAAACGATTTCCACACGAACCATCGGACTCCTCCTCGGGTTTTCCAGGGTCAGTTCTCGAGGGTTTTCGAGGCGATCTCGTAGAGGTCCTTGGAGACGCCAGGCCGGTCGAGGAAACTCTGGAGCTGTCGGCGCATCGACTCCTGCTCCGCAGGCGGGAATCGTTTCATGCGGGTGAAAGCGCCCGCCAGCCGGGCGGCGACCTGGGGATTGCGGGCGTCCAATTCCAGGATCCGCTCTCCCAGGAGACGGTGTCCCGCCCCTCCGGGCACATGAAAGAAGCCCGGGTTTTCCAAAGAGAAGGAAGCCAGGAGCGCGCGCACCCGGTTGGGATTCTTGAGGGTGAAGGCCGGATGCCCGAGGAGGGCCCGCACTCGGTCCAGGGTGTCGGGATGGGAGGAGAGTGCCTGGATCCTGAACCACTTGTCCACCACCAGCGGCTGGCCCTTCCATTGGGTGTAGAAGGCGGAAAGGGCCTCCTCCCGCTCGGCACCACCCCGGTCCACAAGGATCTGCAGAGCCGCCAGAACGTCGGTCATGTTGCCCCCGTTGCGGAAACGATCCCGGCAGATCTTGCTCCATTGGGGATCTTCGAGGCGGCAGAGGAAATGAAGGCAGAGGTTGCGGAGACTGCGCCGGCCGACGGACGCCGGGTCGAGGGT
>CAZQAP010000055.1:0-3398 GCA_964591365.1 uncultured Planctomycetales bacterium
CTGAAGAAGCCCGACCTCGATGCCCGCAACGAAGCCCTGAAAGAGGGCGTCTATCCCTGGGCGGCGACCGCGACTCTGGGAAAAACCAGTCTTCTCGCGAAAGCGGGAAACAACTGGATCTGGAAGAAGGAGGCATTCGACAGGAATGGAGCGGTGAACGCCGGCAAGCTGGGGATCCAGGCCCCCACGAGCGAGAATTGCGCGGCGTGCCACGGCGAGGTCAGGGAGGGCGATTCCCCGGTCCAAGTTGTGCCGGGGGCCCCAAAGGGCTGGATGACCGGAGACACCGGCCAGGTCTTCGCCGGCCAGCGGATTAGCGGTTCGGCCATGAACATCAAAGGAAAGGACGCTCTCGCCCGGCCGTGGGACGTCCATGCCGCCCGCATGCTTTCCTGCACGGACTGCCATTACTCGCTGAACAATCCCATCTACCGCCAGGAAGCGGATCGTTCGCGGCCGGCCCATCTGCGGTTCGACGCCCGCAGGATGGACTTTGCGGAATTCCTGGAAAAGCCGCTGCACCAGTTTGCCAAGGGCCGGCCTTCGAGCACGGACTCGGCGGCCGAATTCGACGATTCCATGCGGCGGTGCGAGTCCTGCCACGACTCCAGCGAGGGGCACGACTGGCTCCCCTACGCGGCGGAACATTTCAAGAAACTGGCCTGCGAGGCCTGCCACGTTCCGGCGGCCCATGCCGCGGCCCGGGAAAGCCTCGACTGGACGATGCTCGACTCAGACGGACGGCCTCTGACGACCTGGCGCGGCCTCGAAGGGGATCCCTCCGATCCGATCGTCTATCAGGAAGGGTTCCTGCCCGTTCTCCTGCCCCGGATCGAAAAAAACGGCCAGACCCCCTTGATGCCCTACAACCTCCTGACCACCTGGTACTGGGTCTCCGGATCGCCGCCAGTGCCGGTGGACAAGGAGGTTCTCCAGGAGGCGTTCTTCCTGCCGGAAGGGGGCTTGCGGCCCGTGGTTCTCAAGACCTTCGACGCCGACGGCGATGGGAGGGTCGACTCGCGGGAAGCCCGGCTCGACAGCCCGGAGAAGGCCGCCCTTGTCCGCAGCCTTCTCGTCCGTGCGGGTGCCGTGGATCCGAGAATCCGGGGCGACGTCGAGCCCCATGCAATCAGTCACGGGGTTGCCGGGGGTAGGTACGCACTGCGGGACTGCTCCCTCTGCCACAGCGGGGATTCCCGCATCTACCGCTCGATTGCACTGGCCGGCTACCGGCCGGAAGGTGCCGGGTTGCCCGTACCCGTGGCCGCCACCACGGTGCGATTCGATGGGGAGATCGTCTCCACGTCATCGGGAAGCCTTGATTTCGCGCCCTCAAAGGATCGGGAGGAACTCTACATCCTGGGGCGGGACTCTTCCCCGTTCCTGGACGACTTGGGGGTTGCGATTGCCATCATTGTCCTTCTGGCCGTGGGGGTGCATGGGGGCCTGCGCATCCTCGCCGGGCGCCGCAACGGGAATGGAGGTGAATGAAATGCGCCGGATCTACCTCTACGATTTCCACGAACGGATGTGGCACTGGGTCCAGGCTCTGGTGATCCTCCTTCTTCTGGGCACGGGACTCCAGATCCACGCTTCGGGGGATCTGCGGCTGATCAGTTTCGAATCCGCCGTCAAGATCCACACCATCCTGGGGATCGCCCTGGGCGTGAATGCGCTGCTTGGCCTCCTCTACCACGTCTTTTCGGGCGCAATCCGGCAGTTCCTGCCGGAACCGAAGGGATTCTTCGATCTGGCCATGCGCCAGACAAGCTACTACCTGTCGGGGATCTTCCGCGGGGACCCGCACCCCATCGTGAAGAGAAGAAACCGGAAGTTGAATCCCCTCCAGCAGATCGCCTACCTGCTGCTCCTGAACGTTCTTCTTCCGCTCCAGCTCGTCACCGGACTGGCCATGTGGATCGCCTGGGTCTGGCCCGGGATCACCGCCGCTGCCGGAGGGCTCGCGTTTCTTGCGCCGCTGCACAGCTTCGGCGCTTGGCTGTTCGGTGCCTTCGTGCTCATCCACATCTACCTGGGGACGACCGGCACGACCACGACTTCCAACTTCAAGGCCATGGTCACGGGCTGGGAGGACATGGAGGCCCCCGCACGCGGCCGGCAGGAGAAATGAACCATGCGACAGGCCAAGCATCCTGAACGTTTCTGGAATCCGTATCTCGGGGGGATCGCCCTGGGAACGGTGCTCTTCCTGGCCTTTCTTTTGACCGGGAACGGCCTGGGGGCCTCGGGAGGGATCGCCCGGGTGGATGCCTTCATGGAAGACCTGATCGCTCCGCACCACGTGGACACCACGGCCGCCGTGGCCGCCATGGCCGGAGGCGAAAAAAATCCCCTGGATCACTGGGTGGTGCTGGTCATTGCGGGTCTCGTCGTCGGGGGTTTCGTCTCCGGATGGCGGCACGGCCGGATCAAGAGAGAGACTTTCAAGGGCCCGAACATCAGCTCCGGCCAGCGGTGGCTGCTGGCCTTCGTGGGCGGAGGGTTGATGGGCTTCGGCGCCCGCGTGGCCCGCGGCTGCACCTCGGGCCAGGCCCTGTCCGGAGGCGCGGTCCTCTCCGTGGGGAGCTGGGCTTTCATGTTCGCCATGTTCGCCGGCGCCTACCTTTTCGCCTGGTTCCTGCGCAAGGCGTGGATGTGAAGGAGGAATCACCATGGGACCCTTCGTAACCGGACCTCCGTCATCGGGAATCCTGCCGACGCTCATTTTTCTCGCGATCGGTTTCTGGTTCGGATTCATTCTGGAAGCTTCCGGCTTCGGCGACTCAAGAAGGCTGGCCGGGCAGTTCTACTTCCGGAATCTTTCGGTCGTCAAGGTCATGTTCACGGCCATTGTCACCGCGATGTTCCTGGTCTTCTGGAGTTCCGCCCTCGGCTTCCTCGACTACGACCAGGTGTGGGTCGATACGACCTATCTCTGGCCCGGGATCGCAGGCGGATTCATCATGGGGATCGGGTTCATCGTGGGCGGCTATTGCCCCGGGACGTCCCTGGTCAGCACGGTCACCTTGAAGACCGACGGGCTGTTCTTCGCGCTGGGATGCGCCACGGGCATCTTCGCCTTCGGGGAAACGGCGGCCAGGTTCCAGGACTTCTGGATGTCGAGCTTCTTCGGGCGTTTCACGATCCAGGGATGGCTGGGCGTCCCGGTCGGAGTCGCGACCCTCTTCGTGGCCTTGCTGGCCATCGGGATGTTCTGGTTCATGGAGGAGATGCGCCGCATGCTTTACGGCTCCAAGGCCGGAATGGCAAGTGTCCGGGAGCGGCGGATGCGCCGCCTGGGCGCCCTGGTCATGATCGTCGGCGCTTTCGGGTTGATCCAGGCCGGCCAGCCCACGCTGGACCAGAAATGGGAGGTCGTCGGGAAGGAAAAACAGGCC
>CAZQAP010000055.1:3498-6063 GCA_964591365.1 uncultured Planctomycetales bacterium
ACCCTGCTTCAGGTCCCCAACGTGTACATCCTGGAACATGGAATCCAGGGATGGGTGGAGCAGATGAACCAGCTCGTGGATCCGGCAAAAAGGGTCTTCGCCTTCGAAAAGGCCCTGGGAGGCCGGAGCGAACTCTCCAAGCCGGAACTTCCCCACGGCTTCCAATTGGTCTTCGACAAGAAGGTCAAGGTCAAGGCCGCGCCGCGGCGATCGGGCGGCTGCTCCTCCTGAGTCCGCCGCCTACTTCGAAGCCGCCGCAGCCCAGTCGTTGGGAGCCTTCCAAGCGGCCGGGGGGCGGGGATTGAACTCGAATCCCCCGGGCGGATAAGTCGCCCTCCAGGCCTCGATCCGGGCCCCGAGATCCTTCACCAGATCCGGGTGCTGGCGGGAGAGATCGCGGGACTCGTTGGGGTCTTCCTCGATCCGGAACAGCGCGTTGAACGTCTGCCCGTCGTTCTTGCGGATGCGCCGCACCAGCTTCCACTCTCCATGGAAGACCGCATAGGAGTAGAAGGCCGGATCGGAAATGGCGAAGAAGAGGTCTTCCCGGCTCTCGACCCGGCCGGAAAGGAGCGCCCCGAGGAGGTTTTTTCCGTCCAGCGGGCCGGCCGCCCTGGGCTGGACTCCGGCCGCGCCGGCAAGAGTGGGCAGGAGGTCCATGGCGGTCATCACCTGGCCGGAATTGCGGCCCCCTTCCAGGTGGCCGGGCCACCAGACCATGGCCGGAACGTGGATTCCTCCCTCCAGGGTGGACAGCTTGCCGCCGCGCAGCGGGGCGTTCCGCCCCCCGTCCTGCGGGGAAGCTCCGTTGTCGCTCACGAAGAGGACCAGTGTGTCCTTCGTCATGCCCTTCCTGTCCAGGGCATCGAGGACCTTGCCGACGGCCTGGTCCATGGAGTCCACCATGGCGCAGTAGCGCCGCCGCCGGGGATCCTTGATTCCGCGGTACTTCGCCTCCAGGGCCGCCGGAGCCTCCAGGGGGGCATGGGGGGCATTGAAGGGGAGATAGAGAAAAAGAGGTTTCCCGGGATCGTGGTCTTCGATGATCCGGACGGCTTCCTTGGCGAACAAATCCGTGGAGTACCCTTTTTCGTGAAGGCTGGTTCCATCGCGCTGCCAGTCGAGCCCGCCCCGGCCCGTGTGCTGGTAGTAGTCGATCATTCCGGTCAGGCAGCCGTAGAAGTGGTCGAAGCCGCGGGCCTGGGGCCAGAGACTGCGGCTGGCGTGACCCAGGTGCCATTTTCCGACGATCGCGGTTTCATAATCCGCTTCCTTGAGGTCTTCCGGCAGGAGGCGTTCTTCGGGGGGCACCCCGGTCGTGAGCCAGGGGCGCAAGGGTCCGTAGAGCATTCCAAGCCGCATGGGGGAACGCCCGGTCAGGATCGCAGCCCGGGTCGGGGAACAACTGGGAAAGACGTAGAAGCGGTCCAGGACGACCCCTTTTTTCGCAAGGTCGTCGAGCCGGGGGGTCTTCATCTCTCCCCCCCGGTAGCCCAGGTCGCTCCAGCCCAGATCGTCCGCCAGGAACAGGACGATGTTGGGCGGAGGCCCCTGGTAGGAAAATCCGTCCTGTCCTCCCGAGCAGGAAAAACCGGCCAAAAAGGCCACCGGGAGGGCCAGAAGCGGCAGGAGGGAGCCTATTCGAGGGCGCGGAGAGGGAAGGGGCTGGTCAGGCACGAGGAACCTGGATAATACCCGGCACTCCCGGGGGAGACTGCCGTTTCCTTCTTCAAGGGGCCGGAATCCCCCGACACTCAAGAACCCAACAAGAAAATCCCCCGATGAAAACCACCAAGATCGTGACAGCCCTCGGGCTGATGATCGCCGGCGCCGCCCTGACAGCCGCCATCCTTCCCCAGGAGGCGGGCAACAAGAAGGTCCCCGTCAAATACCAGGAAGCGGATAATTTCCAGAACGCCTCCACGAGGCTTCTGACTCCCTTCCACAAGGAGTTGAAGAGATTCGCCGGAACCTGGGATGCCACTGTGACCATGCAGGGCGGAGAGCCCACCCTGGGAGTCGAAACCAACACCGTCGTGTGCAATGGCCTCTGGCTTCTGACCCAGTTCAAGGGTGAGTTCCAGGGGAGCAAATTCCAGGGCCACGGAATCATGGGCTACGATGCCGGGAAGAAGAAGTACGTCTCGGTGTGGGTCGACAGCATGACTTCCTCCCTCAGCCTCGGCGAGGGGACCATGGATCCCGAGACGAAGACCCTGACCTCGATCATGGACGGTCCGGGCCCAAATGGCGGAATCGTCCAGCAGAAGACGGTCGAGACCTGGAAGGGCAAGAACCACCGGTCCGTCGTCTTCAGCATGCCTCTTGCCAACGGCAAAAGTGTTCCCACGATGACGATCGAGTACCAGCGCAAAAAGTAGATTCTCCTCGAGGAATGAAAGCAAGGCCCGGGAGGAATCCCGGGCCTTCTTTTTTCCCCAATCCCTTGCGGGGTTTTCAGCGGGTGCGGTCCAGGTACTTCTGGAGCATCTCCATCATCTTGTCCATGCGCTCTTCCAGCCTGTCGAGGCGCTTCTCGATGTCCGGATTCATGGCCGCAGGGGG
>CAZQAP010000055.1:6163-17064 GCA_964591365.1 uncultured Planctomycetales bacterium
GCTCTTCCAGCCTGTCGAGGCGCTTCTCGATGTCCGGATTCATGGCCGCAGGGGGGGCGGGAGGCGAGGGCATCGCGAACCCCGGGCGGGGAAACTGCAACTCTGGGAAACCCACGGGTCCCGGGGCTCCGGGGACGTTCGGAACCCTTGGAGTGAGGAAAACCTTGAACTTGCCGCCTTCGTTGGGCAGGAAACTGTAACCCAGCCCGAAAGCGCCGGGTTCGATCTTGCCGAGCTGAACCTTGACTTCACCGAGAATCTTCCCGACCTCGTCCAGGTGGAGGTTCTTGAGCTGGGGGATCTTCAACTCGAGCTCCTTGAGGTCCATCTGCTTGGTCTGGAGTTCTCGCAGGGCCTTTTCGAGTTTTTGCTGGGCTTCGAAAGTGATCCGGGCGAAGGGCTGAAGCGTTCCTTTGGAGTCGAGGATGTAACCAGTGGAAAGGTTCCCCGCCTGGTCGGCCTTCTCCACGGTGATCTCCAGCGAAAGGCGGGCCCCCTTGCGCAGGACCTCCAGTTTCAGGATGTCCCCGGCTTTTTTCCCGGAAAGGGCCTGACGGATGGCTTCCCCCGTGGCGGGGGTCTTCCCATCGACGGCGACCACGAGGTCGAAGCGTTTCAGACCGGCCTTGGCGGCCGGCATGCCGTCGAAGACCTGGGTGATCAGGACGGTCTTTTCGCGGTCCACCCCGAGCTGGGAGGCCAGGGCTTCGCTGGGAGAGTCCATGGTGATTCCGATGCGGACTTTCTGGGCTCCGGAGCCCGACCAGACGACGTCGGAGTTTTCTTCGAGGCGCCGCTTGAGTTCTTGCAGGGAATCGGAATCCTGCCTGGGGTCCACGGTCCAGGAGAGCGTCTTGGAATCCTCGCCTGAACCGGTCTGGGCGAAGAGGGCCGGAGTCGTGCCCAACAGGGCAAGGAGAAGGGCGATCCGGATGAGAGTGGTTTGTTTCATGGCTGGTTGTTGCTGGTCTTCAGGATCGGTTGGCGGCCCATTGGGAATCAGAAGGTTCCCCGGTAGGAGCGGGGGAGTGCAACGGCGGGCACCGCGTGCGGTTCTCCCCACTCGTCGGAATTGACCTGGTAGAGGTCGTCCACGACGACCTTTTCCAGGAGACGGCGCAGGTAGGTCACTTCGACCTTCCTCCCTTCGCCGGTGGGCTGGGAGTCCACCATCACACGGGGAAGCTCCCCGACCAGGGTGGCTTCCCCGGGCAAGGCGCGCAGCGCCGGCTGGGATGCTTGAAGGGTGGCGTCCCCGGAAAGGGGTTCCCGGGGACGTTCCCGGCCGAGGGCCCAGAAGAAAGCCAGGAGCAGGGCTGCGGCCCACCCGCTCCAGGTCCAGAAGGGGCGCAGGCTGGGATGGCGGGCCGGGCTGGTCAGCGGGCCAGAGAGCGGCGCCTCGATCCCCGCCGCGCAGCCAAGCGCTTCCTCGGTTCCCCGGCGCAGGGCGGACTGGCCCCGAAGAGTATCCGCCAGGCGTCTCCAGACCGCGGTGTCGCCTTCAGCCAAACCCCGGAGTTCCCTCCAATCGGAAGGGGTCGCATCACCGTCGAGGGCCCGGGAGATCAGGACGTCTTCTTGTTCCGGATTCATGAGATCTGCTGGCGTTGGGTTGCGGAAAAGGAACCGGCTTCATCGCCCAGCCGGTTGCGGAGCATGCGCCGGGCGCGGGCCAGCCTGGTTTCCACCCCGTGGACGGTCAGGCCCAGGGCCTCCGCGATCTGTTTCTGGGTGAACCCTTGGAGGCAGCGCAGGAGAAGCGGCTCGCGGTAGTCGAGGGGCAGCCCGCGGGCCAGGGCGAGCGCCTGGCGGGCCTCCGTCCGGAGATCTCCGGCTTCCGATCCGGCCCGGGGTCCGCGCGGGTCGGGAACCTGCCCGTCCTCGCCGAGAGGCCGGTGGAAAGGCCGCCGGGTCCGCTCCCGCCGGGCTGCGGTCCGGGCCGTATGGACCGCGATCACCCGGAGCCAGGAGCGGACCTTCGACGGTTCGCGCAATCGGTGGATCTGCTGCACGAAAGCCAAAGCCACCTCCTGGAGGAGGTCCTCGAGTTCGGCCCCCGGCGGCTTGTGGGCCAGGAGAACCACCGCGACGAAACGACGATGACGCCGCCAGAGCGCCGCAATGGCCTCCTGGTCCCCAGAAACCGCCCGCCGGGCCGTGGAAGGCCCCTCCGAAGGGTTCATCACCAGCTTGATGCCCCTCGCGGCCGGTTCCGTCCCTTTTTTTCGGCGAGGCCTCGTCAGTAGATCTCGACCGGGACGAAGGCGGCGTTGGAAGCGTAGGGGGCGGGGGTGTCGTCCCCGATGAACTGCAGGTAGAAGTTCCGGCTTGCCGGGAAGTTCTTGACCCGCGTGCTGATGACCCGGCTTCCGCTGGAATTCAGAACGACCGCCTTGTTGAAGACGAGGTTGGGCCTGACCCAGACGCACATCCCGTTCTCCATGCGATTGTCCGGAGCGAGGGAAACCCGCAGCCGGCCCTTTCCGTTGGGCTTGCCGCCGGTGATGCGGATCTTGACCACGATCCCGGGCCGCGGCGGGCCCTCGACCGAAAGGGCGCACTGGAAACCGCCCGATCCGGGGCTGCTCACGCCGTAGGGAGTCTGTCCGCGGACCATTTGACCGCGGATGTGTCCCGCCGGATCGGAAAGGTTGTGGACGTTCAGGTAGTAGCCCAGGTTCTGGAGAGTCGTGAATTCCCCGGAAGAGATGGGGGCGGTCGACCCGGCCCAGGTCTTGGGTCCCCCGGAGAGGGCGATGTCGATCGGACCGCTGACGCCGACGGCTCCCATGTGGAGGTGGGCCACCGTTCCGTTCATCAGGTTCTGGGTGGTGACCATGTAGTCGATGGTCCGGTTGGGATTGACGAAGAACATGCCGGTGCCGGTGGCGTTGGTGCTGACCGGCGGAACTTCTTCCGAACCGACCGCAAGGGCCCAGTATTCGGAGGGCGTCGGAGTGATCTGGCCGCGCAGTTCCCCCGCGGAATGGGCCGTGCTGTGGACATTGACGTAGTAGCCGTCCGACTGGAGGGCCGCTTTCTGGCCGGCGGAAAGGGGCGCGGTGCTTCCGGACCACACGGTGGGGCCGCCCGAAAGCGCGATTTCGATCGGCCCGTTGACCCCGGCTGCGCCGGCGTGGATGTGGGCCGTGGTTCCGTTCTGCAACCCGCACACCTTCACCAGGTAGGTGATCGTGTCGTCGGGGTTGAGGGTGAAACGCGCCCAGCCGGAGGCGGTCGATCCGGTGGGCGGAACTTCCTGGTCGCCGGTGACGGTGACAAAGAACTCCGTCTGGGCCGCGGCCGCAGGGGCCGCAAGGAAAAGGAGAGAGAGGGTCAGCAGGAATTTCGACATGGGTTCTCGCTCGAGGGTTCGGGTTGCGATGGAGCGGATCCCGCCGGAAAAGGAGAGGAGTGGCGCCTCTTCCGCGGGAAGGGGAAACCCGGCCTCCGGGGCCGGGCTTCCAGTCTACCGGAAAATGGGCGAAGGGGTCCCCAGCCCCTCCTCCTCGTCACCGAGGGTCCTTGCCCTGGAGGCTCACCACCTTCAGGACCACGAACCGGGGTGTGGAACCGGTCACCGCCAGGACGGAGTATTCGCCCAGGGAGACCGTGGCGCTGGTCGAGAAGACCTGCCGGTATCCCTTCCCGCTCGAGGTGGAGAAATCGCACTGGACCAGGGTCAGGTTGCCTTGTTCCGGGTCGAAGCCGCCGGGAATGAGATTGAGTTGAAAGGCATCACCGCCCTCCTTGGGATTCATGGCCAGGGTGGCTCTCTGGTTTCTTCCCCCTCCCGCGGCGATGTGCAACATGCCCAGGGCCACGCGCTCGTAGCCCGGGTAGGGCAGAAGCCGGCGCAGGTTGGCGACCAGGTCCGACGGAAGTCCGGGGCTTTCCGTGGAATCCTTGTGCCCCTCGATGACGAAGCAGGTAAGCATCACCTGCGGCCGGGGAACGTCGAGCTTTTTCAAGAGGTCCTGGATCTCCCGCAGCCTCTTGGGGGTTTCCCGGATGAGGAGCATCGACCGGGAATCCACCGTGGAGACGTTGTCGAAGGAGATCTCCCCCTCCGAGTCCTCCATGTAGACTTCCCGGGCGAAGGGCTCCAGGGCGTCCCGGAGGGTGATGTAGGAAAGATAGCGGGGCTGGTATTGGAAGGTCTGGAGATCCATCGACACGGATTCCTCCACGACCTCCTCCTCCTCCCCCTCATGGATGCTCTCCATCCGCTTCAAGGCATCGACGACCTTCTGGGCGTAGGCGTCCGTGTCGTAGATCAGGATCGCATCATCGAACGCGGAGAGGTTCCTGACCAGGGAACCATTCGGATTTCCTTCCTCGGAGACCCGCAGCAAGCGGCCGTACATGGGCTCGAGAGTCCGCACCAGTTCCTCCGCGTCGTAGTAATGGGGCGTGAAGAAGTGCATCTTGAGATCCTTGGCCTCGATGGGGACTCCCGGAAGGTGGGACGAGGGGTTCCCGGTCGTGGCCGTCTGGGCCTCGAGGACAGGGCCGGCGGCGAGGACTGGGAAGACCAGGGCGGGCAGGAGAAGCAGGTGTTTCATCGTTATTCGGACAAGGGTTTCGTGTCGGGTTGAAGCAGGATCAGGCGCACCGGGCCGGAGCGCAGCTCCATGCGGCCGGGGCGGGAATCGGGCAGCAGAACCGGCCGGGGTTCCGGCGGGTTCGGGGCGCGGACGACGATCTCCGCGGCGGAACGGGTTTCCCCCGGCCGCTCTGGCGAAAGGAGCAGGCCGCCGGCGGCCAGAAGGAGCGCCGCGGCGACGGCGGGGCGCAGGAAGCGGCGGCGGAACGGGGCGAAGCGAAGGTGCCGGGGGGCCCGGAAGGCCGGCGTCTCCAGTGCGGACCAGGCTTGCCGGATCCACAGGACGGCGCGCCGGGTGGCTTCGTCTTCCCGTTCGAGATCCCGGTCCGGAGAAGGGGCTTCCAGTTTCTTCCAGGAAGCGGCCAGTCGTTCGAGGGGATCGGATTCTTCAGGCACGGGAACCTCCCGAGGCCTGCCCCGGAACCGTGCCGGCCAGCCGGTCGCCGAGCAGCGAGCGCAACCGCCGCCGGGCGAGCGAGAGGATCGAGCGGACCGTGGCGGGCGTGATGCCGAGGGCCGCGGACACTTCTTTCGCGGGCGTCTCCTCGAGGTCGTGCAGCACGAACACCTCGCGTTCGCGAGAGGTGAGGCGCGTGAGAACGCTTCCCAGGATCGCGCGCACCTCGTTGCGCTGGGCCGTCTCCGCAGGCCGCGGAAGGCGCAGAGGGATCGGCCGGTCGCGGACGGCGTCTTCGGCGCGGCGGCGGGCCTGGAGGCGCCGCAGCCGGTCGCGGCAGAGGTTGAGGACCACGGCCGTGCGCCAGGTGCGGTAGCTGCGCCGGGGATCCCAGGCGGCGAGGCGGTCGTGAAGGCGGAGCATGGCGTCTTGGGCGAGGTCTTCGGCTTCGGCGTGGTCGGCCAGGAATCCGAAACAGAGCCGGTAGATCCTGGGGTGTTCCAGCCGGAACCAGGCGTTCAGGGCCTCCGCATTTCCGGCACGGACCGCGGCCGCCAGGCTCTGGAGGTCCGGGCCGGCCGGAGTGCGGGAACCCGTCATCGCTCGCAAGGAACTACGCGGCCCGGCCCCGAAGCGCGGAAAGCGATCCGGCCCCGGTTACCCTGGAAACACCCTTGGCCCGCGTCCTCCCGCTTCCCACCTCGCGCCTGCGCCGTTTCTGGAGCGCCTGCCTGGCCGTGGCGGCCGCCCTCGTGCTGGGGAGCGCCTGGTTCCTTTCGCAGGGCCTGGAGCTGGGAAGCGAGGCCGAGGCCCTGCAGGCCGCCCGCGACCTGCTCCCGGCCCTCGAAGCCCGGGCGCGGAGCTTCCGGGACGAGCTGGCCCGCGGGCAGGCCGGCCTGCCCGTGCTCTCGACCTTCCGGCTGGACGAGGCCGGGCGCCTGATCGAACCGCACCCGCTTCCCGTGGGACGACCTCTGCGCGACGTGACCCCCGACACCCCCGCGGGGGCGCCCAGCCCGGCGGCCGTCTGGCTGGGGGAGGCCCGCGCGCGGCTGGCGACAGGCGATGCGGAAGCGGCGCGGAAAGCGCTCGATTCCGGAGAGGCGGTCCTGGGGGCGGAGGAAGCCGCGACCCGCGCGCGGTTCCAGCTTCTTCGCGCGCGCACTTTTCAGGCCCTGAAGCGGCCGGAAGAAGCCGCGGCCCTGCTCCAGTCGCTGCGGGGAAGGCACCCACTGGATAGCCGTCTGGATGGGACCTCGTTGCATCTTGTTGCCGGCCTGCGCCTGGCGGAAGCGCTGGAGGCGGCCGGAAACCGGGAGGAGGCCCTGCGCGTGCGCCGTCTCCTTCTGGACGATCTTCTGGCCGGCCGGCTTCCCCTTTCTCCGGGCCGGCTGCGCTACGAGGCCCAGGAACTCGCCGCCCAGGTGGCCGGCGGAGAAGAGGATTCGCGGGTGTTCGGGGAGCGGGTGGAAACCGCGGCGGCTTCGTTCGCGGCGGCCGGGGAGATCCGAACGGCTCTGGCGGAGAGATCGCCGGAGGAAACGGCGGTTCCGAGCGGAGAGCATCTGATCCTTCTGGAAGATTCCGGGCGTTCGGGCCGTGTCTACGACCGGGCCGCGGTGCAGGCCGGGCTCGCCTCCGCTCTTCGTGAGCTGCTCCCGCCTGCGGGGGCCTTTTCGCTGGCCGGCGCCGGGGAAACTCCCCCCGGTCCGGTGATGGGCGTGCCTGCGCTCCCCGCCGGCCTGGAAGGCGGTTTCCGCCTGCTTCTTTCCCGCCCGGAGGTCTTCTCGGAGCCCGCCCGGCGGCGGCGGATCTGGCTCTGGACCGTTTCGGGGCTGCTCGCGGCGGCCCTTCTCGGCGTGGGACTGCTCGGCTCGCACGCGCTTCGCCGCCGCGAGGAACTGGAACGGCTGCGCAGCGCCTTCGTGGCGGGGGTGAGCCACGATCTGCGCACCCCGGCGGCCTCGCTCGGGCTTCTGGCCTCCAACCTGGCCGAGGGCCGCGTCGCGGATCCGGCGCGCCAACAGGAATACTTCCAGGCGCTCCAGCGCGATGCCCTGCGCTTGCAGCAGCTCGTGGCGGGGGTGCTCGACTTCTCGCGCCTGGAACGCGGCGTGTTCCGGGTGGCGCCGCGACCCGTGGCGCCGGCGCCCCTTCTTGCGCGGGTGGCCGCGGGGCACCGCGAGCGGATGGAAGAAGCCGGAATGGAACTCGCGGTCGAGATCGCCGAGGATCTGCCCGTGACCCCGCTCGACGAGGAAACGTTCGAACGCGCGCTTTCCAACCTGCTCGAGAATGCGCGCCGGTACGCCGCCGCGGGCGGGCGGGTCCTTCTCGAGGCCCGCCGCGAAGGCGGGGAACTCCTCGTCGCGGTCGAGGATCGCGGGCCGGGGATCGCCCCCCGCTTCGCCCCCCGGGTCTTCGAACCCTTCGAACGCGGGCCGGAAGCGGCCCAGGGGGGCGGGTTCGCCGGAGGCGCCGGGCTGGGGCTCTCCCTGGTGCGGGAGACGGTTCAGGCCCACGGCGGGAGGGTGCGCCTGATGGCGGGGGCGGAGGGCCTTGGCGCGCGCTTCGAACTTCGTTTTCCGCTTCAAGAGGGGGGCGGCAAGGCGTGAACGGCCGCATCCTGATCGCCGAGGACGAACCCGGCCTGCGCATGGGGCTCGCCGACGGCTTGCGCAGCGAGGGCTTCGAGGTGGGGGAGTGCGCCGATGGGGCCGCCGCCCTGGAGCAGGCCCGGACGGGAGGCTTCGACGCCCTGCTTCTCGACCTGATGCTTCCGCGGCTGGACGGCTTCGAGGTCCTGCGGCGGCTGCGCGGTGAGCGCGTGGATCTGCCGGTCCTGATCCTCTCCGCGCGCGGCGAAGAGTCCGACCGCATCCTCGGCTTCGAGTACGGCGCCGACGACTACGTGGTCAAGCCGGCGCCGCTGCGCGAGGTGCTGCTTCGGCTGCGCGCCATCCTGCGGCGCACGCGCGGGGCCGGCGCTCCTCTCGGGAAGGTGCGCTTCAGCGCGGTCGAGGTGGATTTCCCCGCCTACACCCTGGTCAACGGCGGCCGGCGCTTCGGGCTCAACCGCAAGGAGATCGAGCTGTTGCGCTTCTTTCTGGCCCACCCGGGGGAGACCCTCGACCGGGCTCGGCTCTTGAAGGAGGTCTGGGGCTTTTCCCGCGCGCCGCGCACCCGCACGGTCGACACCCACGTCTTCCGGCTGCGGGGGAAGATCGAGGCCGATCCGGAGCGGCCGGCGCACCTCCTGACGGTGCGGGGAACCGGCTACCGCTTCGAGCCCGGCGGCCCGGTCACAGGGATTTGACATTCTTTCGACCGGAGTTTGACCTCCGGCGTGCGACAAAAGGCGGTCCCGTTTCGGAGGAAACGACATGCTGTCCACGATCCTTCTTCTCCTCGCCTTCCAGGCGCCCGCCCCGGCCGCTTCGGACTGGCCGGATCCCGCCACGGCGGCCCGCTACTACGAGGCGCTCCACGCCCTCGAGGTGGACGGCCTGCCCAACCGGGCCGCCGATCTTTTCGCCAGGCTTTCCGCTGCCATCCTCCCCGGAAACCCCGAGGCCCGCGCGATCGCCACCGCCCAGGCCGCCCGCGCGGCCATGGCCGGCGGCCAGGAAGCCATGGCCGAACGCCTGCAGACCGATGCCCGCAACCTCTCCCAGGGCCAACCGTTCGAGGATCGCATCCGGACCATCCTGGCCCAGGGCGCAGCCGCCCGCCCCGCCCCGACGGAGAAGGATGAAAATTTTTCCAAGCTGGTCTGGACCCTCCTTCTCAAGGACGACTACGCCCAGGTCCTCCCGCGCTACGGCCGGCGGATCGTTCCCTATCTGGTCCGTTTCCTTGCTGGGAGTCCCCCGTGGGATGTGTATCAGAAGAGAAACGGGGGTTTTCCCCCAGTGGACAGGGCTCTGGAAATCTGGATCCAGGTGGGGACGCCGGAATCGGTCCAAAACCTGGGAAAAGCGCTTTCGCATTGGGATGCCGAGAATCTTTCCGCTTGGGCAGAGAAGGTTTTCCAAAAATCTCAACCCCAGGACGAAACAGCCCGCAAAGCTGTGGATCGCTTCCTACTGGACATGGCCGCCGATTCCGATCTGGGTCGAGCCCAATGGGCGGTGAATGGAATCTCCGATCAGCTCAAGTTCCGCAAAGATCCGGATCTGGAGCAGGCAACCCTGAAGATCCTGATGAGCCAGAACGACCTCCTGGCTCCCGCCCTGGTGGGAATCTTGCCCGTCGGCGCTGCAAATGGAGATCCCAAGGCCTACCTCGACTTCTGGCGGAAGGCCGCGCGCTCTCCCAATCCACGGGTTGCCACCCGGGCCCGATTCAACCTGATCCGTCTCGGAGATACCGAAACCTTGATCGAACTGGCGAAGAACGGTTCTGCGGATGACCGTTTGCGGCTGGGGGTTCTGTTTGGAGGGTGGGATCCCTACCAAAGATCAGGATTAATGGGAATCGACCATCGTCTGGGAGGCAATGCTTACGGCGAACTATCAAAAGGCCTGTCCTTTACCCCGGAGCAACACGGCCCTCTTTTGGTGAACCTTCTTAAGGATGAGGATCCGCTCGTCCGCCGTGTGGCCGCCACGGCGGTCTCCCATCGGGGGTACAACCCTGGCTTGAAAAGGGCTCTTCAGAGCCCGGATCCGGATGTCAGGAGCATTGCGGTTTCTAGAGTCGTTCATGAATGGACTTCCGAGGGTAATCCTATTCGAGTTCTGGAAAGGATCCCGCCCGACTTCGACCAGGACCTATTCGGGATGCTCGACGACCCTGGAGTCGGGAACCAAGTTCTCGGTTTCCTTGCCAATTGGGGCGTTGGGCTTTCCCTGGAGCAGCTCCACGAGGTGGAGAAACGGCTTGGAACGCCTATTGGGGTGCAGGAGGAGATCTTCGAGGAGTGGTGCAAGACAAAAGAGGGCCGCGAAAAGACTGCGCGCTGGGTCCAGGATCCGTCATCAAGGGAGGCTTCAACCCGTCAAGCCTTAAAAGCCTTGGCCGAGGCGGATCCGAGCTATTCGGCCCTTGGAATCGGTCTTCTCGACCCGGATAAGGACCGGGTTTGGAATGACCGTTTCCTCCAAGTGGCCCTTAACAAGTGGCTGCCATTTCTTCAGAAATGGATTGCGGAAACTGGGACTCTCGATGAGAAGGACAATAAGCGTCTCCTCAAGCTGGCCACCTATTTGAAGAAGATTGGCCAACCACACTTGGAAAAAGGGTTATGGAAATTGCTGGGAGCTTCCCTAAAGGCCTCGGTGAAAGGCATTGATGCCTTGGTCCAAGAAATGGCTTCGTCTCCCGAGAGTGCTCTCTGGGAATACAAGGGCTTGACCTTGGGGCTCCGCCAGAACGGCAGCGGAACTCGGACCTATCCTGGAATCGTCGACTTCTTCGTCTACTTGGTCAGCATCTTGCCTCCCGGAGATCTTCTGCCGAATGTTCGTACATGGCTTCCCACTCGGGATCCCAATTCGAAAAAGGCTCTGCCGGCGCTCCTCAAGAGCCGGGATGAAAAAATGGTTGGCCTTGCCTACGAGATTCTGGGCAAACAGCCTCAAGCGGTGTCACTGGTCCAAAACATTCTTTGGGAATTCCTCGCGGATTCCCGCTGGGCTTCGGAAGCCGCCTCCGCTCTCGTTCTTGATCCAGGCAAAAAGGATCTTGTTCCAGCTCTTTTGGAGGCCTGGAAGCTCCCCGGGCTCCAGAGCCGCCACCTTCTCCTCAAAGCCATGGGTAGGACGCTGGACGATCGCGTGATCCCGGTGCTTCTCGAGGCTCTTTCCGATCCCGACGATCTTGTGGCCAGTGCCGCCGACGCTGCCCTGAAGCGCATCCGCACGGTGCGCGAGCAGCGGCAGGCCTTCGAGGTGTGGC
>CAZQAP010000056.1:0-16998 GCA_964591365.1 uncultured Planctomycetales bacterium
AGGACGGAGTTTCTGGTGGAGGGGTACCGTCTCCCCGGAGGCGCCTTCTCGGACGAAGAAGGGAAGCTGACCCTGTCCCTCAAGGGCCCGCTGCACGCGGAAATGATCGTCTCGAACGGAAGCGAAGGGACGAGCCGGGTGGACGTGGGGCGTCTCCCCGCGGAGGGGGACCTGGTCGTGGGGTCGGGCTCCTTCGAGACCGTGGTCACGGTGGTGGATCTGGCCGGCCGTCCGCTCCCCATGACGAACGTTCGGGGCCGTGCGCTGCGCACCTACACGGTGACCGACCGCAGCGGGGAGGCCTCCTTCACAGTGGACGGGGGCGACCCGACCCTGGTGGTGGAGAAGGCCGGATACTGGCGGGTGGTGGCGCGCGCCCAGGCGCAGACGCGGGTGGCCCTGCGCAAGACGGTGCCGCAAGCTGCCTTCAAGATCTCGGAGGCGCTCTTCCCCGAGCAGCTCACCCTCGAGCCGGAATTCGACCTGGGCTACCGCCTGCGGGTGACTTCCCGCATGGTGGAGGGGAAGAAGACGGCCTGGCAGGCCACGAACCTCCCCGAGGGCGCTTACACGGTCACGGTCGAGAATCAGAAGGGGGAGATGGTGCTGGAGCAGGAGGTCCAGCTCCTCGAGGGCGGCCAGACGGACTTCGTGCTCGAGTAGGCGCCACCCTCCCCGGGTTGGGGCCCGCCTGGCCCTCCGGGTATCCTGCACCCTCGTGAAGCCGGAAAGCATCGGGCTGGCCGCCCTCCTGCTCCTCGGGAGCTGCGGCGGGGGAGGCACGGAGGGGGAAACGGGCGGCGGGGCCGCCGCGCGCCCCCCCGTCATCCTGGTCAGCCTCGACACCCTGCGGGCCGACCGGCTGACGCCCTACGGCTCCGAACGCGACAACAGCCCCTGGCTTGCGGGGCTGGCCGCCGAGTCGGTCCTCTTCGAGGACTGCATCGCCCAGAGTTCGAGCACCGGGCCCTCGCACCGCAGCCTCTTCACCGGCCAGTTCGTCCACCGTCACGGCCACGAACCCCTGTCCCTGGTCAAGTCGCCCTACATGATGGCCGGGATCCTGCGGCGCACCGGCTACCAGACCGCCGCCTTCACCGGCGGGGGCTACATGAGTCACAGCGTGGGCTTCGCACAGGGCTTCGACCTCTACTTCGACCACGACCCCAAGGTGCCCCACCGCGTGCGCCTGGGCTTCCAGCTCGTCCTCCCGCGCGCGAAGGCCTGGTACGACGGCCGCGATTCCGCGCGCCCCTTCTTCCTCTTCCTGCACACCTACGACATCCACTGCCCCTACTGGCCGCATCAGCCATGGCGCGACAAGTATCGCGGCGGCTACCGGGGCAGCCTCGACCTGGAACACCTCTGCGGCTACGAAGCCTTCGGAGAACTCCGGCGGCAAGGGGCGCTGGGGCCCGCCGACCTGCGCTTCATCAACGACATGTACGACGGCAGCATCAACATGACCGATGAGCGCCTGGGCCGATTCCTGGACGAGCTGCGCGCCGACGGCACGCTCGATCGCGCGCTCCTGATCGTCCTGAGCGACCACGGCGAGAGCCTGGGGGAGCACGACATCGTCGGACACACCCTCATGTGGGAGGAAGAGCTGCGCGTGCCGATGATCATCCGTTTCCCGGGCGGGCAGTTCGCGGGGACGCGCATCCAAGCCCCCGTCATGCTGATCGACGTGCTGCCCACCCTGCTCGACTTCCTCGGCCTGCCCCCCCAGGCGGGCATCCAGGGGAGCAGCCTGATGCCGCTTCTGCGCGGAGAGGCGGACGCCTTCCCCGCAGAGCGCATGCGCATCACCCAGTACGAGGACACCTTCGCCGTGCGTTTCGACGACCGCTGGAAGATCGCCTTCCGGCAAATGGACTCCATGCCCGTGGACCAGGCCCTCTACGACCTGGAGAACGATCCCGGCGAGACGACCAACCTCTTCCCCGCCCCCGGCGGTCGCGAACGGTTCCAGGATCTCTACGCGCGCTACCGGGGTTTTCGCCAGCGGACCGCCGCGGGGGACCGCAAGTGGGCCGGCCGGCGGGGGGAAGGCGGGGTCGACCCGGAACTTCGCAGCCAGATCGGGCAGCTCGGCTACGCCGAACCTCCCGGCGACGAGGAAGGACACTGACCCCCGCACGTTCCTCTCTTTCCGCCTCCCACGGCCAGGCCGTCTTCCTGGCCATCGTGATCGGCATCCTGCTCCTTCTCGCCCTGGGAGCGGTGTTCCTTCTGGGGGGAATCACCGAACCGGAGGCTTCGCCTTCCCCCGGGGACGGGCCCCGCCACGCGGAAGCCGCCGGGTTGGATCCGGCCTCTTCCCCCCCCGCCCCCCGCACCGAGATCCCCCCCGGCCCGGGAACTCCGCCCAAGACCCCCTTTCCGGACGCCTGCCTTCAAGCTCCGCGCTCCGAACGGCTCGCATGCCTCCTCAACGCGCTCCGGGCCGCGGACGACGATTCGGTGGTCTCGTGGCTCCGCTCCCAGGCGAAGAATCCGGAGGTCCTCGGGCTCCTGTTCGAAGCGCTTCTCGGGGCGCGGCCGCCCGGGAAGGCCTTGGAACTGGCCGACGCCAGCGGAAACATCCTACAGGGCACGCTCACCGACGCCGCCACCGGGAGCTTCCTGGAAGCGCTTCGCCGCCGCGCGCGGGACGAACCCGCCTTCCGGAGCGCTCTCTACGAACATCTGCGCGGCATGGACCTGCTGGCCGGCGGCGGGGCGGCACCCGTCCTGGCTCTGGCCCTCTTCGCCGGCGACCCCGTCCTGCGTTCCCGCGCAGAGGAGGTGGCCCTCGGCGCCGCCGGAACCCCCACACTCGGCCAGTGGCGCGGCGCCCTGCGGGCCGCAGCCGATCCCGCGGCCGGGAGTGCGGGCATCGCCTTCCTCACCCGTCTTCTCGAGCGCGGGAAGTTCCTTCCCCCGGCGGCCTGGCGCATCCTCCCCGCCAGGATCCTGGCGCGGGAAACGCCGGGCTGGGATCCCGGCCGGCGGCTCGGCCTGCTCGGCGCCTTCCTGAAAAGCCGGGATTGGGGGGAAGCCACCGCATTCCTGATCGAAAACGATCCGGAAAACCGTTTTCACGATCTTGCAGCCTTGCTTCCGGAAAAGTTCGCAGCGCTTCGCAAGCAGGCCTCGGCGCGCCTCGGGGAAGAGGAATAGAATCGGTCCTCCCATGCGGGCGCTCCTTCCGGTTCTTTCGGCAATCCTTCTCCTGATTTCCGGCTGCCATTCCAGGCCCCAGGCGGGCATGGGAGGGTCTCGCGGGCTTTCCAGGCGCGAAATGATCCCCTGCACCCATGTGCGCAATTTCGACGCCGTGCTGAAAGAAGGCCGGCTGACCGTGACCGCCTCCGGAGTACATCCCTCCCTCGGTTACGTGGTGGACATCGTTCCGGTGGGGGAGGGGCTGCCCGCCACGCACTACGAAGTGCGCTGCTCGCGCCCCAAAGGCATGGTGGCCATGGCCCTGGATCCCTTCAAGGTCTGGCACATCTCCCATGTCGGCTCCGCCGCGCCCGACCGGATCACCATCCGGCATGGAAGCGGAGAGATCACCATTCCCGTGCGGAAGGTCGGGGAAGCGTCCTCCGAAGAGGAGTAAGAACGTTGCGCCCCTTGATCGCCGCCCTGGCCCCGTTTCTTCTCCTGGGGGCCGCCTGCACGGGCCCGCTCTCGAAAGCCGATGCCCCCGATCCGCGCCTGGAATGGTGGCAGGATGCACGCTTCGGCCTCTTCCTGCACTGGGGGCTTTATTCCATTCCGGCCGGAGTGTGGAAGGACCGCACCGACCACGCCGAATGGATCATGAACAGTGCGCACATTCCGGTGCCCGAATACGAGAAGTTCCTCGGGCGATTCAACCCGGCCGCCTTCGATGCGGACGCCTGGGCCCGGATGGCCCGCGAGGCCGGGATGGGCTACGTCGTCATCACGACCAAGCACCACGACGGGTTCGCCCTATTCGATTCGGCCGTCAGCGACTACGACGTCATGGCCACTCCGTTCAAGCGCGACATCATGAAAGAGCTGTCCGAGGCCTGCGCGCGGGAAGGGCTGCGCATGGGCTGGTACTACTCGATCATGGACTGGCACCACCCCGACTACCTGCCGCGGCGCTCCTGGGAACAGCGGTCCGCCGAGGGGGCGGATTTCGCGCGCTACGTGCGTTATCTGCGCGCCCAGGTCACCGAACTCCTGACCCATTACGGCCCCATCGGCGTGATGTGGTTCGACGGCGAGTGGGAGGGCAACTGGGACCATGCCCGCGGCCAGGCGCTCTACGACCTCTGCCGGCGGCTGCAGCCGGAAGTCCTGGTCAACAACCGCGTGGACAAGGGTCGCGGAGGGATGGCCGGCATGCAGACCGGCCCGGGCTTCGCCGGCGATTTCGGAACTCCCGAGCAGGAGATTCCTTCGACGGGCCTTCCCGGCGTCGCCTGGGAGACCTGCATGACCATGAACCGCAACTGGGGCTACAACAGCCACGATCACGATTTCAAATCGGCCCGGGAACTTGTGCTCAAGCTCGTGGACGTGGCCTCGAAGGGCGGCAACTTCCTCCTCAACGTCGGCCCCACTTCCGAAGGGCGCTTTCCTCCCGAAAGCATTTCCCGCCTGAAGGAGATCGGCGCCTGGATGCGCGTCCACGGAGAGGCCATCCACGGCACCCAGGCGGGGCCTCTCCCCGCGCTGCCCTGGGGCCGCTGCACCCAGCGCCGCATCGGCCGGCGCACGATCCTCTACCTCCACGTCTTCGACTGGCCGGAGGACGGCGTGCTGGTGGTGCCGGGGATCGGCAACCGGGCCCGCCGCGCGGCCCTGATGGGGCGCGAAGAGGACTCGCTGGCCGTGCTGCGGCGCGGGCCCGACCTCCTGGTGAATCTCCCCCGTACCGCGCCGGTCTCCCTCTGCCCGGTCGTGGCGCTGGAAATCGAGGGGCCTCCCGTGATCTTCCGCCCTCCCGTGGTCTCGGCCGTGGCGGACATCTTCGTCAACCAGATCCAGGTCCGGCTGGAGAGTTCCTCGCGGGACCTGGAAGTCCGCTACACCGTGGATGACGGGGAGCCCGATTTCCGCTCTCCCCGTTACCGCCTGCCGCTGCACTTCACCCACACCACGACCTTGAAAGCGCGCAGTTTCTTCCGCGGGCGTCCCGTGGGCCCGCTGGTCGTGCGCACCTTCACGCGCGTGCGTCCGCGTCCGGCCTCCGCCCCCCTGCGGGGAGCGGAGGGTTTCACCTGCCGGGTCTTCGCCGGAGAATGGGACCGTCTTCCCGATTTCGATTCCATGCAGCCGAGCGCGGTGGAGGAGTGGGGCCGCGTGCGGCTTCCCCCCGGCCCTCCCATCGAATTCGCCGGCCGGCGCTTCAGCGGGATTTTGGAGATTCCGGGCAACGGCCTCTACCTGTTCGCCCTGAACGCGGATGACGGGGCCCGCCTATGGATCGACGGGGAACTCGTGGTGGACAACGACGGCCTGCATGGCCCCCGCAGGGTCCAGGGCCGCATCGCCCTGGCTCGCGGAGGCCACGAAATCCGCGTGGACTATTTCAACAAGACGGGCGGAGCTGCATTGCGTCTGGAAATGGCCCCCGCAGGCGGTGCATGGAAGGAGGTGGAGGCCCTTGCGGCCGGGCGGATGTGACTCCGGAGGGCGCGGCCGGAATCTTCTCCAAGTGTCCGCCCTTCTTTTCTGGCTGATCCTTCTCCCTCGGATCTGGAGCCAGGTTCCCTCTCCCGGATGGAGGGGCGTGGTCACAGGCCCCGACGGACAGGCCGTGCCCGGAGCGCACGTGCGGGTGGTGGCCGGAGACCGGTTCGAGGAGGCCGTCACGGACGAAAAGGGCCGTTTCCTCCTGGAATGGAAGGCGGGGAGCGGGGGGGAAGATTGGGAGATGGAGGCCCTGGCTCCCGGCTATTCCTTTCAGATCCTGCGCGCGCTCCCGCCTGTCCATCCACCGAAGGAGATCTCCCTGAAGCTGGAAGCCGGCATTCCCGTCCACGTGGTCGTCAACGGGGAGGAATCCGGGAAACCGGTTGCGGGGGCGGAGCTCGAACTCTGGTCCGGCAAGCCCGAACACCTGAGCGTTGCGCGGACGGATTCATCGGGCCGGGCGGTGCTCGTGGCCTCGGAACCCGGAATGGCCTTCCTGGTGAGTTCCGGGCTGGGGACCACCCGCTACCGGGAAGCCCGCTTCGAGGTGCTTCCGAAGAAGGCCAACGCCTTCGAGTTTTCCCTGGCGCGTTTCCCGCGGAAGATCGATCTTTTGGCCCTCGATTCGATCTCCCGCCGCCCCCTCGAGGATGCCGGGTTTTCGGTGGGAGAACTCCGTCCGCAGCCTGGCGGGAATTCCGTCGTCTGGAGGAAATACCTTTCCGCCAGCCGGGGACACCTTGAATATGCGGTCCCGCCCGCCCTCGGAGCGGTGATCGTGACCGTCGAGGCCCCGGGCCATTACGCGCGGCGGGTCCTCCTGGATCGGCCGGCGGCCGAACCCGTCAAGGTTTTCCTGGAACCGGTCCCCCTGCGGGACGTTTCCGTCTATCAGGGGGCCGCGCGGCTTCATTCCGTGGTGAACCTGGAGGCTTCCTACGAACCTGCCCTGGTGGTCTTTCCTCCCGGGGCCTACGAGCCGAACCTCCCCTGGCTTCCGCCGCCCGTTTTCAAGAAGATCCTGCAGGTCGAGGGGGAATGCCGGGGCTGCTTCCCGTTTGCATCTGCCGGCTCCTGGGATGAAGTGATCCGCGCGAAACGGGTTCCCCGACGGTTCTTCTTGAGGATCCTCCTGGGCGGAAACCTCCTGCGGGAGGTCGGCTGGGTGGAACTGGAAAACGCTCCGGATTCCCCCTGGATCTTCCAGGTCGACCCGGGCCGGCGCGTGCTGGAGTTCCTGGTGCGCGGATCATCCGGCGGCCCCTTGGAGGGGGCGGTGGTGCGCACCATCGGGCTCCAGTGGCAGGACCCGGCCGGCTACGCTTTCGACAAGATCCCCGCCCTCGAGGGCGCCGACTGTTTCTGGGAGGAAACGAAGACCGGCCGCGATGGCAGGGTCCGCAAGGATCTGCCCGCCTGCACGATCCTCTACTGGGACGTGCGGCGGGGGGAGAAGCTGCTCGGGAAGGGCCACATCGTGGACAAGCTCCGGATCGGAGGGAGCCGGACCATCCGGGTCGTGGATCACGACGGCTGACGCTTTTCCGCGGTCCTGGCCGGGGGATTCTTCGGTCCCGGACCGGAAACCGAAGGGTTTCCCCGCACGAACAGCCGCCAGGGCCGCACCGCGTGCTCCCCGGCGTACCCGACGCCGACCCGCGGGGTGCGGACGACAGCGCGGGCGGGGATCGCGGGGGCATCGAGGATCTTCAACGGCCCGCGGGAAAGAAGGGCCCCGTTGTGGCGCCGGTCGATGCCCATCCCCTTGCAAAGGCAGGCCGGGCCGCGCAGAAGATGTTCGACGGGCACCTTCCGGCCACGGCGCCGGCGCATGACCTCCATCCCTTCCAGGGGTTCGAGCGCCCGGAGCAGGACCGCCTCCGGAATCCCCTCGCGCGCGGCGACCACGTTGGCGCAGTGGTGCATGCCGTAGACGAAATAGACGTAGAGCCGCCCCGGCGGGCCCCACATCACCTCGTTGCGCGGGGACCGGCGTCCGCCGGCGCTGTGGGCGGCCCGGTCCTCGGGGCCCCGGTAGGCCTCCACCTCGACGATCCGGCCGGCAGTGCGGCCGCCGGGCCCGTCGTGGACCAGGATCTTGCCGAGAAGGGCCCGCGCCAGGCGAAGGGCGTTGCGGGCGTAGAAGGCGCGGGGAAGGCGCCGGGCGCCCGCGGGCACCGGCGGCATGCTGGTCACTTCTTGCCGGAAGAATCAGAGCCGGCGTCACCGTCCACGTAGCCGAGGCCGGCAAGCATCTCCTTCTGTTCCTGGGAAAGCTCGGGATTGATCGAAGAGTCGTAGTGAAAGAGATTCAGGCTCTTGACGAAGACGCCCATGGAAGACATCATCTTCTCCAATTCCGCAGGATCCTTTTTCGCCAGGTTCACCTTCTCATCCGGGTCTTCCTGCAGGTTGTAGAGTTCCTTCTTGCCGTCGGACCCGAGGATGAACTTGTAGTGATCCTGGTAGAGGGCTTTCAAGCGGCGCTGGAAAGGGGTGGGATCCCAGCTCGGATTGAGTTTCTTGACCTGCAGCAGGGGGCCGTCCATGTCGGAAGGGTATTCCGACAAACGCACGCGGTTCGGGCTGGTGTGCAGCAGACTGACCGCCTTGGAGTCGAGGCCTTTGGGCGGCTGGAGATCGGCGAGTTCCAGGAGAGTCGGAAAGATGTCGTAGTTCTGGACCGGGTCCTCGACGCGCCCGGGTTTGATCCTATGCGGAAAGTAGAGCACGAGCGGCACGTGCACCAAGCCCTGGTAGAGCGAGAACTGGTGGTCGAGCATGTGGTGTTCGCCCAGGTGCTCGCCGTGGTCCCCGGTGAGGACCACGATGGTGTTGTCGAGATAGCCTTTGGAATCGAGGGTCTGGATGAGGTCCTTGAAGAGGCTGTCGAGCTCCGCGATGCAGGCGTCGTAGGTGAGCGCCATGATCTGCAGCTCCTCGGGAGTGTATTCCTTCAGGCCGAAGGTGTAGCTCCACATCGGGATCCACGAGCGGTCCACCTTGTAGGAGCGGTCGACCTGTTCGGGAGTCATGAAAACCTGGCGGAACTTCTCGGGGGGGACGAACGGCCGGTGGGCCTCCATGTAGTTGAGAAAGGCGTAGAACGGTTTGCCGGAATCCTTCTTTTCGAGGAAATTGAGGAGGTTCACGACCCCGAGTTCTCCGGCCGCTTTGATGTCCCATTCCCGGAAATGGCCGGCGATGATCTTGCCCACGATCTCGCTGCTCTGGTCCTTGCGCGAGACCTTGCTGCGCAGGATCTCGAGGGCCTTGGGTTTGTTCAATTCGTCCCAGGGGTGGTGTTCCACGTCGAACCCCTGCGCGAAGCCTTCTTCGGAGGAGATGTGGGGGTTGGCCGCCCAGAGGAACGTCGAGTAACCGCTGCGCCGGAAAAGCTCGGCGAGAGTGGTGAGCCGGCCATCCAGGTTGTGATGGCGGTTGTTGGCGCCGTGCTCGCTGGGAAGAAGGCCGGTGAACATCGCTCCGTGGGAAGGGACGGTGGAGCTTCCCGTGGAGGTGCAATCGTCGAAGACCAGGGCCTTTTTGGCCCATTCTTCCAGAAAGGGCGTGGTCGGCTTGTCGAAGCCGTACAGGCTCATCTGGTCGGCCCGGGTCGTGTCCCAGACCACCCAAAGGACGTTGGGCCGGTCGTTCGCCGAGCCGGAACAAGAGAGTGTCGCAAACCCCGCCGCAAGGACCGGAACGGAGAGGAGAAGAATGTGGCGAAGCTTTCTGGACATGGTCTTCGGAAGGAATCGAGGGGCCATTATAGTGGAACGCGGTGCGAACCGCCCTCGCCGTCCTGGCCCTCGTCGCCGTGGTATTCCTGGCCTACCACCCGGTCCTCGGCTTCGGCATGCTGGGCCACGACACCTACCCCGTGCTGGTGTCGAGCACGGTCCATTCTCCGGGCGACTTCCTGCATCTCTTCACCGAGAAGCTCATGGGCGGCCGCTTCTGGTCGGACTTCTATCGGCCCGTTCTCAATGTGACCTTTTCCCTGGATTACGCGCTCTGGGGCCTCGACCCGTTCGGGTTCCAGCTTGCCACCCTGCTCTACTTCCTGGCCTGCGTGCTGGCGGTCTTCTTCTTCGTCCGGCGGCTGGCGGGCCGGGGAGCGCGCCTGGCCCCCCTCGCCGCCGCCCTCGTTTTCGCCCTCTACCCCTATCAGTGGGAGGTTCTTCCTTCTCCCTCCCGTCGCCCCGAGATTCTCTGCTGCCTTTTCTCGGTGCTTTCCCTCCATGCCCTGCTGGCCCCCGCCCGGCTGGCCCGCATGCGTCCCGCCATCCTGCCCGGACTGCTGGCCCTGGTGGCGGTGGGAGCCAAGGAGACCGCGCTGCTTCTGCCCCCGCTCGCCTTCCTCCTCGTGATGCTCTATTCCACCCGCAGCGGTTTCCTGAGGCGCCTGGGCCACGCGTTGGTCCTGGTCTCGCCGCTCATTCTTGCCGCCGTTCTCGCCCTGGCCGCCCGCTTCGGTGTGATCGGCGGGCTGGGCGGCCACGACACCGAGGGTCTCAAGAATCTCGGCGACGTGGGCGAGATGACCCGCAACCTTTTCTTCCCCCAGAAGGTGATGCTGGCCTCCCCCTACGCATGGTGGCTGGGCGCCGGACTCGCCGGAACCCTGGTCCTGGCCGGCCTGTTCCGCGTTTTGTCGGGCAAGGGCGGATCCCAGGTCACCGGGGGAGAACCCGCCTTCCGGGTCCGTGGCGCAGCCTTCGCCCTGGCTTGGACGGCCGTGATGCTCACCGCCCACGCCTACGTCGGCAAGCGGCACCCATGGTATTTCCTGATTCCCTCCGCCGGGTTCGGTTGGCTGGCGGGGATCCTTCTCGACGGGCTGGTCTGTGCGGCCCGGCGCCGCAAGGGTTTTCTGGTCCGGGCTTCCTCCGTCCTGGCGGCCCTGTTCCTGGCGGCTCTTCTCGGCTGGCAGATGCGCTACTCCGCGCTCTTCCAGGAATACCCCGAGTGGGAAAAAGCAACGATCGCCCTCGACGATTATCTGAAGGATCTAGACGGGCGGATCGAGAACACGCCCGACGGCCAGATCCTCCGCGCACCGCCTGCCCCGGTCTGGTACAGCCGGATCGATCATCTCGGCGCGGACGAAGAGGCCCCTGTGATCCGCGGCGCCGCGATCCTGCGGGACTACTCCCTCCAGGCCTGGGTGGAACTCTCGCATCCCGGGCGAACGATCCGCATCGTCGGCATCAAGGACGGCAAGCCCCGGCGGCGGTCCGGCGTGCTCACCATCTTTCTGCCCCCCGGCCTGGTGCTTGGCCCCGGCTCCGGCGGATGAAAAAGGCCCGCATTCTCCTTCTTGCCGTACTCGCCTCCGGGTGCGGGCCCGGTCCGGTTTCCCGAGAAGGAATGGTCCGCATTCCCGGAGGCACGTACTTCATGGGGACCGACCGCGGTTTCCCCTACGAAGGGCCGCCGCACGAGGTCGGAGTCGATCCGTTCTGGATCGACGCCCGCGAAGTCACCAACGCCCAGTTCGCGCGCTTCGTTCAGGCCACCGGATACCGGACGGATGCCGAGCGCATCGGGAACTCGATCGTTTTCGTGCCGGGGGCCGCTGGAAACGGCGAAGGGGAATGGAAGCTCATCGAAGGGGCCGACTGGCGACACCCGGAAGGACCGGAATCCGATCTCACCGGCCGGCAGGATCATCCGGTGGTGAACGTCTCCTGGAACGATGCCCGGGCCTACGCCGGATGGGCCGGGAAACGGCTTCCCACCGAGGCGGAATGGGAATTCGCCGCCCGCGGGGGCCTGAAGGATGCCACTTATTCCTGGGGCGACGTCCTCGAGCCCGGCGGCCGCTTCCTGGCCAACTACTGGCAGGGGGAATTCCCCGGGCCCGACCGGGCCGAGGACGGTTTCCACGGAACCGCCCCGGCGGGAAGTTTCCAACCCAACGGTTACGGACTCTTCGACATGGCCGGCAACGTCTGGGAGTGGACCTCCGACTTCTTTTCCCCTGATTATTACGATCGCTCTCCCCGGAAGAATCCGGCGGGACCTCCCTCAGGAACCCGGCATACGCTGCGGGGCGGGAGCTGGCTCTGTTCCACGAACTACTGCCTCGGGTTCCGGGTCGCCGCGCGCCAGTCGAACGAGCCGGACGCCTCCCTCAACAACCTGGGATTCCGCTGCGCGCTGGATGACGATTCCTGACCCACCGCGATGAAGAGGTTTCTTCCCGCCCTGCTTCTCGGTGCGGCGGTCTTCGTCGTCTATCACTCGGTGCTGGCCCTGGGGCTTCTCGGGCACGACACCTACCCGATCCTTCTGACCAGCAGAATCCAGGGGCCGGCCGATCTGCTGCACGCCTTCACCCGGATCCTTATGGACGGACGTTATCCGGCTTCGTTCTATCGCCCGCTCTTGAGCCTTTCAGTCGCCTTCGACCAGGCTCTTTTCGGACTGGACCCGCTTCCCTACCAGATCGAGAATCTCCTCTTCTTCGCGGCCGGCGTCGTCGCGCTCTTTTTTCTCGTGCGGCGGGTGGCGGGTCCCAGAGCCCGGGTTGCCCCCTGGGCCGCAGCCCTGGCTTTTCTCTTCTTTCCGCTCCAATTCGAAGTGCTTCCGGTGGTGGGAAGGCGGCCCGAAACGCTGGCCTTCCTCTTCACGGTCCTTTCGATCCTGGCCGCCATCTCCCCCCGCAACCTGGGGCGTTCACGGCCCGGACTCCTTTCGGGCGTTCTGGCGCTCCTGGCCATCCTTTCCAAGGAGACCGGTTTCCTGGTGGTCCCGCTCTCTTTCCTGGCGGTCCTGTCTGCGAGCGATCGGAAGGGGGTTTCCGCGCGCCTCCGCCAGGCGGCCCGGGTCACTCTTCCGCAAGCGGCTGCCGCGGCCTTTCTCTTCTTCGTGCGCTGGGAGGTGATCGGCGGTCTTGGGGGCCATCCGGATGCCGGATTCGCGAAGCTCGCGAATCTTCCGGTCTTCGCCCGCCGACTCCTCTTTCCGCAGATCCCGATGGCGGATTCGCCCTGGGGGCTTCCCCTGGTCCTGGGGCTGGGGGCGTTCCTGGTCATCACCCTTCTTTTGGCGAAGCCCCGCTTCGAGCGCATGCGGGCCGGATTCTTTGCAGCCGTCTGGACCGTTTTCATGCTGGCCGTCCACGCCTGGTCGGGGACCAGTCCCTGGTATCTGCTCTTCTCGGCCGCGGGCTTCGCCTTTTTTCTCGGGGTGGCACTGGATGGGTCGCTCCGCATCCTCCGGGCCCCCGGCCGCTTTTTCCTGCGGTTTTCGGCCGCGGGTTCGGGGCTCCTTCTGGGCGGGCTTCTTCTCTGGCAGGGGTCGTATTCCCCGCTTTTCCACCATTATCCCGAATGGAAACTGGCCGACCGCCTGCGAAAGGACGTGCTCCAGGGGATTGGAGCGGCGATCGAAAAGGCGCGACCCGGCTCCCGGCTGGGCCCCTTCGAGCTTCCTGTCCAGGTCACCGCGTGGAAGAAACCCGGCTACCGTGAGGCGATGCTCAACGGAGCCTCCATCCTGCGCGCCTACTCGGTCCAGGCCTGGGCGGAACTGCGCTTCCCGGAAAGGACGATCGAAGTCCGTGCCATCGATCTGGAAGCGCCTCTTCCCCCCGCGGTTGCCGGCCGCATCCTGGTGCTCTTCGTGGAGCGCTACGTGGTTCCGAAAGGAGAGCCGCGATGAAGGGCTGGGTTTCCGTTCTGGTCCTTGCCGCCCTCGCCTGGGCCGCCTACCACTCGGTTCTTTCGCTGGGACTCGTCGGCCACGACACCTATCCGATCGTGGCCACCAGCCGCTTTGACGGGCCCGACGGGTTCACGGGCGTGCTCTCCCACAGGCTCATGGCCGGGCTCTATGAGTCCGATTTCTACCGCCCGCTCCTGAACCTTCTCGTGGGAACCGAATATGCGCTCTGGGGGCTGGCTCCCCTGGGCTACCAGATCGTCAACCTGCTCCTGCTTCTCGGGTGTGCCCTGGCCCTTTTGCGGCTCGCCGGCCGCCTCAACGGGCCGGATGCGCGTCTGGCCCCGATTCTTTCGGCGCTGATCTTTCTCCTTTTTCCGCTTCAGTTCGAGGTGGTGCCCGTTCTTTCACGGCGGCCCGAGACGATGAGCTGCATCTTCGCGGCCCTGGCTCTTGCCGCCACTCTTTCTCCCCGCGCTCTGGCCCTGCGGCGGCCGGCTCTTCTTCCCGGGGTTCTTGCCCTGGCGGCGGCCTTCTCGAAGGAGACCGCCCTGCTCCTCTTCCCCCTCGCTTTCCTGGCGGTGCTTCTCTACTCGCCCCGCCTGGGAACCCGGAAACGGCTTGCCCATGCCGCGCTGGGGACGATCCCCTACCTGGCCGCCGCAGCCGCCGCTCTTGGAGTCCGTTACCTGGTGATCGGGGGGCTCGGCGGCCACGCGGAGGAGGGGTTCGGGAACCTTGGCCGGGCGGTTTCCATGGCCCGGCGCCTGATCTTTCCCCAGAAGACCATGGAATCTTCTCCGGATGCGGCCCTCCTGGCTGCGGCCCTGGGAACCGCTTTCGTGATCACCGGAATCCTGTGGCTGCGGCGCAGGAACCGGCGGGATCTTTCGGCCCTGCTGGGAGACGGAAACCGCCTGCGGGCAGCCCTTTTCGGGCTGGCCTGGACCGTGCTCATGCTGCTTATTCACGCCTGGTCGGGAAAAACAAGTGCCTGGTACTACTTGTTCCCCGCAGCCGGATTCGCGCTGCTCTGTGGATCCATGTTCGCGGCTTTCCTCCAGAACGCCCGGCCATTCGTGCCGCTCCCCTTGCGGGTGAGTTCCAGCCTCGCCGCGCTTCTGTTGTTGGCTCTTCTTGGCTGGCAGGCGGGCTACTCGCCGTTTTTCCACCACTATCCCGAATGGGAGGAGGCCGACGCCATGCGTTCCCAGACCCTGGAGAGGCTCGGGAAGGAGATCGAGAAGGCGCCCGAAGGGAGCGTCTTGGGCCCCTTCGAACTTCCCGTCCTGGTGGCACGCTGGAAGGTGCCCGGATTCCAGGGGCCCATGCTTTACGGGGCCTCGATCCTGCGCACCTACTCGGTGCAGGGCTGGGCGAAGCTGCGTTTTCCGGATCGGAACATCGAGGTGCAGCCCTTCTTCCCGGGGGGAAAGATCCCCCGCTGGGTTCCCGGGAAGACCCAGGTTCTCCTGGAAGAGCATCTCATCCTTCCCAAGGCTCCTTCGAGTCCCGGATCCCTTCTCCATCCCGCCCGGCGCTAGGGGACCGGGAGTCCGGCAAGGCAGGGGACCGCCCACCTGGCGGCCCCAATGGCAGATTCCTGCCAAGGGCCCGTCTTCAGGCGGGATTTGAAGGAAAAGGTGGCCCCCCAACGGTTTAAGGGTTTATGAAATCTATAAATCAAGGGGCCGCACCATGAACACGCCCATGCCGAGGCTGGATGCCTCCCGGACCGCTGCCCGGTCCGGCCCAGGGAGGGGTTTTCTTGTCCTGCTGGCGCTTCTCCCGCTGGCAGCTTGCGGGGCCTCCCGCCCGGATGCCTGGTCGAAGGTTCCCAAGGCCCCGGCCCATACCGATCACGCCACCTTCTACGAGGGCATGACCTTCAAGACCGGGCCGGAAGTGACGCGGGCCTGCCTCGAATGCCACAAGGACGCCGCCCACGACGTCATGAAGACCGCCCACTGGAAGTGGGCCGGGGAGCCCGTCCAGGTCCCCGGCCATGCGGAAAAGATCGCCATCGGGAAGAAGAACCTGATGAACAATTTCTGCATCAGCATCCAGTCCAACTGGGCGGCCTGCACGGTCTGTCATGCGGGCTATGGGTGGAAGGACAAGAGCTTCGACTTCAAGGACGAGAACCTCGTGGATTGCCTGGTCTGCCACGACCAGACCGGCACCTACGTCAAGGCTTCCGGAAAAGCCGGTCTGCCGGACGTTTCGGTGGACCTGATGGCGGTGGCCAAGAGCGTGGGACGGCCGAACCGGCTGAACTGCGGCGTCTGCCACTTCCGCGGCGGCGGCGGCAACGCCGTCAAGCACGGAGACATGGACGATTCCCTGCTCCATCCTTCGGAACGCCTCGACGTGCACATGGGAGGAAACGGGTTCGTGTGCGTGGACTGCCATGCCGGGCAGAAGCACCAGATCCCGGGACGGTCCATTTCGGTGAGCGTGGACGGCAGGAACCACCTGCTGTGCCAAAAATGCCACGGGGACGCCCCCCACGCGGATGAGCGCATCAACGCCCATGCCGATACCCTCGCCTGCCAGACCTGCCACATCCCCTATTTCGCGGTGGACGAGGGCACCAAGATCTACTGGGACTGGTCCAAGGCGGGGGACAAGGAACTCGAGAAGAAGATCGACAATCCCCACGAGTACCTGGCCATCAAGGGGAAGTTCCGCTACGGGGAAAAAGTGGTTCCCGAATACGCCTGGTACAACGGAACCGCCGACCACTACCTGATCGGGGACAAGATGGATCCGGCGACGGAGACGGTGCTGGCCGGGCCGCGCGGGGACATCCACGACCCCAAGGCCAGGATCTGGCCGTTCAAGGTGCACCGCGGGAAGCAGCCCTTCGACGAGATCAACCGCACGTTCCTGGTCCCCAATACCTACGGGCCGGCCGGATTCTGGACCACCTTCGACTGGGCCAGCGCCCTGGAGAATGGTACCGAAGTGGCGGGCCAGGCCTACAGCGGAAAATTCGGATTCGCCCCGACGAGGATGTACTGGCCGCTGTCCCACATGGTCGCCCCCGCCAACAAGGCGCTGCAGTGCGAACGATGCCACAGTGAGGGCGGCCGGTTCGATTGGAAGGCCCTCGGCTACGACGGGGATCCCATGAAGTTCGGCGGCCGCAGTGAAACCGGAAAGATGGTTCCGGAGAAGGTGAGCAGGCGATGATCACTCTTCTTCTCCTGCTTCTCCAGGCTTCCCAGCCGACAGCCTTGTCGGAGGGGATCTCCAAGATCCACCCTCCCATTCCCATCCTTGATTCGGAAGGGACCCTGGTCACGAAAAGCGGCGCACCCCTTTCCGTGGTCCGAACCTGCGGCGCCTGCCACGACACCGATTTCATCTCCGATCACAGCTTCCATGCCGCTGCGGGAGCGGATCGGCTGGGTCCGGGCCAAGGCCCGCGGCCCTGGGATCAGGGACCGGGATGGTTCGGCCGCTGGGATCCCCGAGTCAACAGCCTGCCAGGCCCCCTGGCCGGGAACCCCAAGGCCCTGAAAAAATGGATTGCGACCTACGGTCTTCGCCATCCCGGCGGCGGGCCCGCTGCCCTCCTTGGCGAGGAACTGGATTGCTTTCTCTGCCACCTGAAGAAGCCCGACCTCGATGCCCGCAACGAAGCCCTGAAAGAGGGCGTCTATC
>CAZQAP010000057.1:0-16867 GCA_964591365.1 uncultured Planctomycetales bacterium
GGGCTGCGCGCCCTGCGGGCCAAGGCCGGTTTCTGGCGCCGGTTCGACAAAAGGGTCGAATCCCTGGACGAGAAGCGTCTTGCGGAAGCCGTCGCGAAGCTGCTGGACGATCGCCAGGGGGTGCAGGTGGAGATTCTCCCTTCGCAGCCTTCAGGCAGCCGGTGATCCGCCATGTGCGGCCGGTTCTCCCTGGCCGTGGAAGGGGACGTCCTGGCCCGGCACTTCCAGGTCCCCTTTCCGGAAGGGCACCGTCCGCGCTTCAATATCGCCCCCACCCAGGACGTGGCCGCGATCCGGTTTTCCGGAAGGGGCACGACCCGGGAGCTGGCGTTCCTACGCTGGGGGCTGATTCCCTCCTGGAGCCGCAAGGGTCTGCAAGGCGCCCCGCTCATCAATGCTCGGGCCGAAACCGCATCCGAAAAACCCTCCTTCCGCGAAGCGTTTCTTGAGCGGCGCTGCCTGATCCCCGCAGACGGGTTTTTCGAATGGAAGCGGGAGGGGAACACGCGTGTCCCTTATTACTTCTTCCCCCTCGCCGGCCCCCTCTTCGTGTTCGCGGGTCTCTGGGAATGCTGGCGGGAAGACGGCCGGGAGCCTGTGGAATCCTGCACCATCCTCACCACCGGGGCCAACGAACGGGTCCGTCCGCTCCACCCCAGGATGCCGGTGATCCTGTCCCCCGGTCAGCAAAGCCGCTGGCTCGATTCCGGGGCGCGTGATGCGGAAAGCCTGAGCCGGCTGTTGGCCCCCTTCCCGGCCGGGGAAATGGGTTTTCGGCAGGTGTCCCCAAGGGCCAACAACGTCCGCAACGACGATCCCGGCATCCTTCTGCCGGTCCCCCCGCCCGCTCCCCCTGTGGCCGGAGGTTGAAGCTGGCGGAATCCTTGGGAAGGGCAGCTTGCCTTCGATACCATGAGTGTTCCTCCTTCCCAAAAACATGGCCCAGATCACTCACATCCACGCCCGGGAAATCCTCGATTCCCGGGGCAATCCCACCCTTGAGGTCGATCTTCGGCTGGACACCGGCGCCTCGGGCCGGGCCCCGGTCCCTTCGGGGGCCTCCACGGGGGCTCATGAAGCGGTGGAACTCCGCGACGGGGATGCCCGTTACCAGGGCAAAGGGGTCCTGACCGCCGTGCGCAACGTCAACGAGATCCTGGCCCCGCGCCTTCTGGGGCTCGATCCCTTCCAGCAGGAGGAGTTCGACCGGGCCCTGATAGAGCTCGACGGAACCGACAACAAGGAATCGATCGGCGCCAACGCCATTCTCGGCTGTTCGCTGGCCTGCGCCCGGGCCGCCGCCGTGGAAGCCGGGCTGCCGCTTTTCCGCTACCTGGGCGGCCCCGGAGCCAACCGCCTCCCGGTTCCGATGATGAACGTCCTCAACGGAGGCCAGCACGCCGACAACAACGTCGATTTCCAGGAGTTCATGATCCAGCCCCTGGGCGCGCCGAATTTCGCCGAAGGGCTGCGCTGGTGCGCCGAGACCTACCACACGCTGAAGGCGCTCCTTAAGGAGGCCGGCTACGCCACAAACGTCGGTGATGAAGGGGGCTTCGCCCCCGACCTCAAGAGCAACGCCGAAGCCGTGGAACTCATCCTTGCGGCCATCGAAAAAACGGGGCTCAAGGCGGAGCCCAAGCAGATGGCCCTGGCCGTGGACATCGCCGCCAACGAGATCTTCCGGGACGGGGCCTACCACTTCGAGGGCCGGACCTGCACGGCCGAAGAGATGATCGCCTTCTACCAGGAGTGGTGCCGGGAATTCCCCATCGTCTCCCTGGAGGACGGACTGTCCGAGGACGACTGGGAAGGCTGGACCGCCCTCACGGATGCCCTGGGCGAGGAGGTCCAGATCGTGGGAGACGATCTCTTTGTCACGAATCCGGAGCGGCTCATGAAAGGAATCCGGGAAGGGCAGGCCAACGCCATCTTGATCAAACTGAACCAGATCGGCACCTTGACGGAGACGCTCCGAACCATGGATCTTGCCCGGGAAGCCAGCTTCGCGTGCGTGATCAGCCACCGCTCGGGCGAGACCGAAGACACTTCCATTGCCGATCTTTCCGTCGCCACGGGCGCCGGCCAGCTCAAGACCGGGGCCCCCTGCCGCATCGAGCGCGTGGCGAAATACAACCAGCTTCTTCGAATCGAAGAATGGCTGGGCCCCTCGGCGCGCTACGGCGAGGCCCTTTCCCGGTGACCGGCCGCCGGCAAGCCCTCCGCTCACGGGTCGGAGCGGCCCTTCTCTGGGCGGCTGTTCTCTACGCTGGGGCGGGGATCTTCCTTCCCGCCCTTCTGGACCTCTTCCGCAGCCAGGAAATGGAGCGGCAGGAGGCTCTTCATCGGACCGAGGCCGAGACCCGGCTCAGGGAGACGGACCGCATCCTGGACTGGCACCTCAACGACCCCCAGGCGGACGAGAAACTCTTCGAGAGACTCTTCGGCCGTCCGTACCAGGGGGCAGGAATCGAAGACAACCGGACTTCCCGCAAATGACCCACTCCCAGACTCCCGACGACGCCGCCGCGGCGGAGGCCTTCGCCAGCTCGTTCTTGAAACTCAGATCCCAGATCTCCCGGGTCATCGTCGGCCAGGAGGGGGTGATCGAGGAACTCATGCTTGCGGTCGCCGCCCGCGGGCACGCCATCCTGGTGGGTGTTCCCGGGCTGGCCAAGACCCTGCTGGTCAGCACCTTCGCCCGGGCCCTGCGGCTGGAGTTCCGCAGGATCCAGTTCACCCCCGACCTCATGCCCACCGACATCACGGGCAGCGAAGTCCTCCACACCGATCCGGAAAGCGGGGAACGCACCTTCCGTTTCCTTCCCGGGCCGATCTTCGCCAACATCGTGCTGGCGGACGAAGTCAACCGCACCCCGCCCAAGACCCAGGCCGCCCTGCTGGAGGCGATGCAGGAACGCCAGGTCACCGTCGGCGGGGAACGCCATCCGCTCCCGGATCCGTTCTTCGTGCTGGCCACCCAGAACCCGATCGAGCAGGAAGGGACCTACCCCCTTCCGGAAGCCGCCCTGGACCGCTTCCTTTTCCTCATCAAGGTCGATTATCCCGACGCCCGGGAGGAGGCCGAGGTCCTCCGCCGAACCACGGGAATGGAGGAAACCCAGGTGGAGGAAGTCCTGGGGGGGGAAGAACTCCTGCAGATGCAGGCGCTGGTCCGCCGGGTCCCCGCCACCGATTCGGTGCTCGAGTATGCCGTCGCCCTGGCGCGCGCCTCGCGGCCGGGAGAGAAAGAGGCTCCCGCCTTCATCAAGCAGTGGGTCAACTGGGGGGCGGGCCCCAGGGCTTCCCAGAACATGATCCTGGCAGCGAAGGCCCGCGCGCTTCTCCACGGCCGGTTCCACGCCTCCACGGAAGACGTGGCCGCGGTCGCTCCTTCGGTCCTCCGTCACCGGATCCTGGCCAACTTCGCGGCCGAAGCGGAAGGAGTCGACAGCGACGCCATCATCGCGCGCCTGCTCGAAACGGTGGAGCCCCACCCGAGCGCGCTGGACGGGAAACGTGCAGCGGGCATCGGATCCTAGGCTTCTGGCGAGACTGGCGCGCCTCGAACTCCGCGCCAGGACCGCCGTCGAGGGACTCGCCGGCGGCCGGCACCGCTCGCCGCTGCGGGGGGCCAGCACGACCTTCGCCGAACATCGCGAATACACCCCCGGCGACGACCTCCGGCATCTCGACTGGCGGGTGATAGCGCGCAGCGACCGCAATTTCGTGCGCCAGTACGAGGAGGAGACGGACCTCACCGGCTATCTCGTTCTGGACGCATCCGCTTCGATGCGCTTTTCCACCCTGGACTGGACCAAGCTGGATTACGCCACCTGGACCGTGGCGGCCCTGGCCCGCCTGCTGGTGCTCCAGCACGATTCGGCCGGCCTCTTCGTCACCGCGGGGGAGGCCCTGGAGAAATGGCTTCCGCCCGGGGGAACCGAGCGCCACTGGCACACCATGGTGGAAATGCTGGAAGGAATCCAGCCGGAAGGTTCCGGAGACCCGGCCCTGGCCCTGGAAACCGCTGCCGCGAGGATGGAGCGGCGCGGGCTGGTGGTCTGGGTCAGCGACTGCCTGGGGGATCCCGATCTCGCCGCCCACGCCGCGGGACTTCTGCGGCACAAGGGACATGATCTCCTGGTCCTGCGCACCCTGGATCCGGCCGAAGTCCATTTCCCCTTCGGCCGCAGCACGCGCTTCGATCCTCTCGAACTCGGCGAAAGGCTGCTTCTCGACCCGCGCGCCATCCGCAACGCCTACCTGCAGGAATTCGAAGACCATGCCCGCAGACTGCGGCTCGGACTTCGCAGCCTGAACGTCGATTTCCTGCGCATGGAGACCGACCAGGCGCTCGAGATCGCCCTGAGCAAGTTCCTGGCGCTGCGGACCGCGCGGATGCGGAGGGCCGGACGGTGAGCTTCCTGCGTCCGGAATTCCTCTGGGCCCTCCCCCTGACCGCCCTTCCGATCCTCATCCATCTCCTCAACCGGCAGCGGTTCCAGGTGGTGGAGTTCAGCGCCATGGATTTCCTCCGCCAGGCGATCCGCCGGACCCGCCGGCGGATGATCCTCGAAGACCTGCTGCTCCTGATCCTGCGGACCCTGGCGGTCCTGCTGCTGATCCTCGCCCTGGCCCGGCCCGGAGCCGACCCCGGTTCGCTGCTCTCCACGCGATCCGCCCGGGCGGAAATCCTCGTCCTCGACAGCTCCCTCTCCATGGCCCACCGTTCCCAGGGGGCCAGCGCCTTCGAACGTGCCGTCTCCGCAGGTGTGGGAAGGATCGAACCGCTGGAAGCCGGCCGAGGCGACCGGGCTGCAATCATCCTTGCGGGCACCCGGGCGGAACGCCTCGCCTACGGCGATCCGTCAGAAGTCCAGGTCGTTCTCGAAGAACAGGACCGCCCCGGCCGGGGTGTGGCCGACATGGCCTCCGCCCTGGCCATCGCGCGGCGGACCGCGGCGTCCCTCGGTGCGGAGGGGCTGGAAACGGTGCGGGTCACGATTCTCACCGACATGCAGGCTTCCGGGTGGGACTTGGAAGGGGACGAAGGGAATGGTTTGCGGAACCTCGCCTCCGACGGCAACCAGCTCGCCATTCTGGACACAGGCGCCGGCATCCGGGCCAATACCGCAGTGACCTGGATCGACGTGGAACCGGCGGAGATCTCTCCGGGGGACTTCGCCGAGGTCCATGCCCGGGTGCGCCAATTCGGGCCGAAAACCCGGCGCGGCATTCGCGCCGCTCTCTTCCTGGACGGAGTCTCTGCCGGCAATCCGGCCGACTTCGATCTCGCACCGGGAGAAGAAAAGGAGCTGAACTGGACGGTTTCTTCCGCGGAAGCCGGTCCCAGGGTCCTGGAAATCCGGCTGGACGGCGACGCTCTCCCGGCGGACGACTGGCGGGCCCGGATTCTCCCCGTCCGCTCCGCGCCGCGGATTCTCCTGGTGGGAGAAGCGGTTCCCCGCGGCAAACCCGAACAGGTATTCGACCAGCTGCTCCACTTTCTCGATCTCGGGGAGAACGCTCCCCTCCAACTTTCCATGGCTCCCCCTTCCCGGGTGGATGCCCGCCGCCTGGAAGAGACCGACGTCGTGCTTCTCGCCGACCCTGGCCCAGTCTCCTCCAGCCTCTCGGGACTCCTGGCGGATTATTCCGGACGGGGAGGAGGCGTGCTGATGGCCCTGGGGCGCAATACGGGCGGCCCCGAATGCCGCGGCTTCCTGGAAGCCCTCGGCAATCCGGGCCTGGAGGTGGGCGAAGTCGTGGATTGCGAGGACATCCACGCGCGGCTTTCCATCCTGGATCCATCCCACCCCGCACTGAAGCTCTTCGACGACCCGCGCTGGAAGCCTCTGCTCACCGAGGTACCCTACCGGCGCTACCGGATGGTGCGCGAGACGGGGGGATCCGGCGGGGCCCGGCCGGCTCTTTCGATTCCCCTGCGTTTCGTGCGCAGCAAAAACGGCGAGGGAGAGCGGGAACAAGGAGCCGCGATGGCGGAGTGGATGCACGGCTCGGGCCATGTGGTCCTGCTGGCAGCGGTTCCGGATCCGCTCTGGAACCGGATGGCCGAAGTCCCCGGCGGCACGCTTCCTTTTCTTTTCGATCTGCTGGCTCATCTCGCCCCCCGGCCCCGCCATCCGCTGCAAATCGAGGTCGGTTCCCCGCTGGAAGTCGAACTCCCGGCCCCTCCCACCGAAATCAGCTACACCGACCCTTCCGGGCGCAGCGGACAGCCTCTTGGAAACGCCGTCCCGCAGGGCGGCGGCCCGGTTCTGGTCCCCATCCTGGAAAGCGTCCCCGACCCGGGAGTCTGGACGGTCGCCGCCCGGATCCTGGACCGCGAAGGGAGGGAAGTCCTGCATTCCGAGAAGATCGCCGTCCAAGTGCCGGTTCGGGAGAGTGATCTTGCCCCTCTCGATTCCGATGTGATCCGGGCCGCGCTGCCTCCGGGCACCGAGTTCGGCCGCGGACTGGATTCCACCGAGATCGTCTCCCCGGAAGATTCCACACCCCGCCCCCGGGATCTTTCCGGGTTCTTCTTCACCCTGCTTGTCGGCATCCTGGCGGTGGAAACGCTGCTGGCCGGATGGCTCGACCGGAGGCGCGGATGATGGAAGAGGCCAGCCAGCTCATCTTCCAAAGGATGCTTCCGCTCTGGGTGCTGGCCCTGGTGCTCGCCCCGGCCGTGCTGGTGCTGGTTTTTCTCGCCTACCGGCGGCCCAAGCGCGACCGTCTCTCCCGCCGCATCCTGGCGGTCCTGCGAATCCTTCTGCTGGCCACGGGAATCCTCCTGATGCTCGGCCCTTCTCTGCGGCGCATCCGCACCACCACCGAGCCCGCGCCCCTGGCCCTTCTTTTCGACGACTCCGCCTCGCTTCAAAGGCGGGACGCCCTGGCGCCCGATGTGCTGGAAAGCCTGAAGAAGGAAGGCCTCACCAGCGAGGACGAGCCCGCCCGCCTCGATCTCCTGAAGGCGCTTCTGGCTTCTCCCTGGCTGGCCACGCTTTCGGAACGCTACGTCCTGCAGGCCTACCGCTTCTCGGACCGTTTGAGCCCCACCCCCCCCGATGGAAGCGGTCTTTCGGGGAAGGGAACCGCCACCGCTCTGGGGAACGCCCTGCTCGGGATCCTTTCCGAGAACCGCGGCCGCCGGCTGCCGGAAATCGTCGTTCTGACCGACGGGCGAAACAACCTGGGGCCCTCCCCCGGCGATGCCGCCGCCCGTCTCGCCTCCGAAGGCGTGCAGGTGCACGTGGTGGCTTTCGGCGATCCGCGCCCGGCCCCGGACATCTCCCTGGAGCGGATCCAGTCCCCCGACGTTGTCCTTGCCGGAGACGAGGCCTTCTTCCTGCTGCGCGTGCGCTCCACCGGAGAGGGGATTCCCGACCGGGTGGCGGTCCGCCTGCGCGACGAAGGCGGACGCATCCTGGACGAAGTGGCTTCCGAGACCTCCTCCGGGGAGGCCGGCTCCCAGGTGGCCCTTTCCACTCGTCTGGAGCGTCCCGGGGAACGCCGGCTGACCGCGGAAGTGGAGCCTCTTGAAGGAGAGACCTCCCGCGACAACAACCGGCTCGAGCTTCCCCTGGAAGTCAAGGCGATCAAGATCCGCACACTCTATGTGGATGGATATCCCCGCTGGGAATACCGCTTCCTCAAGGACCGTCTGATCCGCGCCGACGACATCGAAGCCCGCTGCTGGCTGGCCAGCGCCAGCCGGGGATTCATCCAGGAATCCTCGCCCGACGTGACTCCGTTGCGCCGGGTTCCGACCTCGGTGGACGACCTCCTCCAGGATTTCGACGTGGTGATTCTGGGAGACGTGGACATCTCCACCATCGATCCCGATCCTCTGGCCGGCACCCGCTTCCTGGAAGCGGTCGCGGAGTTCGTCCATCGCGGAGGGGGGCTGCTCATGTGCGCCGGCCCGCGCTACAACCCTTCCTCCTACCGCGGCACCCCGCTGGAGCCCCTTCTGCCCGTGGTCCTGGGACGGGAACCTCCCTACCAGGGGACCTCCTTCCGCCCGGTCCCGGCCGATCCCGAAGCCCCCCACCCCGTCACCATCCTTGGCCGCAGCCGCAAGGAAAGCCGGGAGATCTGGGAGTCCCTTCTGGCTCCTCTCTACTGGTACTTTCCGGTGGAGCATCTCCGGCCCGGCGCGCAGACCTGGCTCATCCATCCCACCGACACGAACCAGTATGGTCCCCGGATCGTGGCCGCGGGCCAGTTCGTGCCCGACGGCTGGGTGGGCTGGCTCGGCACCGACGAGACCTGGCGCTGGCGCTTCCCCTATCACGAGCGCTACGTGGAACTCTTCTGGCGGGGGATGCTTCGGTATCTCGCCGCCGCACGGCTGCGAGGCGACCGGGGGCGCACGCGCCTCGATCTCGACCGCACCCGCATCGAACTCGGGGAAGCCCTCACCGTGGAAGCCCGCCTGCGGGACGCCGCCTACCAGCCCGTGGAGAAGGAAGAAGGGATCGATGTCTTCCTTGAAGGCGTGGAGAAGCCGATTCCCCTGCCGCCGGTCCCCGGAGAACCCGGCCTCTATCGGGGCCGCCTGCGGCCGGCCGTCCAGGGACCGGGGCTGCTTTTCCTCACCGAAGACGGGACCTCCGAAGGCACCCGCAGCGCCACCGCCCGGTTCACCGTGGCGCTCCCTTCCCTGGAGAATCACGATCCTTCCCAGGACCCCGAAATGCTGGACCTTCTTGCCCGGCGCACCGGCGGCATCGTCGTCGGCGTGGACCAGGCGGGGAAACTCCTCCAGCGCCTGGACGGACGCGAGCGACTGACCCGCACCCTGGCCAGCCGGGATGTACCCTTGGATGGAACGGGACTTCTGGCCTTTTTCCTGCTCCTTGCCTGCGGGGAGTGGATCCTCCGGAAAAGGGTCAACCTCTCATGACTTTCTTCCTTCCCGCCCTGACCCTGCTGGTCCTTGCGCCGCCCCTTCCTGCGCAGGCCCGCCCCGCCCAGGGCGTCACCGTTCTGGAGGGCCGGGACCAGGCAGCCCTTCTTCGGGACGCCCGCGCCTTCCTCGCTGAGGGGAAGATCCATGCCGGACTGCATGCCCTCCAGCAGGTGCTGGGAAGCGATCCGGACCTGCTGGTCCGTCCCGAGGAGGACGATCTGCTCTATCTGGGGGCCCGGAACGAAGCGCGCAAACTGCTGGAGCATCTCGACGGGGAGGCGCGCCGGGTCTGGGAAGACCAAGTGGGGCGGGAAGCGAAACGCGCCCTTCAAGGAGCCATGGAACCCCCCGACCCCGAGGCTCTCCTGCGGATCCTTTCGCACTATCCCGGCACGAGTGCCGCCGAAAAGGCGCGCAAGATCCGCACCGAAATCCTCCTCGACCGCGGCCACATCCAGCAAGGGGCTGCGGGGCGGAACCTGGGAGAAATCTTTCCCCCGGGCTGGGTTTCTGCGCTCCCCGCTCCGCTGGCCCGTTCCCCCCTCCTGGTCCCCACGCTGAAAGACGCCCGCGATCCCTCCCTTCCGCTGGTGCGGGCCAGCGGACTGCGGCTGCGCTGGGAATACCGCTTCAAGAATCCTCCGCTGCCCGACAACTACGCCCTCTTCCGAATGGCGATCGGCGGCGGAATCGGCTACCTCACCGATTCCCGCGAGGTGGTGTCCCTCGACCTGGGTACCGGCAAGGTGATCTGGAGGTTTCCCGGCCCTCCCGGCTGGGAAAACCCGCGCTCCCGCAACCTCTTCGACATGCTGAGGGGTTTCCACAAGGACACGCTCATCGCCCCGGTCCTCGAGGACGGGATCGTCGTGGCGGCCCTCACCGAACCGATCCCCTTGGGCCGCTCCGAAGAGTTCAGCGGAATCCGCGTGCGCAATCTCCTTCCCGGCCGCAGGCTTTACGCCTTCGACGCGACCAGCGGCAGACTCCTCTGGAAGCAGAAGGTGACCTGGCTGAAAGGCGGAAAGATGGAACCGCGCGGCCTGGTGGCCGCCCCTCCCGCCGCCGCCGCAGGCCGGGTGTTCGTTCCGCTGTTCGACGCGGTGGGAAAGGTGGATCTCTTCCTGCAGGCCTTCGACCTCTACACGGGGGAGCCCCTTTGGAAGACCTTCCTGGTCAGCGGCCAGCAAGAATCGAATCTTTTCGGGAATGTCCTCAAGGAGATGGCCTGCGGTGCCCCGGCCGCGGACGCGGAAAAAGTCGTGGTCTGCACCAATCTGGGGGCGGTTGCGGCCCTGGATGCCGCGACCGGGGAAGCCCTTTGGACCCGGGTCTACGAACGCACCCCCGTGCGCACCTATCAGGACGGCCACATGGCCTACCGGCCGGAAACCTTTGCGAACACCCCGCCGGCATTCGACGGGAGTCAGTTCTTCTGCACTCCCACGGACAGCCCCTATGCCCTGGCCCTCGACGCCTGCAGCGGTGAGATCAGGAGGATCTGGCCGGTGGAAGGGAGCCGGTTCGGAAGGATCCGGGCCCTGATCTGCGCCTTTCCTTTCGGAGCCCTCTTTCTCGGCAACCGCCTTTCGCTGCGGACCATCGGCCGGGGGGATGGACGCGGCTTTCAAAGTCCCTCCCTCTTTTCCGACAACGAGTACTACCGCCAGCGGCACCTTGGAGTGCTTGCGCGCGACGAAGTCCTGATTCCCACCGGCCGGGGGGTGGAACGTTTCCGCCCCGACAACGGCCGTTCCATCGGGACCGCCTTCTCCTGGAAGAGCCACACCGAAATCGGAGCTCTCCAGACCGCTCCGGGAACCCTGCTCGTGCTTCACCCCGGCGGGGTCAGTGCCTACGCCTCTCCGGATGCGCTGCTGGAAGCCCTCCTTGCAGGAGGGTCCGATCCCGCCAAGCTGGCCATGACCCTCCCCTTCCTGGAAGGCGCGGACCACTATTCGGATCCCGCCATGGCGCTGCGTGTGGCCCGCAAGTGCATGGAGCTGGCCGCCACCTCCACCAACCTGGAGCAGGGTCAGCGCCTGCGGCTCGTGGCCGCGCGCACTTTTCTGCTGGCGGGAGACTGGCAGGCGGCCGGGAAGGCCGCCGGAGGGCTGCTCCAGGTGCCGGATTCCAAGCGGCGGGTCCGCGCCGCGGTGGTGGTCCTGGACGCCTTCGAGGAACGTCTCCCGTCCTCCCCGCTTCTGGTTTCCGCCCTCGATGCTCTGGAAAAGGAGCATCCGCCCCAGATCCGCCGCGTGGACGGGACTCTCGAACCGGCCCAGGTGACGCTCTGGAAGGGGCGCTTTCACGCCGCCATCGCACGCCACGATCTCGACGAAGCCCGCCGGCAGCTGGTCCTCCTGGCGCAGATTCCCGCCGAGGATTCCCTGGCCGTGAAAGGACACTCTCTTTCGGACTGGGCGGTGGACACCCTTCACCAACTGGTCCGGGATGACCCGTCCCAGGCCCGGGTCCTGGAAAAGCAGGCGGCCGCCGCACTGGCGAAAGGGCCGGTCACGCCGGGGATGCTGCACGCCTTCACCGGAACCCGGGTCCTGGAATCCTGGCTGCAGGATCAGGCCCGCCGGAACGATCTTTCCCGGGCGGAGAAGGTCCGGTTGAGCGCCTGGCTGCGGGATTACTCCTCACACTCGGCTGCCGGAGGGGGGCGGCTGGACCCTGAAGAACTTTTTGGAAGCCCCTCCCCCTCCGCCCTGCCCCACAATCTCGGACTGCTCCGCAAATCCGACCTTGGATCCAAGAAGCTCCTGGAAGTGCGGGCAACGGAAGCGGGGCTTTTCAGCCTGATCCAGGACGGCCCGGTCGTCACCCTGGCCCTGGCCGGGAACTCGGGGGACTGGCAGGAACGGGCCCGGGTCCAGGTGCGGGGGGCGGGCCTGCGCGATCCTGCGCTGGAAGGACGGGTTTTCCTCTTCCCCGGCGGAGGGGTGGTGGTGCACGAGCAGGATTGGCGGATCCTGCGCCTCGACGGAACCACGTCCGACATTCGCCTTCCCGGTCCGCTGGCCCTGCCCCCCCATCCCCTGGGCCGCATGGCCGCTCTTCTCTGCCGCACCGGCGACGATTGGCTCCGCCTTCAGATCCGGGACCTCGAAACGGGAGCGCTTTTTTTCGAACAGCGCCTCACCCGGGCGGGTCCCGGCTACCTGCGCATCCTCGGCGACGGCACGCACCTGATGCTGCTCACTTCGGGGGTCTTTGAAGGGCTTTCCTTCCACCCGCTCCAGTCCACCCTGCCTGCGACCATGGTGCTCCCCGCCGCACCGACCACCCGGGAGATCGACGCGGCGGTGGCGTTCGGAAACGGCCTGGCGCTTCCTGCCCTGGACCAGAAGAAGCTCGCCCTCCAGCTCCTCCGCGACGAAACACAGGTCGCTCTGCCCCTTCCCGACCAGGGCGTCCTCTGGCTCTTCCAGGCCCCCGGCGGCCTGGGCTGGCTGCTCGACACCACGCGCCCCGGGCACGGTCCGCTGCCGCGGGCGAGAATCGCCTGGATGGGTTCGGAGGAATCCCAGCCGCGGGATCTCGAACTGGAGCAGGTCTTCTCCAAGGTGCCGCAGGTGGAAAACCGCCTCGGAAGCATCCTGCCCGATACCCATCTCCTGGTCCTGGAACCCGCCCGGGGCCCCGAAACGGTCTTCCAGTCGATCGACCTGGACGGCGACGCGGAAGAACCCGGTCCGAGGGTGTCCTGGACCACGCCCCTGGCCAGCATCCCCTGGCGCCGGCTCACCCGCCCGCTGCCCAGCCCGGTCCACGCCGAGGGCGGATGGGTGGTTCCCCTCACGCTGCGCAGCGCCACAGGCCACGGCCCGGAACTGGTGGTTCTGCGCTTCAACGAAAAAGGGGAAGTCCTGGACCGCTTCACAACCGAGTGGAGCGGAACCGCGGGCTACGACATCCGCACCTGGATCGTTTCCGGCCGCATCCTTCTTCGAGACGGCCCCAACCTCTACCTTCTGGGGGACCCTTCATGATCCTCGCCCTGCTGGCCCTTCCCCTTCTCCAGGACGGCTCGTCCACCGTGCTCAGTCCCGAGGGACTTCTCGCCGCAAACCGAGGCCTGCGTTACCTCGCTTCCACCCAGACCGACGAGGGTGCCTGGCTGGGGGATGTGGGCTACAAACTGCAGAACGGCTACCAGTTCTGGAACCGCAACGCGGCGCACGTGGGCGTCACCGCGCTTGCGGGCATGGCCTTCCTGGCGGGCGGCCACGTCCCGGGCCGCGGGGAGTACGGACATCAGGTCGAGCGGGCCGTGGACTACATCCTGAAACACGCCGGAGACGACGGTTACATCACCGACAACGAGACGCGCATGTATTCGCACGCCTTCGCAACCCTCTTCCTGGCGGAGATCTACGGGATGACCGAACGCGAGGACGTCCGGCAGGTCCTCGATCGTGCCGTGGACCTGATCGTGGCCAGCCAGAACAGCCAGGGCGGCTGGCGCTACACGCCCCACTCAGCCGATGCCGACATGTCGGTGACGGTCTGCCAGGTCATGGCCCTGCGCGCGGCCCGCAACATCGGCATCCAGGTGCCCGTGGAGACCATTGACCGGGCCGTCCAGTACGTGAAGAAGAGCGCCGTGCGGGAGGGCGATCCCCTGCCCATGAACTACCGGCCCGACCCGCCCGGTTCCTTCCGCTACCAGCCGACCTGGGAAGCGCGCGCCACCTTCCCCCTGACGGCGGCGGGGATCACCATCCTCCACGGGGCGGGGATCTACGCCGACGAGGACATCGAGCGCGGACTGCGCTACCTCGAAGACCAGCTGCGCCACTTCTCGAGCACCTGGGGCCGGCGGGGACACTACTTCTTCTATTACGGACACTATTACGCGGTCCAGGCTTTCCACATCGCGGGCGGACGGCGCTGGGAAACCTACTTCGACCACATCCAGCGCACGCTTCTTTCCATGCAGAACGCCGAGGACGGCTCCTGGTCGAACTATCCCGGCCCGGGCCGCGATTTCGCCACTGCAGTGGCCTGCCTCATCCTGCTCATTCCCAAGGAATACCTTCCGATCTTCCAGCGGTGAACGCCTCCCGATTCCCCGAAAGCATCCGCAGGGCCCTGGGGGCCCTGGAGGGGCGGCTTCTCACCGTCTTCCTGCTCCACGGCGCCGGCCGCGTCCTGGCCGGACTGGGCGGGATGCTGCTGGCCCTCTTTCTTCTCGACCGGCTCTTCGCCCCCCCCCCCGCCGCGCGGGTGGTTCTGGGCCTGACGGCGCTGGGGCTGTTCGTCTTCCAGATCCGCCTCCACCTCTGGACTCCCCTTCGCCGCCGTCCTTCCCCGCGCGACCTGGCGGCCCTCTGGGAGCGGAGCCATCCCGCACTTGGAGACCGGCTGGCCACAGTCGTGGAAATGCCGCAGGCCCCCCCCGGCACCTCCACGGCCCTGCTCGCCAAGGTCATCGAAAGCACCGGGAAGGCCGTAGAGACCCTCGATCCACGGGCCGCGGTCCCCTCCGGCCGGGCGCGCCGCAGCGCCTTGGCCGGCCTGGGAGTCCTTGCGCTGCTCTTCGGGTTATCCGCCCTGGCCCCCGAGGAAGCGGGCATCTTCTTCCAGCGGCTGTTCGGGGGGAATGCACACTGGCCCCGGGACACGACCCTGGTCCTTCTGCCGCCGGTTGCCGAAGGACAGAACGAAGGGACCGATCCCGAGCAGACCGGCCCGGAAAGCTACCGCCTCTCGATCGCCCGGGGTACCGTCCTCACGCTGCGCATCCGGGCCCAGGGGGTGGTTCCGGAGAAAATCACAGCCCGAGGCAACCGGGCTTCCCGGCTGATGCGGCCGCTCGGCGGCGGCGAGTTCGTCCTGCGGCTGCCGCCCCTCCAGGAGGAGGCCATCTGGTCCTTCTCCGGCGGCGACGACCTGGACGGACTCCCCCGTCTCGACCTGGTCCCCGGGGTGGCGCCCTCGGTCGTGGATTGGAGCGTGGACGCCCGCCCCCCGGCCTACACCGGCCAGCCCGAGGACCACTCCACGGCGAGTGAATTCCGCGTGCCCCAGGGAACCCGCTTGACGGTCCGGTTCCGGGCCGACCGCGCGGTGGCCCGTGCAGCCACCGCCGATCTGGAGGGGAGCCTGCGCAATCTCCAGGCCGACGCAAAAGGTTTCTATTCCTTTTCCGTGGTTGCGGAAGGCTCAGGGGAAAGGCTGATTCTCCTGGAAGGACAGGACGGCTTCCGCGACGCGCGGGCGGGTCTGCTTCGCTGGAGCGCCATTCCCGACCGGGCGCCCCGGTTGCGCTTCGGACTCCCCGACCAGCGCTGGACCACGGTTCCCGGAGGAGCCGTTGCGGTCCTGCTTTCCGCCCGGGACGACTACGGCCTGCAGCAGGCCACCCTGGGGGAGGAGGGACAAGACGACCCGGAGGCCCTGCCTCTCGATTCCGGTTCCCTGGGTCTGCTTCACTTCCAGGTGATGCATCCCGGCCCTGGAAACGCGGAGACCACTCCCGAACCGGGAACCTCGCGCCGCTTTCGTCTCCAGGCCCGGGCCATGGACGGGGCCGAGCCCCGGGCTCACGCCACCGAAGCTCTTTCCCCATGGATCGAAATCGTCCCGCCGGACGTTTTCGAGGAACGCCTGGGCGACCGCATGTCCCGTGCCCGTGACGTGGTGGAGCGGATCCAGACCCACACGCGCGATCTCTCGGAGGGGGCCCTCCGGGAAACACCCCGCAGCACGGCCCGCCGGATCCTTCGCGACCTGGACGAGCTTCAGGTGGGCCTGGAGCGTGCCCTCCTGGAACGCCTTTACTCCGGACTGGACCACGAGACAGGACCCAGCCTGGATGTCCTCAACAAGGTCCTGGCGCAGGGGGTTCCCGAGCCCGGCGGCGTGGTCAAGGCCCTGGAAGAAAGCGGCGTTCCTCCCCCGCTCGACCGTTCCGGACTTCTGTTCGATTTTGGAAGACTGGTGTCCTCCGCGCGCCTGGGGCCCGCCGAGGAACTGCTCGACGCCCTCAACAAGGGCGGAGATCCGAAACCGCCGGCAAATGCCCTGCTAGTCCGTCTGGAAGCCATGATGCGGATTCTCGTAGCCTGGGAGGACTTCCACACCGCAATCAACCTCCTGCGGGGACTTTTGGACCGTCAAAGAACCCTCTACCTTCGTACCAAGGAAGCGGCCGAAAAAGAGTCGGACCGTTAGCCCGGGGCTGAACTGGATGCCTTCCCTCCGGATTCTTTCGCTTTTCCTGGCGGCCCTGGCCGCCTGGGGGGGCCCGGTCCGCCCCCTTCCGGCCCGCAGCCCGCTCCCCTGCGCCCTCCAGGCCCCTGCCGCCCGGGACGTGCCTCTGGAGCACCTTGCCGGAGACCAGAAGAAGCTGGCCGACCAGGCCCGCCGGCTGGAAACCCTCCTGGAAGCCCTGGAGACCCGTTCTCGCGCGGAGGGCAACCAGGCCCGGGCGGACCTTCTGGCCGGAGCACGCCAGCGGCTGCGGAACAGCGGGAATGTGGGAGACATGATCTCGGCCCTGGAACGGGTGGCTGCCGATCTGGGCTCTCTTCGTGCCGGGGAGGCTTTGGAAACCCAGGCCGAACTGATCACCAACCTCCAGGATCTCCTCGATTACCTCCTGGAACGCCAGCGGCGGGAACAGATCGATGCCTTGAGGAAAGCCGCCGCCGAGCGTCGCAAGATCCTGGAAGATTTCGCCCGCACCCAGTCCCGGCTTCTCGAGGCCACCGGTGAACTGCAGTCGAAGGAGGACGGGGCGGAACGGGCGGACGCCGGCTCCCGCAAGGACCTCGCCCGATCCCAGGAAGCCCTGAGCGGCAAAGTCTCGGAATTCGGCAAGAAGCGGGAGGGGGGGGAAGCGGAGGCTGAAGCCCTGCAAAAAGCCGCCGAGGCGGGCCGCAAGGCGGCCCAGGCCATCGATCCGGACGATCCGGAGGGAGGGGAGAA
>CAZQAP010000058.1:0-9388 GCA_964591365.1 uncultured Planctomycetales bacterium
CTCCAGATTGACACCCAGGGCCAGGTAGACGGCCTTGTTGGAAACCACACCGTGGACCCGAACTTTGACGAAAAGGGCGGCCAGGTAGACGATGGGCCACGTCGGATCCAAAGGCCGGGACCGCCAGGCTTTTACCTCCTCCAGGACGCCCTCCGTGGCGCGAGAGATCAGCTCCGGGGAGACCTCCACACCATAGAGCTCCTGGAGGTGGCCCTGGATCTCTCTCATGGTCATTCCCCGTGCGTAGAGGGAAATCACCTTGTCGTCGAAACCTTCGAGCCGCCGCTGGTGCTTCTTGACGAGCTGGGGCTCGAAGCTCCCGGTCCGGTCCCGCGGCACCTCGATGGGAACCTGGCCACTTTTCGTCAGAAGGGTCTTCGTATGGGTGCCGTTCCTGGAATTCCCCGTACCCTGGCCAACGGGGTCGTTCCGCCCGTAGCCCAGGTGGTGGGTCAGCTCCTCGTCCAGGATCCGCCCAACCAGGGCAGCGGTCAGCTGGTTGATCAGGCCCCCTTCTCCAAGCAGGTCCTTCGGGTCCTTGAGGCTCTTGGCAAGCTCATCAATGAGCTTCGGGTCGATCTTCTTCATGTCAGCTCCTTGCTGGGCCGGGAGCCTACCCACAACGGGACCTTACACAAAGTTCTTGACAGCTCCGGGTGCGCAAGATCCTGGTGTGTGACGACTTCGGCCAGGTCTCCGACACGCCTTCGGGGAACGACTTCGTCCAGGTGGCTGGTGGCGGTTGGCATTCCCTTGCGATCCGGAAATGAGGAAACCCGCCCATCACTGTGTGGGAAAGGCTCCCTTAACCCACGAAAAGATCAGTGGGTCACCATTTTCCCAGGGAAAAGGCCGGATTCCCGCTCTGATAAAGGGAGGAACTACAAAATGACCAAGAATCCTGTTCGCACAACAGCCTTCCGTCTCCGCTCGTCGCGGGGGCTTCCCATCCTTGAACTTCTCTGGGCCTGTCTGGCGGGGGCTTTCCTCTTTCTCGGTGGGTGCAGCAGTTGCCCGCTGGAGGCCACCGTCCTCGACAACCAGGCCAAGGTCAGGGACCTGGGAGCCTTCGAGAACAAAGCGGACCAGCAGTTCACCACCTTGACGAGGTCGATCACAGACCTCGGCGACCGGCTAGAACGGCTCGATGGAGAAAAGGCCAGTACCGATTCCCTGAACAAGTTGTACAACGAAATCACCGCCAACATCGCCGGACTCCGGAAAGACCTCGAGGGCCGCATCGGTCCCCTGGAAGCCAACAAGGCCGATGCAAGCCAGATCAATGACCTCCTGGCTGAACTGCGCTCGCTCAAAACTCGGATCAATGGCCTGGAATACGAACTCCACAATGTCGGGAATAACAATCAGCCCCTGGCCTTCCAAAGAGTGTCAGAAGCGGCCCGTAATGCCGTCCTCTTTTGCCTTCCGAGCATGGTTCGAAAAGCGGGGCCGGGGGCGGGCCGGGTAGTGGCCTTCGTGCGCTGCGGACGCCAGGGGTCCTTGACCGGGCCGCCTTCTCAGCTCGGGGACCTCTTTTCCTCGGAGTTTGCCGGATTCCTGAAAACGCGCTCCGATTGGCCCTACGACGTCTACAGCGAAGAGCAGGTCATCAACATCTATCAGTCCAAGAACATGGCAGTGCCCGAAAAGGAACGCTTCAAACTGGACATTCTGGAGAAGGCCGGCTTTAAAGCGGAAACAGTGCTGGTGATCTATACAAAGCTCATCCCCACGGCAACCTCGGTTGAGGTGGGAGTGACCGTGAACGAACTGAAGGATCCGGGTCTGGTCGTCTCCTCCAGGAGCTCCATCCGTACCGATATGGAACTCAAGAACCTGTACGAGACGGTCTTGGACCTCGGAGGAGATAAGGAAGGGATAGCTGCGCCTCCTCCTCTTCCCTCCCCTCCAACGGGGGGCTAAGAGTCCATCCGTAAATAACTATCAACTTTTCTTCTTCGTGGCTTGCCGCTTCGGGTGAATTGTGTAGTTCCAGTCACCGTGGAACTCGTGGCGCTTGATGTTGATCTGTGCCATCTGTTCGTCCGTGACCTTGATGCCTTTCTCGTAGGATTCGTCGTCGAGTTCGCAGTACACCTTCAGCCCGGTCGCCGTCGTCGTTGACGCGATGAGCTTGACGATCGCCGCGTGCGACTCGAGCGGCTGACCTCGCCAGTTCTGCGTGATGAAGGAGAACAGGCGATGCTCGATCTTGTTCCACTTCGAAGTCCCGGGAGGCATGTGACATACCGTGATCGTCAGCCCGGTTCGGTTGGCAAACTTCTGGAGCTGCCACTTCCAAAGCCGCACGCGGGTTCCATTGCTGCCCCCGCCGTCGGCTGTGATGAGCAAGGATCGCGTCTTGGGGTAGTGGCGACGCCCCAGCCGCCGCCACCACTTCGCGATCGTGGCCACGGCAAACTCGGCAGTGTCGTGGCTGATGCCCACGCCGACCCAGCCGACGTTCTTGGCCAGGTCGTAGACACCGTAAGGAGCGACCTTGCCCAAGTCCTTGTCCATGAAGTCATGGACCCTGACATCGTGGGGATTTCCCCTGGGGCGCCATTTCTGGCCGCCATTCTTGAAATCGCCGACCAGCTCTTTCTTCTTCGTGTCGACGGAAATCACCGGCCGCTTCCCCTTCAAGAAGGCGGTGGCCTGCTCGTTGATGTACTCGAATTGGGCGTTGCGATCCACGTGAGAGGATCCTTCCCGCGTCTTGCGGTTGGCCTGAAGACTGTACCCCAGAGCGTGTAGAAGCTCGCAGACCAGAGACCGACCCGCCGCATGGCCCCGTGCCTCCAGCTCTTGCGAAAGGCGGCGCGTGCTCTTGAGGATCCATCGCAACGGCGACTGTGGGTCCCCACGAGAGAGCGGCTCCGCGAGAGCCTCAAGAGCTTGCGTCAAGTCAGGGTCGATCACCTCGGCGCGCTTTCGCCCCTCTCCCAGGATACGGACGCGCTCCGGTTCGAGGCCGGCAGAAGATTGAGCTTCCCGCATCCCGCGAACGATCGTCCGGTAGCACAGCCCAGTTACTCCTCGGACCGCGGCGATGCCACCAGGGCCAGCCGCCAACGCTTCGGCCCCCGCCCACAGGCGCCGAGTGCGCTCGTTCATCGTCCTTTGCTGCGCTCTGTAGCGCCTACGCATCGCCTTGATGTCTACCATTAACCTTTAGATCGACCGAGACGCGAGTGCGGTCGACAGGAATATGATAGTTAATTATGGACAGACCCTAAGGGGGGCCCCTTGGCGCATACCCCTCTTGACACACTCACTTCTCGGGCGGCTGGGACAGATCCTCGAGCGTGATCTGCTTGACCAGGATCTCCGCCCGGTACTTCAGTTTCTTGAGACCGTCATGGCTGGCTTCATTACTGATGGTGAGACGGTATCTTCCTTGCGGGGAGATGGTAACCCCTGGCTTCTGGACCCGGCACAGGTCTGCAACCCCCGGGCCGTCGTCCCTGCGGCGAACACGAAGGATGGCATGGTGGATCGAAGGCAGGAAGATCAGCTCGATGCACAACATGTCCCCATTGCGGATCAGACGCGGATCGGCACAGGACGTGACTGCGGGGCCGCCGATCCCTTCTGGTCGGAATCCCCAGATGTCTCCAGCGCTCCCTTCTACTCGGCTGTGGGTCAGACGGAAACCCCAACCCTCCAAGGTGTTGTCGGAATCTGGCTTGAAGAGGAAGGCCAGGGACATGGCGTATTGAAGTTCCGTAACGACCAGATTGATGCGGACGCGAACCGGGACATTCCCCGGCCACTCCGCGGGCAGCGCCCATGACGCGCACCGGGTCTCATCGTAGATGAAGGGGAGTCGAAGCGCTTTCCCTCCTTTTGACGCATAGCGTTCCAGTTCCCTGTAGATTGGATCCCAATCCTTGAGGCTGGGAAAACCTTGGAACTTCCATTCGGGGATCGACTCGAGTCCGCTATCCAGGTGTTGCGGCCAACTTGTTTCACAGAGGACAGCACCGCCGGCGGGGCCGCCGGCCCGGGCCAGTGCTTGCCGCAAATCGGGTGGGATCAAACGCAGTTGCCCCTCCACCCAATCCCCTGCGATGAACTTGGGTGAAACTTCCGAGGGATCAAGATCAAGAAGCGCGAGATCCACTCTCATGCCGGCCGGCCAGGATTGCTCCTCGGGGGGCGGCAGCACACCAACTTCGCTGGCGGCCGCGAAGGCCTTGCGAGCACCGCGCACATAGCCAGCAGCGATCGTTTCCTCAATAACGTTCCGCCAAAGGTCCGGAATCGCCTCCCGGCCAAGTTCGACACACCGCGCCAGCCCCTCCAGGATGCCGCCCAGTTTCGTCGTGCTCCCCAGCCCCTCGCCAAGCTTCTCTGATGGCGTGTGACCAGTTCCCAGGACAGCCATCTGACCGGCACCAAAGTAGACGAATTCCATTCCAGGCGACCCGTCCAGTTCTCCGGCCAGCAGCAATTGATCCAGCGGCGGGCCGACCGGCCATCCAGCGTCCTCCCAGAGTGCCCATATGTTGCTGGACAGGTCCTCCTCCCTGAGTTGATTGCGCTCGACACGATACGAGTTGGAGAGTCTAACCAAGGTCCCGTCCTCTGGGAGGGGAATGGGTCTGTTCGTGCTGACGCCGACGGGGGTTCGGAAGTTCTTTGCGGATCTCCACTGGGTTGGAACCATCTTGCCCTTCTCCAGAGAGATTTCCACGGGCCCCTGGTGGAGGGCGGGGATCGTGTCCCTTTCGGAAACGAATGAAGATTTCGGCGTTTCCTGGAGAAAAGTCAACAGCCGCGGCGGGTCGCCGGACAGACTTTGCAACCCTACAACTCGCCCAAACTTCAGCCAGGCGGGGTCCCTTGACCAATTCCCGCCCTCATGGCGATACCGCTCGATTCCAAGAACCTGGGGATGACCCTCAGCCATAACGACCTCAAGCGGCTGGTCGGAAGCGACGTTCCCGATGACGATCCCCCTGGGATCGGAGGTGAGTTTCAAAGTCGCCAGGGTCTTTCCCAGGGAATCGGGCGCAAGGAAAAAGACCTTGCGAAGCGGGTGGGCCAGGGCAAGCGCAAGGAAAGGTCGGCCTTGCAGGCCCTCCAGACAAAAAGCGGTGGCGACGATGTTCGCACCCGGAATCGGGGCGGGTGGGTCTGGAGTGAAAGTGGGTTTGCCACCGTTTACCATGGGAACGAGCCAGGTGATCCTCCAGCAAGGTTTCTCCATGAGGGCCGCATTCTCCAGAAATGGGCCGTAGGAGAGTAGGATGCGGTCGGGCCCATCCTTCATCCGGATGGTGCGAGGTCTGAGTGTATATTGCGCTCTGCCGAGCAGATGCAGCTTCGGAAGGTCGAGACGGAACCCTCGCGATTCGAGGCCCTGCTTTGTCCACTTCCAGACCTCCCCAGGGAAGGAAGGCGTCTTCGAATCGCTCCCGAAGATCCAGACCTCGTCACGGCCATCCCCGTCGGTATCGGCCATGCAAGCCAGAAAGCCGTCATGGTAGCTTCCCAGCAGATCGGCCCGCTCGTGCCAGGCAAGGCCGGCCAGCCGTTTGGCCAGCCGTTGCATGCGGCCCGCCTCTTCGATGTTCCCGGACCGGCGGAACACGCTTTCGGCCCGGGCGAGATCCTCAAGAGAGCTCACCAGGTTCCCCATTCCGCCGCGGATCCGGCCGCGGAGCAGGAGGGCCCGGGCGCGCGTGGCGTCATCCTTCGCCAAGGTCAGAACACGATCCACGTGCTGCAAGGCGAGCGCCGGAGCCCCCACCGCGTTCAACCGCTCGGCGAACCGCAGGGCATCGGCACAGTATTGCGATCCGGGCACAAGTCCGGATTCCAGCCGGATACCCCGCTCCAGGCGGACGAACGCCGCAAGCAGGTCCCCCTTCTCGAAGTCCTTCCACCCGGTGCCCATTGCGGATCCGGCCTGCTGCAGGGCGGCCCGATCCGCCTGGCGCTGTCCGTACTGCAGGCCGTAGCCGGCCAGAAAGAGGAGGACGGCGGTCAGGGCCACGGCCCCGACCGTCCTGGGGTGCCGGCGAAGGAAACGCCCTGCCCGACGGACCGGTCCCGGCGCCCGTGCCTCGATGGCCTCTTCCGCCAGAAAATGGCGCAGATCCTCCGCCAGGGCCGCCATGGCCGGGTAGCGAGCGTCGGGATCCTTCTCGAGCGCCTTCAGACAGATCGTGGAGAGCGCCGGGGGGACGCTCTCGCGCACGCGCAGGGGGGCGGCCGGATCGGAAACCACGATCTGCTTCAAAACCTGCCGCTCGTCGCCCAGGAACGGACGCACCCCGGTCAAGGCCTCGTACAAGCACGTGCCCAGCGAGAAGATGTCCGTGCGGCGGTCGAGGCCGATCCGCCGGCCGGTCACCTGCTCCGGGCTCATGTACTCGCGCGTGCCCGCGAAGTCGCCCGTGCGCGAGAGCGCCGGCCCCTCCTCGAGCCGCGCCAGCCCGAAATCCGCCACCTTCGGCCGGTCGCCGGGCGCCATGAGGATGTTCCTCGGTTTGACGTCGCGGTGGATCACGCCGGCCTCGTGAGCGGCATGCAGGGCGTCCGCGATCGAGGCGAACAAGCCGGCGATCCGGCGGAAATGCTCCTTCCCCGTCGGGGGCCTTTTCCGCCATTCGTCCATCCGGTCGGCCAGGGTGCGTCCCCCGGGGACGAGTTCCTGGGCGATGTACCAGGTGTCGTGCTGCTCCCCGACGGCGTAGACCTGCACGATCCCGGGATGGCGGAGCTGCCGGCCGATCTCGGCCTCCTGCTGGAAGCGGCGAACCTTCAGGGGGTGGGTGCGGGCAGGCCCATGGAGGATCTTCAGCGCCACGGCGCGCTGCTTGTCCAGTTGAACCGCCTCCCAGACCTGCGCGAACCCGCCCTCTCCGATCTTCCCCACCAGGCGGAAACCGCCGATCTCCACCCCCTTGGCGGGTGTGAACGGCCCGCTGCCGGCTCGCTGGAGGAAATGCTCGAAGTTGGCGATGAATCTCCGCAGAGGCTCGTGGAGATCTGGGTCCTTGGAACGGATGAACTCCTCGGGGTCCAGCAGCTCCCCGCGCAGATAGCGATCCTCATATTCCCTGCACGCATCGAGGGCTCGCTGTTCGGAAGAAGTCGTCACGGATGGGGGGGCCGCCGCTCAAGCCGGCGCCGTGGTGGCGTCTCTCCTTTCGTAAGACCCTAGTATATTGCCTTTGCAGGCGGGTTTGGCCGGGCGCCGCGGTGGTTTCCGGCTCTTAGGAAGGAGGGTGCCGATGAGACCAACCGCCGACAAGGCCGTCACGGAAATGGCCAGCTTCGCCAGGGAGCACCTGGGGCCGGCCTGCGAGCAGGTTCTTTCCAGCCCGGGGGTCCAGGCCCGGGTCTATTCGAGTGTCCAGGCCGGCGCCGAACTCGAGGACGCCCTTCTCCGCGAAGTCCACCATGCCGCCAAGGGCGACCGGCTGGTGGCCGAGGAATTCTCCGCCTACCTCTCGAACGAACTCCTGGAATTGAGCCATGGCGCTCCGCCCGCCGGAACCCGCAACCTCCTGGAAACCAGCGACCTGGCCCAGTCGGTTTTCGAGGACATCTGGCCGCAGCTTGCCGGCCTCGAGTTCAAGACCCGCAGACAGTTTCGGGCCTTTCTCCGCCAGCGGGTCCACTGGAAGGTGCGCGACCGGCTGCGCGGCCTGCGCGTCGGATCGCGGCGCGAGGACCTGCGCGTGGCGCCGCCGCCGGAGGCCCTCGCGGCCGAGGGCAAGGAAGATGTTCCCCTTCAGTTCCTGGAAGCCCTCGAGGAGAAGGAACTGCTCGATTCGATCCTGGCGCGGCTGCCGAAGCGGGAACGGCGGATCCTCGTCCTGCGGCGGAGCGGGCGCTCGTTCGAGGAGATCGCCCGGGAACTGGGCATGAAAGTGAAAACGACGCGCAACGTCTTCTACAAGGCGCTCGAGAAGGCCCGCAAGCTGGCCGGGTAGCTTCAGCCCGCCCCGGTCCGGCCGGAAAAAAACGAGGCCCCGCGCGGAATCGCGCGAGGCCCCGGTGTCCTGGCTCCCCGAGTAGGACTCGAACCTACGACAGGCTGATTAACAGTCAGCTGCTCTACCAACTGAGCTATCGGGGATTCGGGGGGGAGAGTATATCGGCCGGGGGGCGCGGAGTCCTGGAGGGGGCGGGAGCTCTCTAGGATGACGACATGCCGGCGCCGCGCGTGGTCCTGGTCGAGCCCCGAAACCCCGCCAACGTGGGCTTCATCGCCCGCCTGCTCGCCAATTTCGGTCTCGACGACTGGGTGCTGGCGGGGCCGCCGCTTCCGCCGGGGAGCGAGGCCGAGCGCACCGGCGCTCCCGCCCGCAAGACCCTGGCCGCCCTCCGATCGGCCCCTGACCTCCCCGCCGCCCTGGGTGGAGCCACCCACGCGCTCGGGTTCACCGCCCGTCCCGGCCGCCACCGCCCCGCCATCCCCCTGGCGGGCTTGGGTGCCCTCAAGAAGGAGTGGGGGCCCGAGGCCCGCGTGGCCCTGGTCTTCGGCCGCGAGGACCGCGGGCTCGAGGCGGCCGAGGCGGAACGCCTGCACGCGCTCGCCACCATTCCCGCACGCGGACTCTCCTCCTTCAACCTCTCCCACGCCGTGGCGCTGGCCCTGTGGGAGTGGTTCCGCGACGAACCGGCCCCGCCGAGGGACGTCCCGCCCAGGGCCGCCTCGCCAGGCCCGGCCGGCCGCGACCCACGCGCGCGGGCTTCCGCCGCCCCGCCCGCCCCCTTGCGTTGGTCCACCGCCGCCGGCCGCGCCCGCCTGGCGGACAAGGCCCTGGCCGAACTCCTCGCGGCCGGCTTCCACCGGCACCCCGGCCAGCTCGAAAGCTGCCTGCGGCGCCTTTCGGCCCTGCCGCTCGAAGCGCGCGACCTGGCGATGCTCGAACGGATCGTGCGCCACGCCCGCTGGCGGCGCGAGGGGGGCGGAACCGGCGAAGAGGAGGGCGCGAAGCCCGCGCCTCCGGTCTAGCCCTCCGCAGCCGCCTTTTTCTTCGCCTCGGTCCCGATCTGGCGGGTGCCCGCGAAGAGGCAGAAGGCGATGCCCGCCTCGACCGCGAGCGCGATCCAGGAGAGAAGATCGGCCGGCCCGTCGAGCACCAGGCTCACGATGCGGCCGGCGGCCATCCCCGCCCAGGCCAGCCCCACGCCGCGAATCATGCCGCGGCCGTGCGCGGAACCCGCCCCCATCAGGGGCGCCAGCCCGGTGATCAGAAAGAGGCCCCCGTAAACCGCGCGGATCTCTCCCGTGGCGAAGCGCGCCGAGAGGCCGAGGTTGAGGAAGGAAGCGGTGGTCTCGGGCGCAAGCAACCCGATCAAGCCGAACAGCAGCGAGACCGCGCCGGCGATCCGCAGGAGGAGTTTCCCGTTCACGGGCCCA
>CAZQAP010000058.1:9488-16684 GCA_964591365.1 uncultured Planctomycetales bacterium
CAGCAGCGAGACCGCGCCGGCGATCCGCAGGAGGAGTTTCCCGTTCACGGGCCCAGTCTACGCCCGGGATAGAATCGCCGGAGCCGATCCTCGTTGCGTGTCCGTTCCCTTCCTCTCCCTCGACCTCGACCAGGCCCGCGCCGCGGTCCGCGCCCTGGGCGCCTCCCCCGGGCAGGCCGCCCGCATCCGCCGGCGGCTCCTGGCCGGGGCGGACCCTGGCGAGGAGCCCCACCTCGGCTACCGGCCCCCGCGCGGATTCTTCGCGCGCCTGGAGGAACGCTTCGCCTGGCTTTCGCTGGCGAGCGCCTGCTCCGTCCGGGCGCCCGACGGCTCGGAAAAGCATCTGCTCCGGCTCGAGGACGGCGAGACCATTGAGGCCGTTCGCATGCCGGGCAGCGACGCCCCCTCGGCCTGCCTCTCCACCCAGGTGGGCTGCGGGATGGGCTGCCGCTTCTGCGCTTCCGGACTGGACGGCGTGCGCCGCAACCTGCGCGCCCACGAGATCCTGGAGCAGGTGGCGCTCCTGCGCCGCTCCGGCCCCGTCGAGCGGCTGGTCTTCATGGGCGCCGGTGAACCGGCCTGCAACCTTTCCGCCCTGGCCCGCGCCCTGCCCGTCTTGCGCGACGAGGCCGGGCTCGGCCCGCGCTCGGTGATGATCAGCACCGTCGGGCCGCCCGCCGCCATCGAGCGCCTGGCCGGCCTGGGGCTCAAGTTCACCCTGGCCGTTTCCCTGCACACGCTCGACGCCGAGCTGCGCGCCGACCTGATTCCCAGCCAGCGCGGGGTCGAACCGCTCGCCCTGCTTGAAGCCGCGGATCGCTTCTTCGAACGCCATGGGCGCTCCTATCAGGTCGAGATGACGCTTCTCGCCGGCCTCAACGATTCCCGCGCCGATGCCCGCGACCTGGGGTGGGCGCTGCGCGGACGCCGCGCGCACGTGAGCCTGATCCCCTGGAATCCGGTCGCGGGGATGGACTTCCGCACTCCTTCGCAGGCCCGCCTGCGCGCCTTCCTCGAGGTGCTCCACGAGGAGGGGGTCTCCTGCACGCTGCGGCGCACGGTGGGGGGCGGAGCCGAGGCCGCCTGCGGCCAGCTTCGCGCCGGCCGCGCCCCGGCCGCGGCAGCGGGATGACCGCCCGCGCCGCTGCCGCCGGCTAACCGGCCGCCTTCTCCTCGCGGAAGCGCGGAAAGTAGGCCAGGATCTTCGCCAGGGTTTCGGGCATCTCCTTGCGCGTCACGATCATGTCGATCTGACCCTTCTCGAGCAGGAACTCCGCCCGCTGGAAACCTTCCGGAAGCTCCTGCCGGATCGTGTTCTGGATCACGCGCGGGCCCGCGAAGCCGATCAGGGCGCCCGGCTCGGCGATCAGGATGTCGCAGGTGCTCGCGAACGAGGCCGTCACGCCGCCCGTCGTCGGGTTGGTCATGACCGAGATCGAGAAGCCCCCCCCCTTGGCGTAGTGCTGCAGGGCCCCGCAGGTCTTGGCCATCTGCATCAGCGAGAGCGCGCCCTCGTGCATGCGCGCGCCGCCCGAGGCCGAGAAGACCACGAAGGGGATGTTGCGCTCGCCGGCCAGCTCGATGGTGCGGGTGACCTTCTCGCCCACCACCTCGCCCATGGAACCCCCCATGAAAGCGAAGTCGAGCACCGCCAGGGCCACGGGAAGATCGCGGATGCGCGCCGTGCCGGCCAGGCAGGCGTCCGAGTTGCCGGTCTTCTCCTGGGCCTTCTTCAGCTTCTCGGCATAGGGGATGGTGTCGATGAAATGCAGGCGGTCCTCGGGGAGCAGATCGGTGAAATGCTCCACGAAGGAGCCCGGGTCGGCGGTGATCTCGATCCGCCGCCGGGCCCCCAGGGTGTGGTGGAAGCCGCACGAAGGGCAGACCCCGTCGTTGGAGGCCAGCTCCTTGTTGAAGACGATCGAGCCGCAGGAGGAGCACTTGCTCCACAACCCTCCCGGCATGTCCTTCTTCTTGCGCAGGCGGCCCCAGGCCATGTCTTCCAGTTTATCGCGGCGCGGCGGCCGAGGACGAGCTGCGCAGCGCCCGCACGCCGGCGGCCATGTCGGCGTGTCCGAAGAGGTAGGAGCCCGAGACCAGCACGTTCGTGCCGGCCGCCGTGCAGTCGGGCGCGGTGGCGTCGCTGATCCCGCCGTCCATCTCGAGATCGCCGTCGAAGCCCCACGAGCGGACCGCCTTCACCTTGTCGAGGACCTCCGGCAGGAACTTCTGGCCGCCGAAACCGGCGTGCACCGACATGACCAGCACGAGATCGATCGCCCCGAGGTGCGCGCGCAGCGGTTCGACGCCGCAGTCGGGGTTCACGGCCACGCCCACCCGGCATCCTGTGGCGCGGAAAGCCGCCAGGGTCTCCTCGAACCGGTCGCGCGCAGCCTCGTAGTGGAAGGTGAGCACGTCGGCGCCCGCATCCGCGTAGCGCTCGGCCCAGTCGGCGGGGTTTTCGATCATCAGGTGCACGTCGAGCGGGATGCGGGCGTGCTCCTTGATCTTCTTCACGACCGGCGGGCCGAGGGTCAGGTTGGGGACGAAATGGCCGTCCATCACGTCGACGTGGTGCCAGTCGGCGCCGGCGTCCTCGGCGCGGGCCAGCTCCTCGCCCAGGCGGGCGAAGTCGCAGGAGAGGAGCGAGGGTGCGATGCGCAGGGGAAGGTCCACGGAAAGGCAGTCTAGCCGGGGACCGGGCGGGGGGGCCAGGGAGGGCCGGCGGGTAGACTGGGGGGCCGCCCCGGAGGGGCCTCTCTCCGTTGAGCCATCCTTTCTCCAGTCCGACCCCGCCGGCCGCCGGTGCGCCGCGGGCCTGCGTGGAGTTCGAAGCCCTGTCCAAGGTCTACGGCCAGGGCGAGGCCGCCGTTCGCGCGCTCGACGGGATCGACCTGCGCATCGACTACGGCGAGTACGTGGCCATCCTGGGGCCCTCGGGCTCGGGCAAGTCCACCCTGCTCCACATCCTCGGCTGCCTCGACTCGCCGACCGAGGGGCGCTTCCGGCTCGACGGCGAGGAGGTGGCCGGCATGACCGAGCGGCGCCTGGCGCGGGTGCGCAACCGCAAGATCGGCTTCGTCTTCCAGTCGTTCCACCTGCTGCCGCGGGAGACGGCGCAGCGCAACGTGGAGCTGCCGCTGGTCTACGCCGGGGTCCCGCGGCGGGCGCGGCGCGAACGCGCGGCCCGGGCGCTCGCGCAGGTCGGGCTGGCCGGCCGAGCGGGGGCCACCCCCGACCAGCTCTCCGGCGGCCAGAACCAGCGGGTGGCCATCGCCCGCGCGCTGGTCACCGATCCGGCCGTGCTCCTGGCCGACGAACCGACCGGCAATCTCGACTCCCGCTCCGGCCGCGGGATCCTCGACCTCTTCGACGCCCTGCGCGGCCCCGGCCGGGCGCAGATCATCGTCACCCACGACCCGGCGCTGGCCCGCCGCGCGCGGCGCGTGATCTCGCTGCGCGACGGCCGCGTCGAGTTCGACGGCCCCTCCAACCAGGTCCCCGAATCACTGGCCCACGGATGAAGTCCTTCCTCGCGCTGCTCGTTCTCCTGGCCGTCCTCGGCGGCGGCTGGTGGTTCTTCTACGGCTCCGAGAAGCCGCAGGCCCTCGATCCGGCCCGCGTCGCGACGGTGGAGCCGCGCGACCTCCTGCGCGCCGTTGTGGCCACTGGACGGGTCGAACCCGAAGCCCGCACGGTGGTGATGAGCCGCGCCTCCGGCGTGGTCAAGCAACTCCTCGCGGACGAGGGCGACACGGTCCACAAGGGGCAGATCCTCGCCCAGCTCGACCGCGAACAGCTCGAGGCCCAGCTTCTCCAGGACCAGGGCCAGCTCGCCAGCGCCAAGGCCCGGCTCAAGGGCGCCAAGGCGCAGCTCGAGGAGGCCCGCGCCCGGCTCGACGACCCCGAGGTCGAGTTCGCGCGCCGCAACGCGGACCGGATTGAAAAACTTCATGAGAGCGGCGACGTCTCCTCCACCGAGCAGGACGACGCCGCGCTGCGTCTGGCGCAGGCCGAGTACAACCTGCGGCTGACGCGCGCCAACATCGCCGTGCTGGAGGCCCAGGTGACCCAGGCGGCCGCCGACGTGGACGCCGCCCAGGCCTCCCTCGAACGCGCGCAGACCTCGCTGCGCGAGACGACCATCCTCTCGCCCATCGACGGGGTGGTGCTCGTGCGCGACCGCGAGGTGGGCGACGGGGTTTCCTCGATCCTCACCGCCGGCGGAAACGCCACCCCGATCATGACGCTGGGCGACCTCTCCCAGGTCCACATCGTGGCGCGGGTGGACGAGGTCGACGTGGGGCGGATCTTCGAAGGCATGCGCGCGGTCATCTCGGTGGACGCCTTCCGCGGGCGCGATTTCGCCGGCAAGGTGCGCCGCATCGCCCCCGCGGGGACGGTGGACACCAACGGCATCGTCACCTTCGAAGTCGAGGTGACGGTGGAGGATCCCAAGCGGCTTTTGCGGCCCGACATGACCGCCGTCTCGCGCATGGTCCTCGAGGAGCGCAAGCAGGCCCCAGCACTGCCGCAGCGCGCGCTTTCCCGCCTCGACGACGGGAGCTGGGTGGTCGGGAAGGTGCTCTCGCTCGACCCCCCGCGCGTGGAGCAGACCGTCGTCGAGCCCGGCGTGAGCGACGGCATGATGGTGGAGATCCTCAAGGGCCTCTCGGTGGGGGACAAGGCCCTGCTCCCCTCCGCGGCCCCGCTTCCAGGGGGTGGATTCGCGCGCCGCCACTAACCCGCGCGACCCATGAACCCCCTGTTCCTCTTCGCCGAGGCCGCGCGCTCGCTCAAGCGCGAGTTCCGGCGCATCGCGCCAATGGCCTCGGGGATCGTGTGGGGGGTGGCCTCGGTCTTCCTGCTCTCGGCCATCGCGGGGGGGTTCGAGCAGACCCAGCGGCAGGCGCTCGCGGCCTTCGGCGAGTCGTTCCTGCTCCTGCGCCTCAACCGCACCACGGGGATCCGCGGGGAGGCCGGCGCGCAGAAGGACGTGCGGCTCGACTACGAGGACATTGAGCGCATCCGCGCCGAGGCGCCCGCGGTGGCGGCGGTCTCGCCCAAGGCCTTCGCCTGGGGCGCGCGCGTGCTCCACGGCGGGGAGGCCTCCTGGATGTCGCTCACCGGCGTGGATCCCGACTTCGCCCGCATCTGCAACGTGCCGCTCGAGCCCGGCGGCCGCTTCCTCGACGCCCACGACATGGAGCAGGCCGCGCCGGTGGTGGTGCTCGGCTACCAGTTGCGCGAGGATCTCTTCGGCGACCGCCCCTGCGTCGGCGAGAAGATCCAGATCGCGGTCCGCTCGGGCGGCAAGGAGCCGATGCTGCGCCAGCTCACCGTCGTCGGCGCCATCCGCAACGAGGAGTTGAGTACCGAGCGCTACGTCAGCAACCGCGACGTGGGCTACGTCCCCTTCCCGGTCTTCGAGCGGCTCTGGACGCGCGGCTCCGACTTCTTCGTGATGCGGCCGCGCAGCAAGGACCGGCGCGAGGAGGCCCTGACCCAGATCCGCGCCGCCCTCGCCGAGCGCCACGGTTTCCGGCCCGGCGACGAGAACGCGCTCATGCCCTACTTCGACGCCATCGAGCGCAGCCGCCGGATCGACCGCGTCTTCGGGGGCCTGCATTTCTTCCTCGGGGCGGTGGGGATCCTGATCCTCCTGCTCGGGGCCGTCGGCGTCGCCAACGTGGTGCTCATGTCGGTGGCCGCGCGCACCTTCGAGTTCGGGCTGCGCCGCGCGCTCGGCTGCCGCCGCCGCTGGATCTTCGCCCAGGTCTTCCTCGAGGCGGGCGGAGTGTGCGCCTCGAGCGGACTTCTCGGCTTCCTGCTCGGGATGGGCGGGGTGCGGCTGCTCGGCCTGGTGCGGCTGCCCCCGGGGTTCGCCGCACCCGCGGCGGACGCCTCCGCTGCGCTTCTTCCCGCGGCGCTCCTCATCGTGGTGAGCCTCGTGGCGGCCATCTGGCCGGCCAGCCGCGCGGTGCGCGTGGCGCCGGTGGTCGCCCTTCGGAGAGGAGGATTGTGAACTTCTTCTCGCTCCTCGGCGAAGCGGGCAAGAGCCTTTCGCGGCACCCCTTGCGCTCGCTCCTCACCGCCTTGAGCGTCACCTTCGGCGCGGCGGTCCTGATCGTTCTCGTTTCCTACGGCACGGCCGCGCCCGAGGCCGCCGTGGAGGTCCTGCGCCAGACCGCCAGCACGCAGATCCTGGTCTACCCGCGCTGGACGCGCGGGCACGGCGGCGGGCGCACCGGGCGGCAGATCCGCATCCGCTACGACGACATCCCCGCGCTGAAGGAGGCCTGCCCCTCCATCGTGGGGCTCGCGGGCGCCTTCTGGCCCACCCACGGCGCGCCGGCCTTCAGCGCGGACCGCTCCTGGCCGTGGGTGGCCTGCTACGGCGTGGGCTACGACTACAAGAAAGTGGCCGACGTGCGCGTGGTCGCCGGCCGCTGGTTCACGCGCTTCGAGGAGACCGGCCGCGAGCGTGTGGCGCTCCTGAACCGGCCGCTCGCCGAGGGTCTCTTCGGCGACGTGAACCCGCTGGGACAGTGGATCGATTTCAAGAGCCACCGCTTCCAGGTGATCGGGGTCTTTGAGAACGAGAACACCTACGCCTACGGGCTGTACGTCCCCTACGCCTCGGCCATGGACCTGGGAGACCGCGACGGGCGCTACGTCGGCTGGCTGGCGCTCAAGCCCCTGCGGCCCGATCTGGCCGCCGACGCGGTGCAGGAGATCCGCGACGCCTTGAGCGCGACCTGCGGCTTCGATGCGGACGATCCCACCGCGCTCTCGATCCGCGAGAACACCGCCTTCAACCAGAAGATCGAGGGCGCTTCGCTGGCGCTCGAGGTGCTGATCCTCACCATCGCGGGGGTGGCGCTGGTGCTCGGCTGCCTGGGGGCCGCCAACGTGGTCGGGATCGCGGTCTCGGAACGCACCGCCGAGCTGGGGCTTCGCAAGGCGCTCGGCGCCACGCCCGCCCGGGTGCGCGCCGAGGTCCTGGCCGAGACCCTGATCCTCTGTCTCGCCGGCGGGCTGGCCGGCGTGCTGCTCGGCGAGACCGCCATCGCGGCGCTCGGGCCGCTCCAGCTCACCGATTTCGTGCGCCTGATCCCGCGCGCCGACTTCCAGTTCCTGGCCGCCGGGTTCACGATCCTGGTCCTGGCCGGCACCCTGTCGGGCATCCCCGCCGC
>CAZQAP010000059.1:0-16669 GCA_964591365.1 uncultured Planctomycetales bacterium
ACTCCGCGCTCTCCGCCTCCTCCGCGGTTGATCTCTTGTTCTTCCCGCTTTCCGGGTCCTGACCGGGAAGAGAGGAACCCACACGAAACCCGAAGGCCCACCCGTTCAATAGATCACGGCGTCTTTCCTCTTCACCCAGCCTTCCGGACCTGAAGGCAGGCGGATGTGAAGCCAGCTTCCCCGCTCCTCGACAACCTGGAATTCGGCGGCGGCCGGAAGGGGATCGGCAAAGGCCGGCCCATAGGTTTCGGAATCTCCCGTGCGGGCTTCAACCTTGTCATGGATCAGGACGCCGTGTGATCCGGGGGCCTGCCCCCGGACTTGCAGGAGATACGAGGCTCCCGCAGCCAGGACCAGCAAAAGGCTGAGCAAGCGAAGCCGGCGGAGCACGACGCTTTTCGGCCAGGCAAGGACGCCGAGAGAGATGAGAAAAGCGACCAGGCCCAGGCTGGCGGTCAGCCAGGCCAGTTCCCCCTGACTCATCCAGGGCTCCCAGAAGACAAGGTTTTCCAGCAATGTTTTCTTCCGCCCGTCCAGGGAAGGGGCGCCCCCCTGGGTAAGCCGCAGGTTGTTGCGGAAATAAGGATCGCGGGGGCGAAGGCGGAGGGCCTGCCGGTAAGCGGCAACCGCGCGTCCTTTCTCCCCCGCGCGCGCATAGGCGTTTCCGAGATCGTAGAAAAGGGCTGCACTGGAAACCCCGCTGTGGAGAAGGTCTTCCATCTTTCCAGCCACCAGGAGGTACTCGTCCCGGGTCCGCGCCTGGCGGAAAGCCTGGATCGCCTTCTGGAAGGAGAGGGCCGTGCCGGGATCCGCCCCTTTCCGGCAGCCCGGAAGAAAAAGAGCTGCAAGGAAAAGAGGCACAAAAAGGCGGCCCGCGGGTTTCATCGCACTTTGCCCGCTTTCCGAAGAGCCTTGTGACAAGCCAGAAGAACCTGCCGTCCTTCCCTGGCGAGGGAGTCCCGGACCTCTAACCCGGAGCCGAATCGGGCAGCATCACAATGTTCCAAGAGCTTTTGGATCCTTTCCGTGAGTTCGGGGCCGCAGCCGGTGGCCCCTGCCAGGGATTCAAGGTCCCTCGGCGTCAAACCCGCTTGATTGCGGCCCCAGGCATCGGCGAAAAGCCCAGTGATCGCCCCGGCGAGAAGCTCCGCCCCACTTTCCGGCCTTGCCGATCGAAGCGCTTTTTCCGCCTGCCGAAGACGCTGGGCGGCGACATGGGAAGCCTCGCGCCGCCGCCGCAAAACCGGGTCCGCCCGCAGCCGCCGCGCCCGGCCCACGAAGAAAGCGGCTCCAAGCCAGGTGGAAAACAACCCTGCCAGCCAGATTCCCAACTGATCCGCATCCGGAGCGAAGTCGATCAGGTGGGCGAGATCCTCTTCGTTGGCGAAATAACCGTTCAGCGCGACGGCGGGACGGGGGGCCGGGATTGCTGGAGGGACGGGTGCGGGTGCAGCACCTCCCGGGAGACGGGATGAAGGAGGAGCGGCGCCTGCGGGAGAAGACAATCCGGCTCCTGGCTCCGGTTCGGGCCCGGGGGGCGCCGCGGCTGGAGGTGAAGCAGGAGAAATGACGATGGCATCGTCCACAACCGGCTTGGATGCATGCACCGTGATCGGAATAGGATCGGTCCAAACCGTTTCATAGGCGTCTTTCTCGACGTCGAAAAAGGAGAAGGGCAGGGCAGGAAACGCCACAAGGTCGGACTTGAGGGTCCGCAGGCTGTATGTGAAGACCTTTTTCCCGAGCTTCGGGTGGAACTCGGCAGTGGCGTCGTAGATTTTGAAGACTCCGGGGATTCCCTTTACTTTCTCCAGATCGGGAGGACCCACATCTTCCAAGGTTCCAGACCCGGATACTGTGAACGTAAGCGTCATCGGATCACCCACGTTGACTTCTTCGGGAATGAGCCGGACGGCGGTTTTGAAATGCCCGATTCCTCCGGTATAGCTGGTGGGACGGCCTTCAAGAGGCACCGGCTTGACCCGGACTTCCACGGTTCCGGACAGCGTGTAGACGTCCTTGAAAAGAGGATGCTGCCCCCGAATGCCGCTGATCAATGCGCCCTTCAAGCTGGCAGGCCCGAAACGGAAGACGCCCTCCTTTTTCGGAGTGAACGTCCGGGTGAGACGAAAACGCCGGTAAGCTGAAGTTCCACCGCTGGCCAGGCCGTGGTTGGTCCAGTCTGCGGGAAGGTTGAAGAGAATCGCTCTCTGCTCGAAAAGAAACCCGCTGCGCCGGGTCAGGTTGTTGATGGTGAACCCTCCGCCGCCCGGACGGTCCACCAGACCACCCAGCCATTTGTCGAGGGATTCGGATTCCAGTCCATCCGGAACGTCGGCCCAGGGGATCTCCAGAGCGGGAGGATTCTTGAGAACGCCGACGGGATCGATATTCCGCATTCCCCACTCATCCGGGAGACCTTTGACGAGGATTTCCAGAACCAAGGTGAACGGCTGCATGGGATAGACCGAATCGCGGTCGGCAGCCAGTTCAAGAATTGCGAGGTCCTGGTTTTCCGGGGGAACCACCTCAAGAATCAACTGTTGGCCTTTCAGGACTTTCCCATCAACGACGACCGCGGGGGCGGGGACCACGACTTCGCCTTCACGGTCCGTCCGCAGCCAGTAGGTGTATTCGTGGCCATGGGTCTCCACCCGGGACACTTTCCCGTTGATCAGGCTCATCTGGACGGAATCGAGGCTCTGGTCCCCTTCAGGGGTGACCTCGAAATCCTTGAATCCGCTCAGATCCGGCTCCGGGGGCTCGGCCAGGTTTTCCACGCGAACCCGATAGAGGACTTTTTCCCCCGAATAGATCGTGTTTCGGGAGAGCTTGCACGTGATCCGCGGCTCACCTCCGTTTTGAGGAGGCCAAAAAGCCAGGAGGCCGAAGACCAGGAAGGACAAAACCATCTTCTTCTACCAGTCCTTGGCCACGGGGACGGTTCCCAGCAGTTTTTTCTGTTCTGCTTTCCGGCGCCGATATTCCTGTTCCCGCTCGCGGGCCCTCTGAAGGAACTTTTCGGCCTGTTCCCGGCTGATCGGCCGGGGAGAGGGCTGTTGCTCTCCTTTTTCTTGATCCTTCTGATTCTGGTTCTTCTTGTCTCCCTGGTCCTTTTTATCCTGACCTTTCTTGTCCTGATCCTTGTTGTTCTGCGGGTTCTTGTTCTTATCCTCGTCGTTCTTTCCGGAATTGCCCTTATCCTCCTGGTTTTTCTTGGGCAGGAGTTTCTTGATCTCCTCCAGAAGATCCAGGACCCTTTTCTGCAGCGGGATCGCTTCCGAAAATTCCCCGGCATCGAGGTGGCTCCGGGCTTCGTCCCCGGCCTCGGCCGCTTGCGGGCCGTTCTCCACGGCCTTCTTGAATGCTTCTTCCAGCTTCTGATCTTCCTTGCGGGCGGATCCAAGCCGCTCCTTGGCCTGATCGGCGAGGCGGCGGGCCCGGTGCGAGACATATTCCTGGCGGCCGGCAATCCGCTGCGGTTCCGGGTACGGCGGCAGCGGATGCTCCGGGCGTTGTCCGGGAGGAGTTTCCTGGTTTTGTTTGTGATGGGCCTGGGCGGCCTCGAGGAGCTGGTTCTGAAGCCGGATTGCCTGGCCGAGCAACGATTCGAAGCCCGCAACCTCATCGAAAAGGTCCTCGAGGTGGTCCACCGCTTCGGCCTGGGAAGAAACCGCAAGATCAGGGTTTCCCGCCTCCAGTTTGACGCCGGCATCCTGCATGGCTTCCCCGGCTTGATCGGCGATCTTCTGGAGGGCGGCGAGGACCTGCTGCATCTGCTCCAACTGCCCGGCGGAAGGCCCTGGGCCGCCCTGTCCCTTGGACTGCGGCGCGGAAGCCTGAACCACTTTTCTCAACTTCTCCTTGATCGGGTCGATTTCCTCTCCAAGCTCTCCCTGACGGGCGGAAACTTCCCGAAGCGCCTGAAGCCTCTTGGGGGATTCCGGAATGGTTCCGAGAAGGCCCGAGGCGGTCCGCAGTTCTTCCTGCTCCCTCATCACGCGGATCAGGGCAGGGATGAGCTCCTCCTCCTTGTGCTGTTTTTCCTTGTCCTTCTCCTTCCACAGGTCCACAAGCTGCTTCTGGTAAAGCCGGACGACTTCGAGGTTGTAACGGGCATCGGGATGGCCAGGATGAATATCCAGGCAGGATCGGAACCGCAGTGCGGCTTCCTTCAAGCCGTCGAGGACGGCCTGCCGGTCCGCAGTATCCACCCCGGCGGGATCAGGGCCGATCTTTTGGCGGGATTGCTTCAGCGCCAGCATGCCCAGGTTGTAACGGGCCGAAGCGGCAAGGGATGGATCCCGCGCGGCGGCAGCGGAAAGGAGCGGATCCTGTGCATGGTCCAGATCGCCTTTGGCGAGAAGGGCACAGCCAAGATCGTAGGCAATCCGCGGATCGGGCGCCTTTCCAGCCTCCTGAGCAGACGCGAAAGCTCTCTCCGCCTTTTCGAAATCACCCTTGCGGAAATATTCCAGGCCCTCTCCCACCAGTTCGCGGGGCTCCTGAGCTCCCGCATCCGGGGTCCATCCGGATCCAGCAAGAAGAAGGAGAAGGAAGAAGCGGGCCTTCACCGCTTTTTCCCCCTTCTTCGCGGACGCGGCACTTCCGGGATCAGGAGGTTCACCCCAAGGAAAGCGAGCCCAAGCAGAAGGAAGACCTGGAACCGCTCCCTGTAACGCCGCCGTTTTTCCGTGTCGTATTTTCCGGCGGTCAGGCCCGCAAGATGCTGTTCATAAATCCGGCCCAGGTCATAGGCATTGGTCCCCGCCGGGACATAAGCCCCGCCAGAGCGCATGGCGATCTCCTTGAGCAGCTTTTCGTCCAGCTTGGACCAGAGCACCTGCCCGTCCGTTTTCAAGTAGACGGTCTCGCCTCTTTCGTTTTGGACCGGAATCCGGCCGCCTTCCTTGGAATCCCCAAGTCCCACCGTAAAGATCTTGACTCCGGCTTTCACAGCGAGTTCGGCGGCATCCAGGGGCATGGAATCCTGGTCCTCCCCATCCGTGATGAGGATGATGGCCTGATCCCGCCGGGCGTCACGGGGAAGATCGGCAAGAGCCTCCCGGATCGCATCTCCGATCAGGCTGCCGCCGCGCGGGGCGCTCAAGGGCGAGACCTCGGCGAGGACCGACTTGAAAAAGCCGTGGTCGGATGTCAGGGGACAGACCCGCACCGGCTTCCCGGCAAAAGCGATCAGGCCGACGCGGTCGCCCTGGAGTTTCTCGAGAAGATCCAGAACGTCGGACTTGGCACGCTCCAGGCGGCTCGGAGCCACGTCCCGGGCCAGCATCGAACGGGAGACGTCGAGGCATACGAACAGATCGACCCCTTCCGCGCTGACCTCCTCATAGTAGACGCCGAACCGGGGCCGGGCGGCGGCAACCACAAGGAACCCGACTCCCGCCAGCCAGAGCGCCCCTTTGAAAAAGCCCCGGGAGGCCCTGGCGGAAGGAGTGATCCGGGCGGCCATGACCGGATCGGCGAAGCTCGCCAGAGCCGCACGCCGGCTCCGCCCGGCAAGCCACATGAGCCAGCCGAGGAAGGGAAGGCCCCAGAGGAGCTGAAGAAGCTGCGGGCTGCCCCAGACCATGATCAGGGAAGACTCCGGAAACGGGTGCAGCGGAGGAACATCTCAGCAGCGAGCAGGAAGATTCCCGGCACGAGAAGGGCCTGGTAAAGCTCCCGGTACTGGGTGAACCGGCGCCCCTCGATCTCGGTCTTCTCAAGCTCCCCGATGGCAGCGTAGACCTTCTCGAGGGAATCGGTGTCCCGGGCATTGAAATACCGGCCGTCGGTCTTTTCGGCCAGGGCCGTGAGCAGCTTCTCGTCGAGCTTGACGGGAGCGGCCCGCAAAACCTTCCGTCCAAAGACGTCGATGGTTTCAAAAGGCGCGGTCCCGGTGGACCCGATGCCGATGGTGTAGACCCGGATGCCGAATTCGGCCGCAGTGTCCGCGGCATCGAGAGGATCTACGACCCCTGCCGTGTTCTCTCCGTCTGAAAGAAGGATCACCACCCGGCTCTTGGCCTTGACATTGCGAAGCCGTTCCACGCAAAGTGCGACAGCGTCGCCGATGGCGGTTGCAGACTCCTCCTTGAGGAACTTCTGGTTCAGGATCCTTCCGTTTTCGTCGCGGATCGGCTGGGGGACGTCCACTCCATGGAGGATCTGGAGCAGGGCCCCGTGATCGAGGGTGAGAGGACAGAGGCTTTCGGAAAAGCCGCCGAAAACAACGAGCCCGAGCAGATCGTCGGGCCGGCCGGGAAGCTCCTCGCCGCCGGTGATGAAATCCCGGGTGACGGCCTTGGCGGCATCGATGCGCCGGGCCCGTTTATTGTCAAGATGGAAGTCGAGAGCCTGCATCGAACCCGACCTGTCCAGGGCGATCTGGATGGCGATCCCCTCGGTGTGCACCCGGAACTCCTCCTTGCCCTGCTGGGGGCGTGCCAGGGCCAGGGACGACAAAAGAAGCCCGAGGAACCCGAGCAGAGGGAGCCGGCGTTTGAAGACCAGGGCGAAGGTGGGCGGCAGTTTTTCCACCAGGCCGACATCCGAAAAAAGCACCGCGCGGCGACGGCGGCGGCGAAGGGAGAGCCAGAGCGCCATTCCCAAGGGCAGGATCGCCAGGCCCCAGAAAGGATTGTGGAAGAGAAGGCCGTTCACGCGGCAAGTCCTCCCCTCTCTTCCTGTGCCGGCTCGGCGGCGCCCTTGCGGAGGAAACGGCGGGCCCGCTCCAGACTTTCCTGAAGCGCCTCCTTGTCCGGAATCCGGCCGGCGAACTTGACCAGGTCCGCCGCCTCGAGGAATTCCCCCAGCTCCTGGCGCCAGCCGGCATCGAAGGACGGGTGCTCACGGATGGCGGCAAGGAATTCTTCCGTGGTCTGTTCCGCGGCACGGATTCCGGTCACGTCCTCCAGGAACCGCCGCACGATCCCGGTCAGTTCGACATAGAAGATCTTGGCCTCTCCGGAAAGGCCCTTGCCCGACGCGGCGAGTTCTTCCAGGGCGTGCATGGCGCGCTCGAAGGGGGACAGTCTTTGCTCCCGCGGAGGACGGCGGCGAATCCTGCGCACCAGCAGAACAGCCAGAGCAAGCAGGAAAAGGCTGCCAGCCGGCAGTGCCCAGGCCGTGACCGTCATCGGGGGCGCAGGAAGAGCCACCGGCTTTGCCGGGGGATGAAGAAGGTCGAGGCTGGCCACTTCTTCCGCAACCACGGTCTGGACGGTGACCTTGAGGGGCTCCGTGACAACGGAATGCTCTTTTCCGTCTCCGGAAAGCCGGGTGTCCCGAAAGGAGATCTTGATCGGATCCAGGACGAAGGTGCCGGATTCGACCGGCTCCAGGGTGTAGACGGTGCGCCGGAGGACCCGATCCCCCTCCTCGCGCGGCAGTTCCCGTCGAAAATCGCGCACCAGGAATCCGGGGATCCGGTCCCCGAAGGGAGTCTCGCCGACCTCCACGGCAGGATCGGCGAGCACGTCGAGGGTGAGGGTCGGCAGATCCGAAAGACGGGGCGAGGCGGGGGAAAAGGCGACCCGGACGTGGACCGGGCCGCGATCCACCTCGGTGGCAAGGGGGGCGCCTTCGGGGGCGGCGGCGGGGGCGCCAGAATCCGCCTGGGACGCTCCCCTGGAACAGCCCGTCGCGGCAAGGGAAGCTGCCAAGGCGGCCGAAGCCAGGAGAAAGGTTTTCACCTCATCCTCCGTTCGCGCATGCGGAAGAACCGCATGAGGCCCTCCGTGTACGACTCCCCTGCGCGGAGGGCAAGGTGGTCAACGCCTGCCCGCCTCAAGGTTCGTTCGAGGACCGTTTTCCTCTCCTGACCCTGCCGGGAGAAGTGCTTTCGAAGCCGGCGGGAATGTGTGTCGATCTCCCGAACAGCACCGGTTTCCGGATCGACAAGACGAAGGAAGCCGACATCGGGAAGTTCGCATTCGCGCCTGTCGTCGACCGATATGGCGATCAGGTCGTGCCGGTGCCGGGCGACGGCAAGCGTGCGGCGATCAAGGGGAACAAGAAAGTCGCTGATGAGGAATACGATTCCCTTGCGTTTCTGAACCCGGCCCAGAAAATCGATCGCGTTCTGGAGATCGACCGGCCTGGAGACGGATTCTGCGGAAATCAGCTCGCGGATCCCTCTCAGGACGGCCCCTTTCCCCTTGCGGGGCGGAAGGTAGAGGACCACTTCATGGGCAAAGAGGATCACGCCGACCTTGTCGTTGTTCTTCAAGGCGGTGAACATGAGCAGGGCCGCCACTTCGGTGGCCAGTTCCAGCTTGGAAAGCCCGGCGGTTCCGAAAAGATTCGAAGCTGAAACGTCCACCAGGAAGAGAACCGTAAGTTCCCGCTCCTCGGAAAACCGCTTGATATACGGATGGCCGGCACGGGCCGTGACATTCCAGTCGATGGTGCGGATGTCGTCTCCGGGCTGGTATTCCCGGACTTCCTCGAACTCCATCCCTCTTCCCTTGAAAACGCTGTTGTAGCTCCCCGCCATCAAATCGCTCACCTGGCGGTTGGCCACGATCTGGATCCTGCGCACCTTCCGAAGGATCTCGGTGACCGATCGGTTCCGGGCGACCGGGGGGCTGGCCACGGTCTGCAAACGGGTCAGGGGACGGGAACCTCGTCGAGGATCCGCCGCACGACATCATCCGGACTCATTTCCTCGGCTTCCGCTTCGTAGGAGAGAAGCAGCCGATGACGCAGGACGTCGGGAGCCATGTCCTTCACGTCCTGGGGAGTTACGTAGCCCCGGCCGCCTACAAAGGCCTTGGCCCGGGCGGCAATCCCGAGGTAGATCGAGGCCCGCGGGGAACCGCCGAATTCGATCAGGGGTTCCAGATCCTTCAGCCGGAACTTCGCCGGCTCACGGGTCGCCTGGACCAGGGCGAGAATGTAGTTCTTGACCTGGTCGTCGATGTAGATCATCCGGGCAACCTTGCGCATCTCGAAGATTTCTTCCGGCTTGGTGACCGGATGGATCTCTGCGGCGGTGTTGTCGAGAGCCAGGTCCATGACCTTGCGCTCCTCCTCCGGAGTGGGATAACCGACCAGGACTTTGAGCATGAACCGGTCGACCTGGGCTTCCGGGAGCGGATAGGTCCCTTCCTGTTCGATCGGGTTCTGGGTGGCCATGACCAGGAAAAGAGGGTCGAGCGGGAAGGTGGTCTCCCCGATGGTGACCTGCCGCTCCTGCATGGCTTCCAGCAGCGCGGACTGGACCTTGGCGGGAGCCCGGTTGATCTCGTCGGCCAGGATGAAGTTGGAAAAAATCGGCCCTTTTCGGGTGGTGAAGCCGCCGTCCCGGGGATTGTAGATCAGCGTTCCCACCAGGTCGGCCGGAAGGAGGTCGGGGGTGAACTGGATCCGCTGGAACCCGGTGTCGATGGCTGCCGCCAGCGACTTGATGGCGGTGGTCTTGGCCAGCCCCGGCACCCCCTCCAGGAGGACGTGGCCGTCCGAGACGATGGCCACCATCAGGCGGGTCACGAGGTATTCCTGGCCCACCAGGACCTTCCCGAGCTCCGCCTTCAAGCGGTGGAGGATCTCGGTCTTGGCCCCGATGCGGTCCTTGATCTGCTGGACGTCGACGTTCATGGGAGGGAATCCGACCAATACGAAGGAAGGGCCGGCCCTGTTTGACCGGGATGGCGGCAGGGGAAGCGGCCGGGAAGGGGCGCATTCTCGACCTGCTCAAGGAAGAGGGCAAGGGGTGGGCGGGCCGAAATCTGGAAAGAAAAAGGGCCACAAAACGCCCCCTGATCCGTTTTTTATTCCTTCGAAAAACGGAGGCATCATCATGAAGCACCAACGCATCCTGCCCATCCTTCTCGGATCCTCCCTATTGGCGGTCCTGGCTGGAGCCTCTCCAGCCCTGGGGGCCCCGGGGGGATCCCACAAGCGCCTGACCGGCGCGGAAGAGCTCTCCCACGCATTCCGGGCGGTTGCCGGCAAGATCCGCCCCTGCGTGGTGAACATCACGACCACCGCCACCCTCAAGACCTCGATGCAGGAAGGCCCGCGGTTCTTCCAGTTCGGCCCCGGTTCCGGGTTCCCGAACGACGACTTCCTGCGCCGATTCTTCGGCTTCGGAAACGGATCCCAGGGGCCGCAGGGCCTGCGGATGCCCCAGCAGAACCTGATCCGCCAGGGGGAAGGGTCGGGCCTCATCGTCCGGGAAGACGGTTACATCCTCACCAACAACCACGTCGTGCGGGGGGCCGACAAGGTCAACGTGAAAACCGCCGATGGCCGGACCTTCTCCGCCAAGATCGTGGGGACGGATGAGCACACCGACCTCGCCGTTCTGAAGATCGATGCGGACGGCTTCGTTCCGGCCACCCTGGGCGATTCGGAAAAGATCGACGTCGGGGACTGGGTGCTGGCCGTGGGCAACCCCTTCGGCCTGGAGCAGACCGTCACAGCGGGGATCGTCAGCGCCAAGGGCCGCAACCATATGGGCCTGGCGGATTACGAGAACTTCATCCAGACCGATGCGGCCATCAATCCCGGCAACAGCGGCGGCCCGCTGGTGAACATGGAGGGGGAGGTCGTGGGCATCAACACGGCCATCTACTCCAAGTCGGGCGGCGCCATGGGCCTGGGATTCGCCATCCCGATCAACATGGTCCGATCGGTGATGACCAGCATCATCGAGACCGGCCACGTGGACCGCGGCCGCCTGGGGGCCTACATCCAGGACCTGAATGCCGATCTGGCGCGCTCTTTCCACTTCGAGGGGACCGACGGGGTCCTTGTCGGCCAGATCGTGGAGGGCGGGCCCGCGGAAAAGGCCGGCATCCAGGACGGCGACATCATCACCAGCATCGACGGCAAGAAGATGCACGACGCCAACCAGCTCCGCAACACCATCGCGGCCACCACTCCCGGGAAGGAGGTCTCCATCGACCTTTCCCGCGACGGGAAGGAGCTTTCCGTAGTGGTCGAGATCGGCCACTTGAAGGATCAGGGCCCCGTGGCCTCTTCCGCAGGCGGAGACACCTCCCTGGGGTTCACCGTGCGCCCGGCGACGCGGAACGAAGCGGAGGCCCTCGGGATCGAATCCCGTTCGGCAGTGCTGGTGGATTCGGTCGAACCCGGCGGCCTGGCTGCGGAGGCGGGAATCCGGCCGGGGGATCAGATCGTGGCCATCAACGGAACCCGGATCCATGGAGTGAAGGGCTTCCACAAGGCGCTTCAAAATACCGACCTGAAAGAGGGGCTCCGCATGCGGATCCGCTCGGACGGAGTCCAGCGTTTCGTGTTCCTGCGGGCCGGCTGAATGCCAGAGGGAATCCACGACCATCCTGCGGGTCCCGGTGTCTTCCGGGGCCCGCTCCCATAAACTGGCCTTCATGCTCACGGTTTCCCTCTTCATCCACGTCGCCGGCGCGGTCATCCTCGCCGGGGGGATCCACTTCCTCCACGATGCCGTCGGACCGCTCTTGAAGAACCCGGGAAATGCGGACATGGAAACCGTGCGGGCGATGGGCAGGAAATTCCTGCGGATGGCGGGGATCGCCACGGCTCTTCTTCTTCTCACCGGCATGCACCTGGCGGCCGCCAGCGGGCACCTGAAGGACGGGGCGGCCCCCTTCCTGATGGCCAAGATCCTCCTGGCCCTGGTGGTCTTCATGCTGTCCATGGGCCCCGCCATGGGCTGGGTCCGGGGGCGGGGCCGCCCCGAGCAGAGCCTTCTCTGGCTGCGGGTCAGCCTGCTCCTGGCCCTGGTGGTGATCTTCCTGGGGGTCTGGATCACCGCCGGGAAACTCCCCGACTGATCCCTCCTCCCGGCCCCGGGTGGGCAGAAAAAAAGGCTTGACTGGCCTGAATATATGCTTATATATATGTTCAAATGACCAGGAAAAAGCCGCTCGTTCCCATGGAGGACCTCGAAAAGGCCGCTCCCCTGCTTCGCGCCGCTTCCCATCCCGTCCGGCTGCGGATCATCGACTTCCTGCGCCGCGGGGAGGCCAACGTCGGAGAGATCTCGGCCGCCACCGGAATCGGCCAGGCCGGCACCAGCCAGCAGCTCGCCATCCTGCGGCAGAACGGGATCGTGGCGGCCCGCCGGGAGGGCCAGAACGTCTACTACCACGTGGTCTTCCTGGAAATGAACGCCCTGCTCGACTGCATCCGCGACCACTGCCGCCTGGGGAATACGAGATGAAACCCGCCATCTTCCTTCCGATCCTCCTTCCCGCCCTTGCCCTGGCTCCGATCGCCTGCGGCAAAGGCCCCAAGACCACCCCCGGCCCCGGCCCGGCGGTGGCCGCCCCCCTCCGGGCCCCCTCGGATGTCTCCGAGACCGCCCGCCGGGAGAAGGTCACCCTCTGGAGGGAGGTCCCCGCCACCGTCCGGTCGCTGGACCACATCCAGGTCTCCGCGGAAGTCTCGGGGCGCATCGTGAGGGTCCGGGCGGACGTGGGCGACCGCGTGGAAGCCGGCCAGCTCATGGCCGCGATCGATCCGGCCCCCCTGATCTCCGCCCGGGACTCCGCGCGGGCGGCCCTCGACCTGGCCCAGGTCGAATACCAGCGCATCCAGCGCCTGCGCGAACAGGAAGTCTCCTCGCAGCAGGAACTCGACGCCGCCGCCTCGGCCTTGAAGCAGGCCCGGGCCCGGCTCGACATCGCGGAAACCGCGCTTTCCAAGACGGACGTGACCTCCCCCGTCCGCGGGGTGGTCGAAGCCCGTCTCGTCGGGCCCGGCGACCTGGCGCTGCCGGGAAAACCGCTCTACTCGCTCTACGATCCGCAGCGGCTCTGCCTGGAAACCCACCTGCCGGTCAGCGACCGGGATCACGCCGCGCTGGGCACGCCCTTGAAATGGGCGCTCGAGGGGGTCGAAGGGGAGGCCGGCGTCTCCGAGGTCGCCCCGAGCAGCGATCCCGCAAGCCGCACCGTCCGCATCCGCGTGCCCATCGCGCCCGACGGCGCCGGTCTTCCCGAGGAGCCGGCCCCGGGCATGTTCGGCACGCTGCGCTACCGGGTCGGAGAACAGGAACGGGTCAGCGTCTCGAAGAAGGCCGTCTTCCGGGTGGGTGAACTGGAGATGGTCGAAGTCCTGGAGAACGGCCGCTGGGCGCGCCGGGCCGTCCGCACCGGAGCATCGGATGGAGGCCGGGTCGAGATCCTGGCCGGCCTGCGGGGCGGGGAGGAGGTGAAACTGCCGTGAGCGCATCCCCCCTCCCCTCCCGCCGGGGGCTCCTCGAGCGGATCGTCGCCCGCTTTTTGGGCAACCGCAACGCGGCCATCCTCCTGCTGGCCTCTCTCGGGCTGGGGACCGCGGCCATCCTGGTGACGGCCCGCGAAGAGGATCCCCAGATCGTCGTTCCGCTCGCGGATGTCTACATCGAAGCGCCCGGATCGAGCGCGGAAGAAGTGGAACGGCTGGTCTCCACCCCGCTCGAACGCCTGTTGTGGCAGGTGGACGGCGTGGAATACGTCTATTCGGTCTCCATGCGCGACCGCGCGGTCGTGACGGTCCGCTTCTACGTCAACGAAGACCGGGAAGATTCCCTGATCAAGCTGCGCGACCGGATCCAGTCCCATCGGGACATCATTCCGTCCATCGTCACCTCGTGGGTCGTGAAACCGGTCGAGATCGACGACGTCCCCATCCTGCTCCTCACCCTCTCCGGCAAGGACCAGGACGGCTACACCATCCGCAGGATCGGAGAGGAGCTGAAGGCCCGGCTCGACGCCCTTCCCGAACTCTCCCGGACGCAGCTCGTGGGCGGGTTGCGGCGCGAGATCCGGGTGGACGTGGACCGCGACCGGCTGCACGCCCGCAACCTGACCCTGGCGGACGTCGCGGATGCGATCCGCCAGGCCGACGTGCCTTCCACCGCCGGTTCCTTCGACCGGCTGGACACCACCTTCCACCTGACCTCAGGGGGGGGATTCCACAACGCCGCGGAGCTGGGAGCCCTGGTCGTGGCTGCCCGCGGGCGGCTCCCCGTGCGGCTGCGGGAAATCGCCGACATCACCGACGGGCCGGAGGAGCCCGGCGTCTACACCCGCATCGCCTTCGGCCCGGCCGACAAGGCCCGCGCCGGAGAAACCCGGCCGGCGGTGACCCTGGCCCTTTCCAAGCAGAAGGGGACCGACGCCTGGAGCGTGGCCCGGCGCGTCCTCGAGGAAGTCGGCCGGATCCGGGAGCAGGTTCTTCCCCGGGGAATCGACGTCACGGTGACCCGCAACTACGGCGAAACCGCGAACCGCAAGGTCAACGAACTCTTCGAATCGATCGTCTTCGCGCTGGCCAGCGTGGCCGGCCTGCTCTTCCTGACCCTGGGCTGGAGAGAGGCCTTGACGGTGACCCTCTCCATCCCGATGTCGTTCGCGCTGGCCCTTTTCGTCAACTGGGCCCTGGGATACACGATCAACCGGGTCACGCTCTTCGCCCTGATCCTCTCCCTGGGCCTGGTGGTGGACGATCCGATCACCAACGTGGACAACATCCAGCGGCACCTGCGCAAGCGGGCCGGGCCGGCGCGGGATGCGGTTCTCGACGCGGTCCGGGAGGTCCTGCCTCCGGTGATCATGAGCACGCTCACGATCATCGTCTCCTTCCTGCCGATGCTCTTCATCACGGGAATGATGGGGCCCTACATGCGGCCCATGGCGGCCAACGTGCCGCTGACGGTGAGTTTCTCCACCGTGGCGGCCCTTTCCGTGGTCCCCTGGCTCGCGCACCTGCTCCTCAAGCACAAGGGGCTTCCCGACGGCGCCGGAGGCGGAGAGCCCCCCGAGGCGGTCGATCCGACTTCGCCCCTGGCACGCCGCTTCTACCGCCGGCTTCTGGCGCCCTTCGTGGCCACCCGCCGGCGGGCCTGGCTGCTGCTCGGTTTCGTTCTGGCCCTCTTCCTCGGTGCGAACGGAATCGCGGCTCTGGGGTTGGTTCCGCTGAAGATGCTCCCCTACGACAACAAGGACGAGCTCCAGGTCATGCTCGACCTGCCCGAAGGGGCCACGCTGGAGCACACCGATGCGGTCGTCCGCGATTTCGAAAACTATCTGGTCACCCAGCCCGAGATCACCAGCGTCCAGTCCTTCGTGGGAACGGCCTCCCCGATGGATTTCAACGGGATGATCCGGCACACCTACCTGCGGCAATCCCCCGAGCTGGCCGACATCCACATCAACCTGGTGCCGCGGGAGAAGCGCTCCCTCCAGAGCCACGCCATCGGGCTGCGCATGCGGCACGATCTCGAAGACCTGGCGGCCCGGGACGGGGTCCGCATGAAGCTGGTCGAGGTCCCTCCCGGCCCCCCGGTTCTCTCCACCGTCGTCGCCGAGGTCTACGGCCGGGAGGAGACCCCCTACGCGAAGCTGGTCGCGGCGGCGCGTTCTCTCGAGAAACGCATGGCCGCCGAGAAGGGCCTGACCGACCTGGACGTGATGGCCACCGAACCGCATGCCCGGGTGGACTACGCCCTCGACCGTCAGCAGGCGGGTCTGCACAGCGTCCGCGAGGCCCAGGTCGCCCGGCTGCTCGGTCTTGCGATTTCGGGAGGCACGCCCGGCACGGTGCGCACTCCCGGGGAACGGCAGCCGCTCCCCATCCGCGTGCGCCTTCCCCGGCCCCAGCGCACGGGGAGCGACCAGCTCGGTCTTCTGGCGGCCCGCAGCACCCAGGGAGCCCTGGTCCCTCTTGCGGAGATCGGAAGTTTCACCGAGAAGCCCGCCGACAGGGCCATCTACCACAAGGACCTGCTCCCGGTGGTCTACGTCCTGGGAGAAATGGCGGGGCGTCCCCCGGCGGAAGCGATCCTCTCCCTGAAACGTTCGCTGCGCAAGGATCCGCTGCCGGACGGGATCCGCCCCGTCTGGGACGGCGAAGGCGAATGGCACATCACGCTGCGGGTCTTCCGGGATCTCGGCATCGCCTTTGCCGCGGCCATGGTGCTCATCTACATCCTTCTCATGGTCGAGACCAATTCCATGGCGATGCCGCTGCTGGTCATGCTCGCCATTCCTCTGGTTTCGATCGGGATCATGCCGGGGTTCTTCTTCCTGAACCGCTTTTTCGCTCCCAACGTCGGCGGGTTCCCGGATTCGATCTTCTTCACGGCCACGGCGATGATCGGCATGATCGCCCTGGGCGGGATCGTCGTGCGCAACTCCCTGGTCCTGATCGAGTTCATCCGCCAGGCTCTCGAGGAGGGCATGCCCTTCAAGCAGGCGCTGTTCGAAAGCGGCGCCGTGCGGATGCGGCCGATCCTCCTGACGGCGGGCACCACCGCCCTGGGAGCCTGGCCCATCGCCCTGGACCCCATCTTCTCGGGTCTGGCCTGGGCGCTGATCTTCGGACTGGTGGCCTCCACCCTCTTCACGCTGGTGGTGGTCCCCAGCGCCTACTACCTGCTCAACGAGAAGAAACACCGCACGCCATGAACAACACCTCCATCGAAAACTCCCTGCGCGGAATCGCGGGCGCCCTGGTGCTCGTCTCCACCCTCCTGGCATGGCTGTGGAGCCCGTGGTGGCTGCTCTTCACGGGTTTCATCGGCCTGAACCTGCTCCAGTCCGCCTTCACCGGCTGGTGCCCGGTGATGTTGCTGCTGAAGAAGCAGGCCCGGAATCCGGGTTGACGACCAGCACGGCCGCGCCGCGGACGGCATCGTTCTTGAGCCTGCGCAGGGCTTCGTCCGCGCGGG
>CAZQAP010000060.1:0-16657 GCA_964591365.1 uncultured Planctomycetales bacterium
GTGCATCGCAGCGGCCCGATCTGGAAGGGCGCGTCTTCCCGATAGGGAGTCAAGGCCACTCCGCGCCGGGTCCGTTCCCGGGGTCCCAGAAGGGGGCGGGCCTCCAAGGCCTGGGGGTGGGCGTGGAGCTTGCAGTTCGATCGGGCGGCCAGGGGCACGACGTTGGCGGAATGATCCGCATGGTGGTGGGTGAGCAACACTCCATCCAGATGGCCCAGGTCCTGGCCGGCGTCCCGGGCCAGGTTGCGGGCGGTGCGCAGGGCCAGCCCGCAATCCAGCGCCACCACCACCGCTTCCGCGCCGTTCCCGGCCCGGATCAGGGTGCAATTCCCCGCGGAACCGCTTCCAAGCAGGATGAGTTCCATTCAGAAGAGAGTAACTGCCCCGGACCAGGAAACTTTCTTGGAGATTTCGAAACCACAAGCCGGCCGGCCTGCTCCTTTCGAGAAGGATTGGGACCCATATCTTGTGGTTACCTGAAGGTTTCCCACTTTCCCTGGCGGGTAAGGCTTCATTTGCAGCCTCGGAAACCACCGTGCAGGACCTGTGGAAAGCCGGGGTGTTTCTTGCCAGCTCCCAGCCTTCGGGTAAGATTGATGGGCATGACAACTCGAAGAAGGAAGCTCGGTTTCCCCCTCCCTGGAGCCCGCTGGAGCGGGATCGGGAATCCGGGTCCGCTTTGGAGAGTCGCCGCGCCATTCCGCTCCCCTCGGATGGATTCGATGCCGGGTTCCCTCATCCCGGGTTTCTCCGTCCGGCTCTTTAAGTCCCCAAACCTCCCCGTGCCCCCGTTCCATGCCCCGAACCAAACCCCTGCCCGCAACGAATGCGGTGTGGGAATGGGGCCAGAGACTGCTCCCCTCCAGCCTCTGGCCGATTCCGGAACTGAAAGGTTCTGAACCCCGAGAAAGCATTCCTCCCCGCGAAGCCCGCAACCGGCTTCGTCTTGGGTGGGTCGCACTCATGGCCCTCTGCGGATGCATGTTGGGGCCGGGCCTGGCCTTCGCGGGCAGCCCTCCTCTCTCCCTGCTGCAGGACCAAGGGGGGGGGTGCCGGGGGACCAGGAGTCCGGCGGCAAGGGGCTTCAACAACGCACCCTCATCAAGGGCACCCACCAGCGGATCCTTTTCCCCCAGAGTGTTGAACGGGTGGCCGTGGGGGATGAATCCATTCTCGGTGAGATCGCCCTCACGAACCGCGAAGTCCTTCTTTTCGGGAAAGGGGTTGGCCGGACCAGCCTGATCGTCTGGTTCCAGGATGGGAGTTTCCAGGAGTTCAACTATGCAGTCCAGGTGGACTTGAGCCTTCTTCAGAAGGCTCTCCAGGAGATCCATGCCAGCATCCGTGCGGAAATGGCTCCGGACCGGGACGCCATCGTTCTGCGGGGCCTGGTTCCGGACATCAGCTACTCCAAGGCCGCCGAGAACGTGGCCAACCGCTATCTGGAGGCCTCGGGAAGACGCAGCAGTGCCGGGGAAACCTTGATCGGGGTTCCCGGAGAGGGGACTCCCGAGGGCGGAGCCCAGGTTTCCCCCCCCCCCGAAACCGGCAACAGAGCCCTTGCCGGGGCCGTGATCAATCTCATTCGTCTGGAGAAACTTCCCCGAACCATGGAGGAAAGGATCCAGGAAGCGATCCAACCCCTTGGGGGAGAAAGGGTCACCATCCGGCGCATTCTCAGAGGCCAGATGCCCAACGACGAGGAGGATGTTCTCGTGCTGGAAGGGACCGTCCCCGACCAGGTTTCGCTTCTGCGCATCCTGACCGTGGCTTCCCGCGTCTTTACCGGCCAGAAAGGCAGCGCCGAGAACGACATCACCGTCCTGGGGGATGAAAGCGGAGCCCTGACCGAAACCCAGTCCGGAGGCGGGCAGGGGGGCGGCGGCTCCCAGTCCGGCTCCACGGGGCTGGGCGGCGGGCTCAGCGGCCTGGGCGGCGCGGGGGGCGGTTCTTCGGCCAGCGGAACGGCCCTGTTCAACCGCGTGGAGGCCAACATCGCGCGCGCCAAGGCGATCGAACTGGCCGACGGGAGGATCCTTTCCTTCATCGAAGTGGAGGATCTTCCCCAGGTGCGGGTGCAGATCCGGCTCTTCCAGATCGACCGCTCCCTCCTGCGGACCTTCGATTCGGATCTTCTTTTCCAGGCTGCGGACTTCAACGTGCGCCCCGGCACTCCCACGGTCAACAACGTCCTCCAGTCGCTCTCCGGGAATGCATCGAATGAATTCCTGATTGCCGGGGACCGCGTTCTTCTGGATTCCATCCTCTCCATCCTGGAATCGGAGGACATCGCCCGCACCCTTTCGCAGCCTTCCCTGATGGTCCTTTCGGGCGAGATCGCCTCCTTCCAGGTCGGGGGCCAGATTCCGATCCCGGTCTCCTTTGCGCCCGCTTTCGGCAATGCGGAAACTCCGGGCACCACTCCGGGAGTCTTCAACAGCGTCCAATTCGCCAATTTCGGCATCCAGCTTTCCATCCGCCCGCTCGTGGACCAGAACGACGTGATCACCCTGGACCTGATTCCCCAGATCGTGGAACCGGATGCCGGTCTGACCCAGACCATCCGCGACACCACCGGCACCACTCCGGCCACGATCGCCTTCCAGACCAAGGCCCTGCGGACGAGCGCCCGTCTCCAGGACGGCCAGTCGCTCCTGATCGGCGGCCTGCTCCAGTCCCAGGGCAGCTACGGCCAGACCCGCACGCCCGGAATCGCTTCGGTTCCCATCCTGGGCTGGTTCTTTCAAGGCTTCACGCGCAATGACCAGGATCAGGAGCTGGTGATCCTGGTGAATCCGGTCCTCGTCCGGGATCCCCTTCCCGATGCCGACCTTTGGGTTTTCCCCACCACCGCGGAACTCCTTGCCGCCGCAGGCCTTCTGCCCGGAAAGCGGATCGCAACCCAGGTGGACGAAAATCCAACCGCCGTGGTTCCCAAGGGGCAGCCCCTGATCCAGGGGCGCCTCGATGGAGCTTCGGCGACTCCCCATGACTGGGCGGAAAGGCCTGGCGAAAGCCGGGCATCCTCCTCCCTTCACCCCCAAACCAAGAAAGAGTAACCCAACTCCGGAGGTTGTAGTGAAGTTCTTCATGAAACTCTTCCGTAACCGCAAGGGCGCTGCCCTCGTGGAATACGGGCTGCTGGTGGCGGGCGTGGCCCTCGTGGCTGCTGCGGCCGTCTCCATCTTCGGTCACAAGACCAACGACATGCTGGCCGTCACGGCTGGCGTTCTCCCCGGCGTCCACAACGCGGACAACAACCCGATCGTGAGTGGCCGCATCATTGAAACCACCTCGAGCACCGACGTCACAAACCTGAACGGTGACGGTGGGATCATTGTCGACCTGTCGGACATCCTCGCCAACTCCAACACCTCTCGTGTTCAGAACAACTACGGGTTCGAGAACAAGACTGTGCAAGAGCTGGTCCTGGATACCAACTAGTCGTAGAAAGGGGCTCGGGTCCGGCCCATGGACCTGAAAGGCCCCTTGCAAACAAAAGGGGATTCCTCCCCCGCTTCGCGCGGGGGAGGAGTTTCCTGTCTCCTTGAGAGGTCCCTTCCATGGCTTGGTTCCCATTCGCCGTCCTGGCCGGTGCCGCCGTCTACGACCTCCGCAAGAAGGAGGTTCCTGATGCGGTCTGGGCCATACTGCTCCTCTGGGGCCTGGGCCTGGTTCTTTTCGGGGCTTCCGGGGCCACCTGGGGGAATTTCCTTTTCGGGCTCCTGCTCGGCTTTGGGATCGGGGCCCTTCTCTTCCGGATGGGCGGTTTCGGGGGCGGAGATGCCAAGCTCTTTGCCGCACTTGGGTCCATTCTGGGCCCTCAGGGTCTCCTCGTTGTTTTCCTCTACACGGCGCTGGCAGGTGGGATACTTGCAATAGTCGCCCGCCTCAGAGGAAAGGACGAGCTGGCCTACGTTCCGGCCATGGCGGTCGGATTCCTTGTCTTCCTCCTGGCGCATGGCCGGCTTCCCCATGAAATCCTTCTCGGATCCTGACCCCGATCCCCGCCTTCGAACGGCGGCTCCGGCCGGCCTCCGGGCGGGGTCGGTCCTGGTGGAGTTCGCCATGGTCTCCCTGATCCTCTATCTCCTTCTTGGGGCCACCCTGGGAATGGGACGGCTTCTTTTTTCGGCCCAGGTCGTCCAGGAAGCCGCGCGGGTTGCCGCCCGCGAGCTTGCCCTGACTCCGCTGCGCCCGGATATCGATTTCGAGACCGCGCTCGCCTCCGATGTGGTCCGGCAGCGGGTCTTCGATCCCTCCTTCCTGGTTATCGACATGGACAATTTCCCCGATGAGACCGAAATGGAGGCCTTCATGGCCACGCTTCCTCCCGTCAACCAGGCTCTTCGTCCGGGGATGATCCTCGATCATGGAGCCCTCCCGCCGTCCGTTCAGCCCGATCCCGAGGGCCGCGGCGGATCGATCGGGATCAAGACGGGGCCCAAACGCATCCGGACCCTTCTGCGCTACCCGGGAGCCCTGCTTCTCAATTCCAGCCTGCCTCCCGGCCATCCTTCCAGCGGGTTTTCGGTCGGCATTCCGGCCGTCGTCGGGCGGAACAAGGACGGGGTGGAGACCATACGCTGGATCCCCGTCATGGAAGAGATCCGGCCGGATTCCCTCGACCCCGCCACCGGGCCCTTCAGCCTGATGAGCCCGGGACCCCAGAAAGGCCTGGCGGCTGTCCGCATCAACTACCCCTTCCAATCCGGAATGCTTTCCGGATACCAGAACGGTCGCCGCCGTGTCGGGCAGCCCAATCTGGATAACCCGATCCTGGCCCGTGACAGCGAGGTCACGGCCCTGAACGCTCCCACGGGGGGAGTCTTTCGATTCGCAAGTTCCGGAGAAGCCGGCACCTACGCCGGGCCTTTCGGACTTGGACGCCAGTTCGCTCTGAACGATGAACTCCGTCCCTTCCGGAAACTTCTTTCCGGCCAGGCGATTTTTCGCCGGGAAGTCTTCGAGTGAACCCGCTCCGTCCCTGAAAGAAAGAGTAAAAGAAACCATGGTTGTCTCCACCCTCAAACGCCTGCTCGGCCCGGGGCCGTTGCTCGGGTTCCTTATCCTCCTGATTGCGGTGGGAGGCGCTGTCGGGACCCTCTGGTACCTGGACATTCTGGAGATTCCCTTTCTGGACCCTGTGGAGGCCGAAACCCTGCCCCCTCCCAACCTGATCCTGGTTCCGATCACCGGGCGCAAGATCCCCGCCTACACCCAGATCTCCCGGGACGACCTCTGGAATCCCCAGGGGAACCACTGGGCGGAGGTTGGGATGGACAAGACCAGGCTGCCGGAAGGAACCCTGACCACACGCTCCCAGATCCGGGGCCGTGTTCTCCGCCGGGATAAAGAACCCGGCTACCTCTTCAACGAGTCGGATTTCCTGCCGGTGGGAACCCGGTCGGGGCTGGTGGCTGGGATCCCCCCGGGAAAACGGGGCATGCGGATCGACACCAGCAAGGTCCAGGGGCTCGAGGAACTCAATGTTGGCGACCAGTTCGATCTCGTCTCCACGGTTCCTGTGGACGCCGATCCTCAGGATCTTGCCAAGTCCAACATCGCGGGCGTCTACGGCAAACAGCTCGCCCTGCAGGCGTCCATGACCAATGCTTTCAAGCGGGCAACGGTTTCCGTCATTGTCCGGTCGGGCGTCGTGGTCAAGCCGATGACGGTGCGCGAGGTTCCCTACCAGGTCTCCACTTTCACGGCGGGCTCCATCACCCGGACCCGTCCGGCGCTCGAAGTGGTGATCGCCATCGATCCAGCGGAGGTCCAGCCTCTCACGGAAGCCATGGCCATCGAAGCCACCATCACGGCCGTGCCCCACTCCGGAAGGCCGGAAAACGCCAAAGTGGAAAAAGAAATGCGGGAGGCCTACCAGGCGGCTGAGAGCGCCCACTTGAAGGGGGGGGGCCAGCAGTCTTCCTTCTCCCTGTTCGCTCCTCCCGATGACTCCCATGGTCCCGGGTTCCGGGGACCCCTTCCGAACGTCACCGTGGTGGAGTCGATCCACGGGACCGACCGGAAAGTGTCGGCCGTTCCGCATGATTCCCGCCCTCCTTCCAGGAGCGGAGGCAAGGGTCTGCCTGACAATTGATCGGTTTTTCCCAGGCCTCCGGCTGAACCGTGAAGATCCCCCGTTTCCGATCTGCTTCGAAAGACCGGCGAGGAGTCGTTCTGATCCTCTTCGTATTGGCCTCGATCCTCATGTTCGGCCTTCTGGCCCTCGAGGTGGATCTCGGCTATGCCGTGCTATCTCAGCAGGAAATGCAGTCTGCTGCGGATTCCGCCGCATTGGAAGGGCTTCGCTACCGGGATGAAAGTCCCCTGGGGCCGGAACCGAACGCAAAAAAACAGGATGGCATGCGCCGCGCCCAGGCCAGCCTGATGGCCGGACTTCTTTTCGATGATGACCTTTTTTCCGGGGACGTTGCCAGCAACGAGGACCCTTTCCATTTCGGGGCCGGGCCCGTCGTGCAGCTGCGGGGCGGACTGGACGCCAGGCCCCCAAGCGGACCGACCTTCGAGGTCTCCAAGAGCCCGGTTTACAAGCCACGCTCGAGTCTCTGGACTCCAGAGTCCCCCCTGGGGCTGGAACTCAACGGCCCCAACCTGGTCAACGGGGACATGGTGAGCGGGATCTTCGATCCCACGCTTCCGGATGAAGAGGATTCCGACTATACGCGGATGGACTTCCTGCCTTCCTTGGAAGACAATCCTCCGGCCTCCATCGCCTCTCCTGCATTCCTTGTCCGTCTTCGGCGCACCAGGAATGCCGAAGGGCTTGACGACCTTCCTGGAATCAGCTCCTCCGGTCCGCCGGTTCCCTTCTTCTTCGGCCACGGGCCTCTTCTCGGATCCCAAGCAGGCTCCTCCTACAGACCCCGGCGTGACGGCCTCACCGTACGCTCCACTGCGATCGCCACCGCCCGCAATGTTTTGTCCGTGGGGGTTCCCGAGCCTGCTTTGGGGGTTCCCATGGGAGCCACGCCCTTCGGACTGAATGGAAAACTCTGGGCGGAACGGATCCAAAAATTCCCCGTGAATTACCCTATAGACGTGTTCGCACACGATGGAGGATTCTTGACCGCGGACGGCCGGCCCCTTGTCGTCGGCCATTTCCTGAAGCCCCCGTTCCGGGTCGGATTCCGGACCAAAAGGGCCTTGGAAATCCAGCTGTTCAACGGAGTTCGCCAGGCAGAAGGGTATGTCCCCATCATTCAACGCTACCGGGGGAAAGAGCGGATCATCGGGTTCGGACGGGTTTTCTTCCGGCTTGGTTTCCCCAATGGCGAACCTGATGGAACCACCCGGCTGACCATCATGAAACTCCCCGGCAAGATCGTTTCCTCGAATGTCTCCGCCCTCGCAGTCGATGGAATGCCTGCCATGTCTTCCCGCGACCGGAAGGTCCTCGTCATCCTCAACGGCCTCGTTCCCGAATCCATTCTCGCTCCAGCCCTGGCGCGGTAACCTACCCTCCTTCGAATCTTGGAAAAGACTCCGCACATCCTCCTGGTCAGCGCAGACTTGAGCCTCAAAGACGAATTCGAGGCTGCCCGCAGCCGGATTCCCAGCCTTCCCATGGTGGTCTGGTTCGCCACCGGGTTCCGCCAGGGGGTTGAGTTCGCCCGTACCCGCCAGCCTGATCTGGTCTGCGTGGAAATGGACCGTGATTTTCGCCGGTTCCGGGACTTCACCCGGGATGTGGCGGCGGTTTCCCCCACGACGGCCGTCGTGGCCATCTATCGGGCCGAGATCTTCGGAAACGAGGATTCCGAGACCGCCATCGTTGTGGAGTCCCTGAGGGCGGGCGTTCGGGATTTTCTCAACCGGCCGATTTCCAGCCACGATCTGGAATCCATGCTGGGACGGCTTCTCAAGTCAGCGGGGGCCGCCCCCCCGAAAAACCTGGGAAGCGTCGTCTCCTTCGTCAGCAACAAGGGCGGGGTGGGCAAGTCGACGCTTGCCGTCAATGCCGCGGTCCGCCTCGCCGAGCGGAATCCCGGACGGGTCCTTCTGGTCGACAGCTCCCTGCAGCTGGGGGTCTGCAGCTACATGCTCGATCTTCAGCCCAAAGCGAACATCCTGGATGCGGTCCGGCAGCGGGACAGGCTGGATGAGACCCTTCTGCGCCAGCTTTCCACTCCCCATTCCACCGGGCTGCGGCTGCTTGGCGCCCCGTCCAATGCCCTGCTGGCCGCGGAGGTGGGAGAGGATTCCCTGGCCAACGTCCTCCAGGTGGCCAGGAGGGCCTTCGATATCGTCATCGTCGACACGTTTCCGCTTCTGGACAGCCTTGTGCTGGCCATTCTGGACTTGAGCGACCTCGTCCATGTGGTCCTCCAAGGCACCGTTCCGAATGTGGCCGGCGCCCGCCCTTACTTCAAGGTTCTTGATGAGATCGGAGTCCCCCGTTCCCGCATTCGGGTGATCCTCAACCAAAACTACGTCGATTTCCCTGGGAATCTGAAGCTTTACGACGTGGAAGGGCAGATCGGCCAATCCGTGGACTGTGTTTTCCCCTATCAAAAGAAGATCCTCTCCGCCCTGAACGCCGGGGACCCTCTGGCGCTTCATGTCGGCAAACGCTTGGGGTATGGAAAGGCCCTGGAGAGGCTTGTCGAGGAGATTCTGGCGGGGGTGGCCTCCAGCCATGAAGAAGTTTTCGAAGGGAACGGCAACGTCGAAGTGTTCCAGGATGAGGAACTTCTCGAGGATCCGGAAGAAGAGGGAGTTTCGAAATGAATCCGGAAGACAAGGATCCTTCTTTCAACAAGGATGGAAAGTCCCGGGCCCGGTTCAAGCGGGCTCTGGTGGAGGGGATCACTTCCCACTCGCGGAATCCAAAAGAATGGAAGGCCTATCGAGTCTCTGTTTCCGGGGAGAAATCGCTCGAGAGGCCGCCGGAAGGAGCCGGATCAGATTACATCGCCGTCAAGGGCCGGCTTCAGGAACGTCTTCTGGACGTCATTGGGGAACGACACCTTCTCGGAGCAGAAGAAGAGGAGGTCGCCCGGATCGTTCAGGAGTTCGTTTCCGGGGTCCTGGATTCCGAAACCCTCCCCCTGAATGAAGAAGAACAACGCCGCCTGGCCGAAGAACTCACCGAAGAGACTCTTGGGCTGGGTCCCTTGGCGCCTTTGATGGCTGATCCGGCCGTCACGGACATCCTGGTCAATCGTCCCGATCAGGTCTTTGTGGAAAGGTTCGGGAAACTGGAGCGCACTCGCGTGCGATTTCGGGACGATGAGCATGTTCAGCGGGTGATCGAGCGGGTTGCCTCCTGGGTGGGCCGGCGCATCGACACCTCCTCGCCGATGCTGGATGCCCGGCTTCCGGACGGGAGCCGCGTCAATGCCACGCTTCCCCCGGTTTCGATCGACGGTCCGACCCTTTCCATCCGCCGATTCGGCCGCCAGCGCCTGCGGCGGAAGGATTTGATTCGACTGGGGGAGATGTCCGTGCCGATGATGCAGTTTCTGGGGGTTCTGGTCGAAGGCCGGAAAAACATCCTCATTTCCGGGGGGACCGGCGCCGGGAAATCCACCCTTTTGGGGGCCTTGGCCGAGGCCATTCCCAATGACGAGCGGATTGTCACCATCGAGGATACCGCTGAACTGATCCTGGACCAGGAACATCTGGTCCGGATGGAAACCCGGCCCGAAAACGTCGAACAGCAGGGCCGGATCACCTTGCGGGATCTCGTCATCAATTCGCTGCGCATGCGCCCGGATCGCATCATCGTGGGCGAAGTCCGGGGACCCGAAGCGCTGGACATGCTCCAGGCCTTGAACACCGGTCACGACGGCGGAATTTCCACGATTCACGCCAACTCCCCCCGGGATGCCCTGTCACGTCTGGAGACCATGGTGCTCATGGCCGGGATGGAACTGCCATCCCGGGCCATTCGCGAGCAGATCGTCTCGGCGATCCAGATCATCGTCCACGTTCGGCGGTTCGAGGACGGCCGGCGGCGTGTGGAAAGCATCGTCGAAATCGTGGGTATGGAGGGGAACACCCCGCTGCTTCAGGAGATCTTTCATTTTCAGCGCCAAGGCCGGAAAGGACGGGTGGTTCTGGGAGAATTCGCCCCCACGGGGATCGTGCCGCGGCTTGTCGGGGAACTGGTCGCGCGTGGAGCCAAGATCCCGGTCTCCATGTTCCAGAAGACCGGCGGGGGGCTCCATGGGTAAATTTCTGTTCATTCTTGGAAGTCTGGCGGTTCTTCTGACCGCCCTGAACATCTTCAGGCGCAGGGCGCGGCTGCGGCAGATCACTCTCGATCGGCTGGAGGAGGAACCCCTTCGGCCTCCGCTTCCTCCGGGTCAGCTGACCGGGCCGCTTCCCTCCTTGAGCCGGCACCTCATCCTGCCGTGGCTTGGAGGAGCCCTGCTTGGGACGGCCCTCGGTTTCGTCCTTTCCATTCCTCTGGTCTTCTGTCTGGCCTTCGGATTCACCACCGGCATCATCCTGACCCTTCTGGATGCCGGCCGGGCGGCCAAGCTGGTCCAGAAGCTCGAATTCCAACTTGCAGAAGCCATCGACATGATGATCGGCGCCCTGCGGGCCGGAATGGGCTCCGTGGATTCCCTCGAACACGCCACCCAGGAGGCGCCCAAGCCCATCCGGCCGGTCTTCGAGGAATTCCTGGGCCGCCTTCGGCTCGGCGACGACCCCCAGGAGGCTGTAAAAGGCTTTCAGCGCAGGGTTCCCCTGGAGCCTTTCCGGCTTTTCTCGGCCGCTCTCGCAGTTCACTGGGAGACGGGCGGCAACCTGGCCCCCAACCTTGCGGGTGTCGGACGCACGGTCCGGGACCGGGTGGAACTGTCCCGCCGGGTGCGCGGGCAGTCCACCCAGGCGCGGGCTTCGGTCCTTGCGATCCTTCTTCTTTCCTACTTCCTGGGCCTGATCGTCTGGCGTTCCAACACGGAAAGGATGGAAGGGTTCCTCTCTTCCGATGTCGGCCAGGGCCTGGTCGCGGGGGCCATGTTTCTTCAGTCCATCGGACTGATCTGGATCGGGAGAATGAGCCGCATCTCTTTTTGAAATAGTCCCATGCGTCTTCTGCTCGTCCTCCTCGGGTGGCTGTTCCTCTTTCTGGGCCTCTACTGGATTTCCATCCGCTTGTCCGCCCGCCGGATCAGCAAACTCAGGCTGAAGACCTCCTTTGAAGACGAGGCCACCATTCTGCGGCGGGCCTCCCGCCTCCAGGGTGGCTGGCTGCAGAACTGGCTTTCCTTGGCGGGTTATCGCAAGGAATCCGCGCCCTGGATCTTCCTGGGGATGGTGCTTGGACTGACCCTCTTCGGAGGGGCCATGGCCGTCTATCTCAACCAGTCCGGCTGGGTGGAACAATCCGTCGTCTGGGCAGCCGAGTTTCCGGGCGGTTTTGGAGACCTCTTTCAGCCGGTGCTTGCGGTTTCTCCCTGGATCTTCTTTTTCATGCTTGCCGCGGTTCCCTGGGTTGTGGTCCGGACCAGACGGCGCAGGAGAGTGCTCGAAATCGAGCAGGATCTTCCCTCCATCCTGGAATTGCTGGCCACTCTCAGCCAGGCCGGGATGGGCTTCGATGCTGCTCTGGGCCGCGTGCTTCTTTCCCAGCAGGAGGAGCGCACCCTGGCCCAGGAACTCCGGCTCTTCCAGCTTGAAACCCTTGCGGGAGTCCCGCGCATTCGCGCATTCCGCCGGCTTGCCGACCGTGTCCGGATTCCCTACATGAGCACGTTCGTCGGGGCCATGGTCCAGGCGGAGCAGACCGGAGCGGGATTGAGCGCCGTTCTCCGGGTCCAGGCCCAGGAACTCCGCAACCGGCGCCGGGAAAAGGCGCTGGTCCAGGCGGAATCCCTGCCCGTGAAGCTGACCTTTCCGCTCGTGATCTGCTTCCTGCCGGCGATCTTCATCGTCACCCTGGGGCCGGCCTTCCACTCCTTCTTCCAGGTTGCCAACAGCGTCCTTCGATCCGTGAAGTGAAACCCATGAACGCGAAACATCCCCGTTTTCTGATCCCCCTCCTCCTTCTGGCCTGCGGAGCCTGTGCCTCGCTCGAGGAGTTCCGCGAACCCCAGCCGGATGCGGAGCCGGTGAAGCTTCTGGAAGAGAAGTTGGGTGAGATCCGGGCTGCGAGCCCAGATTTCGACAATCTGGGGCTCTGGGAGGATTCCTACGAGATTCCCGACCACCTGCGCGCCGAAGTCCGCCAGCTTGCCCTGTCTTTTCCGCGGAATCCACGGGTCCTTTTCGTGAACGCCCTGCTCGCCTACCAGGCAGGGGAGAAAGAACAGGCCCAAGAGTACCTGGACTCCCTCTTCCACTACCAGGCCGCCTTCGCTCCTGCAGCGGTGCTGCGCGCGAGAATCGCCCTGGATGACGGGAACCTTTCCCTGGCCGACCGGATCCTCGAGCATCAGATCAAGCTTCTTCCCGGGGAAGCCGAACTCCGGGAGGTCTATGCCGGGGTTCTCTTCCTCAAGGGCCATTTCGACGCTGCCCAGGAAAACCTGACGGTGGCCGTCAATCTGGGAGCCCCCTTCTGGCGTGTCTCCTATCTTCGGGGGCTTCTTTCCGAACACCAGGGGGAGCGCGAGAACGCCACCCGGTACTACGAAAAGGCCCTCGATTCCCGTCCCGGATTCCAGCCGGCCGCCTCCCGGCTGGCCGCCCTGAAGGCCGGAGCGCCCCTGACCCTCTCCAAGGAGTGATTCCCTGCCTCGCCTTCGCCGGCAACAGCGGGGTGGGAAAGACCACCCTGATGGCCGGGGTGCTCGCCGTCCTTCGGGGCCAGGGGCTGCGGATCGGGGTGATCAAGCACTCGGGCGGGTTCGCGGACCCGGATCAGCCCGGCAAGGATTCCTTCGTCCTGCGGCGGGCCGGCGCCGAACGGCTCGTGCTGGCCGGGCCCGAAGCCACGGTCTGTTTCCATCGGCATCCGGACGCGGAACCCTCCTTCGAGGACCGGCTGGCCCTTCTGGGGGCGGGGCTCGACCTGGTCCTGGTCGAGTCCTACCGTTCCCAGGAGCTCCCCACCATCGAGGTGCTGCGCAAGGGGCACTCCGAAACCGCCCGCTTCGCGGGGACGCCACGGCTTGTGGCCATCGCGGCCGACTTCCCCCCTGGGGGGGACCTCCCCTGGCTGCCCCTGGGGGACCCCGGGAAGGTGGCCGGATTCGTGGCCGGTTTCCTGGTCCGGTCCTGAAAAAATGGGCAATATTGCCCTCCGAGCGTAGAGTGTTCCCCGTCATGTCCCCCCGCCTGCGCCTGCTCCTCCTCCTCGTGGCCGCTCTTGTGGTCGTGGGGGGGGTGCATGCGCAGATCCACGTGCGCCAGCCGGGGAATTTCCCCTGCCTGGTCTGCCAGTTGGCGGCCAATATCCAGCTCCCCGGGCTGGCCCTGTTTTCCTGGGCCCTTCTTCTGCTCTTCCTGGGCCGGTCGACTCCCAGGCCTTTTTTCATTTCCAGGACGATCCTCCCATCTTCCAGCCGGGGCCGGGCGCCCCCCTGGGAACCCCTGGGTTGAGTCTGACTTCCGCGGGCCTCCGGCCTGCAGGTCTCCTCGTTCCCGTCCTTCGATCGTCGAAGGATGGGATTCCCGCGCTGGGTTTCCTCGGGAAACCTCCCTTTCGACCTCGAACCTTCCAAGATGATGACCTGTTCTCCGATCGCCTGCATCCAGGCGGCTGTCGGCCTCCCTGTTTTCCACGCGGGCAAGTTTCGCTTCGCACACTCCCGCTCTCTGGAGAGGAATCGGCTTCCACGGGCGATGGCCCTGGCGGCCCTGGCCCTTTCCGCCCTTCTTGCGGGCTGCGAAGGGGACTTTGCCGGCAACCCGGGGGATGGAGGCAAGGATTCCCCTTCACCGCGCCCGGCGGCTGCTGCAGCCTCCCCCTCGCAGCTTGAACTGGTCGCAACCGAATTGAAGCCCCAGCGGTTCGCGGTCACCGTTTCTGCGCCTGGAAAGATCCGTGCGAACCAGGACAAGACCGCCCTTGTGGTTCCCATCATCGAGGGGAAGATCAGCCATGTCCTGGTGGGATGGGGGGATCAGGTGGAAAAGGGGCAGACCCTTGCATTTCTTGAAAGCGTTGCCGTCGGCGAGGCGAAGGCCGCACATTTCAAGGCCATTGCGGATCTCAAGGTCGCCGATGCGCGGCTGAAACGAATGCAGACCCTTGCCAAGGACAAGATCATCGCCACCAAGGATCTGACGGCGGCGGAGGCGGAACGCACTTCGGCAAAGGCCGCGGAAGACGCCACCGAGAGGGCCCTTCACGTCATTGGATTCACGGAAGAGGAAGTGAAGAACTTCACGGAGAATCACGATCTCACTTCCCAGATGCCCCTTATTGCCCCGATCAGCGGGACCATCGTGGATCGCAAGGCGGTCGTCGGGGCATGGGCGTCCCCGCCGGACGAACTCTTCACCATCATGGATCTTGGCACCCTCTGGGTGGATGCCGAGGTGTTCGAAAAGGATTTGAACAAGCTGCACGTGGGCCAGGGCGTGGACCTGTCGGTTTTCGCCTATCCGGGAAGAAGCTTCACGGGCCGCGTCGGATACATCAGCAATACGCTGGATGAAGAAAGGCGGACGGCAACAGTAAGAACGGTGCTGGAGAACCCGGAGGGCCTTCTCAAACCGGGCATGTTCGCCGCGGTCCACATCCGGACGTCCCTGAAAAAGGAGGCGCTCCTCCTTCCTGAAGGATCGGTCCTGGAGGGGAGGGGGAAGGAGTACGTCGTGGTCGAGGATTCCGGAAGGTATGAACTCCGGGACGTGCAGACCGGGCAGACCTCCGATGGGATGGTCGAAATCACCGGCGGGCTCCGCTTCGGCGAGCATGTGGTGACCCGCGGCCAGGCGCAGATCGCAGCCGCATTGAGAGCCGGAAAGGTCCTGGATGAAGTGGGGAGCAGGGGAAATGATTGAGCGCTTGATCACGATCGCCCAGCGCCAGCATTTCCTGGTCTTCACCCTGGCGATCCTGATGGCCGCAGGAGGGATCTACGGCTACAGCCGCCTGAATGTCGAGGCATTTCCCGACGTGACCAACGTCCAGGTGGAAATCGGCACGGAAGCCCCGGGGCTTGCCCCCGAGGAGGTCGAAAAACTCATCACTTTTCCGATCGAAAACGTGATGAACGGGCTCCCCGCCATCGATCTCGTGCGTTCCATCTCCAAGTTCGGTCTTTCGGTGGTCACGGTGGTCTTCAAGGACGGGACCGACATCTACTTCGCCCGGCAGCTGGTGTTCGAAAGGCTGCAAATCGCCCGGGCCGACATCCCCGAGGGATTCGTTCCAGAAATGGGCCCGATCACGACGGGGACGGGGCAGATCTTCATGTATCAGATCAAGGGGGCCGGCTACACCAACATGGAGCTGCGCACCATCAACGACTGGAACATCAAATTCCGGCTCCGGACCGTTCCAGGGGTGGCCGACGTCCTCAGCTTCGGCGGCGATGTCAAGCAGTACCAGGTGGTCATCGACCCGGAAAGGCTGATCAACTACAAGGTCTCCCTGGGCGAGCTTTTCGAGGCAGTCTCCGCGAACAACAACAACACCGGGGGAAACTACATCGAACACGGCCCGGAGCAATACATCATCCGGGGCGTTGGCCTGGCGGAAACAGTTTCGGACATCGAGAACATCATCGTCAGCTCCCGCCAGGGAGTCCCGGTCTATGTAAGGGACGTCGCCTCGGTGAAACTCGGTCCCGAGATCAGGCAGGGCGCCGTCAGCATGAATGGGAAGGGCGAGGTCGTCACCGGGATAGTCCTCCAGCGGATCGGCACCAACACCAAAAAAATCATCGAACTGGTCAAGGAGAAGATCGGGTCCATTCAGCAGAGTCTCCCCCCGGGCGTCACCATTGTGCCGTTCTATGATCAGTCCGTTCTGGTGGACCAGAGCATCCGCAGCGTTTCCCTTGCACTTGCCGAAGGACTCCTGTTCGTCACCCTTATTCTCTTCTTCCTGCTGGGAAACCTGCGGGCTTCCCTGATCGCTGCCGCTTCCATTCCGCTGTCCATGTCCGTCGCGTTCCTCCTCATGTGGAACGCCGACCTTCCAGCGGATTTGATGTCGCTCGGGGGACTGGCCATCAGCGTGGGGATGATGGTGGATGCGACCCTGATCATGGTCGAAAACATCTACCGGCACGTTTCGGAAGGCCAGGATGAGAAGGGGACGATTTCCGATCGTGTTTTGGCCGCCTCCAAAGAACTCGCCAGGCCGATCTTCTATGCCATTCTCGTCATCATCGGGGTTTTCCTGCCCCTCTACACCTTGACGGGGATCGAGGGGAAATTGTTCACCCCCCTTGCGCGGACGGTGACCTACGCCATGATCGGTTCGCTGATCGCGGCACTGCTTATAGCCCCCTCGCTCTCCATCTTCGTCTTTCGGCACGGCAAGAAGGCGAAAACGAAGAAGATCATCAAGTGGCTTCGGAGGCCCTACCTTGCCGTCCTCAAATGGGGCATGGATCGTCCTCTTGCCGTCGTGGCCGGTTATCTCCTGGCCGTCGGCCTCAGCGTGGCTTCTTTTCCGTACCTCGGGTCCGAGTTCCTGCCCACGCTGGACGAGGGCAGCCTTCTCATCCGGGCGACCCTGCCGGCAAGCATTTCCCTGGAGCGCGCCGAAGAGGTCGCC
>CAZQAP010000061.1:0-16348 GCA_964591365.1 uncultured Planctomycetales bacterium
ACCGCTCGCCTCCGCACGCGTGCGGCTTCTGCCGGAGGCGGAAGATCCCACCTGGATCCGCTGGAACCGTCGGCGCATGCGGCCGCTTCCGGGATGGGATGCCGTCACGGACGCCCAGGGCGCCTTCACCTTGAAGGCTCTCCCGGTCGGCCGGTTCCGCCTGTGGGCCGAACATCCCGGCTTCGTGCCATCCTTTTCGGCTCCCTTCCAGGGCGGCGACCGGGAGAAGATCCGCGGGGTCTCGGTTTCCCTGCCTTCATCCCTGCCCCTGACCGGTTCGGTTACCGGAGCGAAGTCCGAACCCCTGGCCGGCGTCCGCATCGAGGCGTTGTTCTCCAACCTGGGGCTTCCCATCGAGACGTCGAGCGGAACGGACGGGGGGTTCCGTCTCGATCTTCCCGCCGAAACCGGCCCCTTGCAGCTGCGCGTTCGGGCTCCCGGCTTCCGGGTCCTGGTGCGCCGCATCGCTCCCGGGGATCGCGGGCAGCCGGTGCGGCTGGAGCTGAGTCCCCTTCCTCCCGTGCGGGGACACGTGGTGGACGGCCTCGGGCATCCGATCCCCGGGGCCCGGGTGGCCCTGATCGAAGCTCGCCGGATCCAGGACGACGATTATCCTCCCGGCCGCGCGCCGGCCTCCAGTTCCACGGTTTCGGGCCAGGACGGCGCCTTCCAGCTCCCCGTCGAGATCCAAGAAGGAGCGGACGACCGCTACCGGGTCGGCGCCTGGCTGCCCGGGTTGAGGCCCGCCTGGTCGGAGGTTCTTTCCTTCGCCGGATCGAAGACCCCGCCGGAGCCACCGCCCCCCTTGCGGCTGGTCCTCCGGGAAGGGCGCACGGTGCGGGTCACCGTCCAGGATTCCGACGCCCGGCCCCGGGCGGGCGTCCGCGTCCGGCTGGTCAAGCTCTTCTCCCAGGCAGGGACGCCGCAGCCCGGCGCCGCAGCCCGCATTCGGCGCCGCGGGCGGCTGCTTCAGGCCGGCACCACGGATGAACAGGGACGCTGTCGGTTCGCGGGACTCCCGGAAGGAGTATTCCGCCTCGAAGCCCATGCTCCGGGCTTCGCTCCGGCAGAAAGCGCCCCCTTTCCCCTGCACGGGGCCGATTTCGAGACCCGGCTCTCTCTGCCTCCCCCCGCCCGCATCGAGGGAAAGGTGCTGGGCACGGGGAAACTCCCGGCCGCCTTGCGCGTAACCGCCACCTCCACGGTTTCCGACCCCCTGGAAGTGGCTGTGGACGGCGGCGGTGCCTTCCTCCTGGCCGATCTCCCCAAAGGGACCTACACCCTCACCTTGCAGGAGGCGCCCTCCTCCGCGGGGGGGCCGCTGCAAGGGCTGATCACCCGCGCGATTCCGTCCCTGGCCGAGCGGACCGTCTTCGTCGCCGCGGGACAGACCCTGACCACAACCCTGGAACCGGATCTGAGCGAGCGGGCCGGTCTCTCGGGAACGGTGAAGATCAACGGCGTTCCGCGCAGCGATCTGGGCGTCTATCTTCTTCCCCAGGGCGGCAGCGGCGGCGGGGATCCGCGTTTCTTCCTGCGGTCGCGGGTGACCCGTTTGCGCGGCACGACCACCGATTTTCAAGGGCGTTTCCGTTTCAAGGCCCAGGAACCCGGATCCTACTGGGTCATCGTGGAACAGCCCGACTCCTTTCCCGGGGGAGTCTTTCGCTTCGACCCCGGCGATTTCGAAGACACCGGCCCGCGGGGGCTGGCCCGCACGGAAGTCACCCTGCATCCGGGAGAGGAACCCACCCTCGACCTTGCCATCCGGGCCGGCAGCCTGAGGGGCACGGCTTTCTTCGAAACTCCCCGCGGGACGGCTGCCTTCTCCTATGGGCAGATCCGACTGACCCCGCAGGTGGCACCGCCCGGCGTGGAGGAGAGACGCCTTTCGATCGCCCCCGACGGAACCTTCTCCGCGGATCTTCTTCCCGCCGGCACCTGGTTGGTGGCTCTGCCGCTTCTCGGCCGCAGCAAGGACCAGGCGGTCCCCGACCGGGTGATCGAGATCCGCCCCGGGGAGACGACCGTGCTGGACCTTCACGTGCCGATGGAGGAAGAAAGCGGGCCTCCACCGCCTCCTCGATGAAACGGTTCATTCGCAGCGGCCGCTGGCTGTGGCTTCTCCCCCTGTTCACCCTGGGCGGGATCCTGGTGCTGGGCCATTTCCTTTCCGAGCCTCCCGCCCCGACCTGGGATCCCCCGCCCCCCCCGGGATCCGGCGGGACCCCGCCGCCTCCGGAACGGGAAATCGCCCTGCGTCTGGAGCGGCCCGACGGCAGCCCTGCGGCGGGCGCCCTGGCGGTCCTCCTGGAACCGGATCTCGACTCCGTGCGGGCAGATCCCGAAGGGGTGGCGCGTCTGCGCGCCGCGCAAGACGGCCCCTTCCGCTTTCAGGCCTATCTTCCCGGCCACCGCATCCTGGCCGCCGGGCCGATGGAGCAGACTCCCGCGAAAGCCTTCCGTTTCGAGGCCGACCCGGAAGTTCCTCTGGAAAAGCCCGAGATCCAGGTCCGCATTGACCGCCGTCTCCTGCTGCAATCGGCCGTCCCCGAGCTGACTCTTCCTCCGGGAGTGCTGGTCACGGCGGTCCCGGCCGAAGATCCCGGCCAGCCGCCATGGCTGGGACTGGGAGATCCCGCAGGCGAAGCGGTCCTTGCAGGAACGCGGCCCATCGCCTTGCAGGTCTCCGTCTTCGCACCCGGGCTTCCTCCCACGGAGCCGTGGCTGTTGGGGCGGCGCCGACTGGGCCCCGCCGAGGGCACGCAGCAGGCCTCGGCCTGGCGGCTGCCATTCGCCCGCCTGGTGATCGCCGGCCTGCCGCTCCACGGGCTTCTGACCGGAGAGCGGCGCGGGCCCGGGCCGGCCGCCCCGCTCCCCTTGCGCTGGAGCGGCGACAACGGCGAGGTGGTCTGGGAATGTCTGCCCGCGGGGAGCTACCGCTTCCAGAGCGGAGAACAGGCCCGGACCATCGAACTGAAGTCCGGTGCGGCAAGCCTCGACTTCTCCCCGCAACAGCCCTGACCCCGCCCGATCAACGCGGAGGGGGTGCGTAGGGAACCAGGCGGCCGGAATCCCCTTCCCCGGGAATGAAGCGGAAGAGGGGCCGGCCGCCCAGCTCCAGCCGTTGCAGGGCCTCCCGGGTGCGGGCCGCATCGGGCTGCTCGCGAACGAAACACGGCTGCTCGTCGCGCGGATGGCGCGACGGGGTATAGAACTTGAAGGACCGTTCCCCGCGGGCGGGATCGGCGAACCAGGGCAGCAGGACCACCGCCTGCGGAGGAATCCCCGCCGCCCGGGCCGTCCGCTGCGGCGCGGAACGAAGGAAGGCCTGCTCCCGGATGGAGCGGTAGCGGACGCAGAACAGAGCCGCTCCGGACAGAAGAGCGCACCAGAAGACACTGCGGCGCCAGCCTTCGGAGAGGGAACCGAGCAGGTGGAGAACTCCCAGAAGGAGCAGCCCCAGCGACTCCAGGCAGTAGAGCGGCCCCAGATAGGCCCAATGCCCGGGGTACCAGTGGAACGCGTAGGCCACGGGCAGAAGGACCGCGAGGAGAAGGCCGCTCCCTCCGTCCCGCCTTCGCAGCCGCCCCAGGCCCCAGACTCCAAGCCCCGCTCCGCCGAGGATTCCCAACAGCGTCACCGACCAGCGTCCCCCCTGGCGCAGCAGTCCGGCCACGAAATCTCCGCGACCGTAGACGTCCACCGGCCGGCCGGCCGTGTCGAACGGTCCGAAGCGATGGGCGTAGACGTCGTAGGGAGCGGAAAAGAAATCTCCGGTCCAGGCTTTGTTGGCCGCAAGCAGGATCAAGACGAAGGGAAGCCCGGCCAGCGCGGCGGCCGCCACGGCACGAAGACGATTCGTCCGCGGGCCGCGGGAGGCGGGGGCCAGCCCCGGAAGAAAGGAAAGCGCCAGGACGGCCCCGGTCAACGGGCGGGTGAGCAGGACCCAGCCCGTGCAGGCCCCCACCCCCAGCGCCCAGGCCAGGGGATGCCGGGCGGAGGAACGGCGGACCTGGAGCAGACAGAGGTAGCCCCCCAGGGCGGCGGGGAGCGTGAAGACCTCCGACTGGAAGGAGGTCTGGACCAGGAGGAAGAAGGGCGAAACCGCCAGGAAGAGGGGCGCCAGGCGCGGGTGCGGCAGTTCCAGCCGGCGGGCGAGGGCCGCCAGCAGGACGAGATCGAGCAGGGCGGCCAGGGCCGTCATCCATGCCGGCTGGCCGGACAGGACCCCAGGAGTCAGGGCCAGGGCGGTTCCAGGCGGGTACTTGGAAAACCGCAGTCCGGTGCGGGAATCGTCCAGGACCTGACGTCGGGCCAGGGCTGCGGGAGCGGCGGAGAGCGGTTCGGCCAGCCTCCCCTCGCTGAAGAGCTCCGCCTGGTAGAGGTAGGAGCGTTCATCGTTGGTGATGGGCGCGGGCAGGTCGAAAACCGCGAGAAAAGAGGGCATGAGGGCCAGGAGAACGGCTCCCCAGAAAGGAATCCGTTCCGGATCCGGCAGCCGGAGACGGGCGAGGCCCAGCAGGAGCAGAAGGATCAGCCCGCCGGCGGCGATGGGAAGGTCGAACGGCCCGGTCCCGGCCTGGGCCGGGAATAGGAGGCGGAAGGCGAACAGGGGCAGGCTTCCCAGGAGAAGGCCGGCCCCCAGCGCACGGGGGGAGACCGCCGATCGAGCTTGCATCCGGCAGGGAGGCTAGCAGCGAGGGAACCTTCGAGCGCTTCTAGAATCGGAACCGATGCTGCAGGTGAGATCCTTCCTGGCGCGGGCCCACCTTCTATTCGCTCTGGTACCCCTGGTCTTCTTGGCCGCGGCCGGCACCCATGCCGCCCATCACGGCTTCTTTCCCACTCCCCGCACCTATCCGCTTCCCGAACTCGATCCGGTGGCCGTCACGGACCAGATCAAGAACTCCTTCCCACAGGGCCTGTCGGACAAGGTGATCGCAGTCTGGGGGGTCGGGGAAGGCGCCCTGGAGGCGGGATCTCCGGCTCTGGAGACCCTGGAAAGACTTTCCCGGCTTGGGGCTCGGCTTCGGATCGATGCCTCCTGGATGACGGGCCCCGAACGGAAGCTTCTCCCCGGGGGGGCCGTGCAAGCCGGGGGACCGCTGGCGGCAGTCCGGGGTTCTGAAGCCCTCCTGATCCTGGGGGCGCGGCCGGAATACCACCACATCGACTTTTCCAAGGTCGCCCCGCTCATGGTCCGCCGCCTGATCTTCGACGCCCGGGACTGGCTCGACACCGGGGCACCCGGCATGGACCTCTTTCCGGATTACATCCTGGCCACCCGTCCCACCTGGCCGCCCTGGCTCGACCCCGAACTGCTTCTCTTCGTGCAGGAACTCCGGGAGAGGGTCCCCGAGAACCAATCGTTCCTCCTGGCTCCTCGCAACTTCCACACGTTCAACCCCCGCGGCCGCTGGTTCCTGGAGCTCAACTACTTCCTCTTCCCCCGCCCGCTGTTCCTTGCGCACTCCATCCAGGCCAGCGGAACGGTGGGCCAGTTCCAGGCCTGGATCCAGGACACCCTCAAGCGGAAGACCGCCGTGGGCCGCGGGCTCCAGGAGAGGAATGTGAACTGGCTGCTCACCTACGACCAGTGGACCGATTTCCGGGCCAAGGACTGGAAGCTCCAATCCCGCGGAGGCCTGGGAAGATGAGCCTTCCCGCGATCCAGAAATGACGTTCTTCGGGGGAATGTTCACCGCCGGTTGCATCTGGCTCCTGGGCCGGGCGCTGCTCCCCTCGCGCAAGAAGATGGAGCGGAGCTTCTGGGAGGAACAGTGCCTGGCCTGGCTGCTGGGCGCGGCCGGGCTCCCGCTCGCGGCCATGGCCGTCACCCTGGCGGGAATCCGTTTCGACGGCATGGTCGCCTGGCTGCTTCTTCTCGCCGCCGCCGGCGCGGGAATCCTGCGCCTGCGGGCCGACCGCCGGGCGGGAAACCTTTGCAGCCGCCTTCCGCTGGGACGAAGCGCGGCGGTTCTTCTCGTCATCCTGGGAGCGGGCTCGGCGGCCGCCACGCTGCTCCTGCCGCTCAACGAGTTCGACGCCCTTTTCCATTTCGCCTACAAGGGCAAGATCCTCTTCTTCACCGGCAACCCGCTCGATCCCGCCTTCACCGATCTCGCGGGCGACTTCGGAAGGATCCACACCCATCCCAACTACCCGCTGGGGATCCCCTTCCTGGAAGCTTTCGCCGCCCATGCCGGAGGGGGCTGGAACGACCGCTGGGTGCAGATCCCGCTGGCGTTCTGGGCCGCCAGCCTGCCGGGTGTGGTGGCGCTGGGGCTGCGCAGCGTCTCTGCGCGCGCCGCGGCGCGGGGCGCCCTGCTGGCCGCGTGCCTTCCCATCCTCTACACGCGCAACTTCCTCCCCTTCCTCCCTTCCGACCTGGCGGACGTGCCGCGCCACCTCCACCTGACCCTGGGGGGCGGTGCGGATCTGGCCCTTGCCGCCCTGTTCGCCGGGGCCTGCGCCCTGCTCCTGCGGGCGCGCCGGACGGGAAGCCTGGCCACCGGAGCCCTGGCAGGAGTTCTCCTGGCGGGCACGGTGTTCGCCAAGAACGAAGGGCTGGCCCTGCTCGCAGTCGCAGCCCTGGCCCTCATTCTGGGGGCACCCCGCAGCGGGGCGCGCGCCTGGAAGGCCACGGCCTCCGCCTTGGGGATCGCCGCGGTGCTTTCCGCACCCTGGCTGATCCACCGCGCAGCTCTACCCGCCATCGACGAGAACTATGCGCAGCTCTTCACCCTGCAAAGGGTGGAGTACTTCCTCAACCATCCGGAAAAAACGGAGGATGCCCCCAGCCAGGTCAAGAACGAACTCCTGGAGCACCCGCCCATGCGTCTGCCCCTGATCCTGGGATTCTTCGGAACCGAGTTCGTCCAGCCGTTCCATTGGGGTTTGTTGTGGATCCTTTTCTGGTTCTCCCTTCCGCTGGGCGGAGCCTTCCGCGACGGGGAGGCGCGCTGGCTGGCGCTTCTGGTGCTGGGGGGGATCCTGCTCTATGCCCTGGTCATGCTTGTGACCACGTGGTGGGTGCTCCAGCTTCACACGACAGGAATCCCGGAAAGGCTGCTGCTCCACCTCTCCGGACCCGCGCTCCTGCTCGTGGGGAGACGCCTGGAAACCGGAGCGTAGAATCGAGGCATGACGGCCTTCCGGATGCGGTCCCTGCGCAACTTCTTCCCCCTTTCCGGTGGGTTTCTGGGGCTTCTTGCGGCGGTATCGGGCTCATGCAGCGGTTCCGATTCCGGTCCGCTGCCCTCCGGCGGCCGCCCGGTCGTCCTGATCTCCATCGACAGTTTCCGGGCCGACCACAGCTCGGCCTACGGTTACCAGGCGGAGTTCGCACCCCAGGTGCCGACCACTCCGTTCCTGGAACGCCTGGCCCGCGAAGGGGTCCTTTTCGAGAACGCCGATGCACCCTGTTCGTGGACCCTGCCCAGCCACATGTCGCTGCTCACCGGAATGCAGTGTCCCGAGCACGGCGTCCGCAACCGCACCTTCCGGCTGGGCGAGGGGACCGAACTCCTGGCCGGCCGTTTCCAGCGCGCAGGTTACGCCACGGCGGGTTTCTATTCGGCCCCCTTCCTGCACGGCTCCTGGGGCTTCGCCTTCGGATTCGACACCTACAAGCCGGGTTCGCCCTACCTGGACGGCCTGGGTGCCGTCCATGCGATCACCGACCGGGAACCCGGCTCCCTGCGGGGCCTGCACCACGCCTCGCACGTCGATCGGATGTGCAGCGAACGGGTTGTGGACCGGGCGCTGGCCTGGCTCGGCAAAGGCGACCGGCGGGAGAAGCCCTTCTTCCTCTTCCTCCACCTCTGGGACCCGCACTACGACTACGACCCTCCCCCGAAGTACGTCGAGATGTTCGATCCGGGATACGACGGTCCGGTGAACGGGAAGGACTACATGGAGACCGACTGGCCCAGAAGCGACCTGGGCCACCTCGAGGCGCTCTACGACGGGGAAATCCGCTACACCGACGACCAGATCGCGCGCTTCTTCGGACAGTTGGAGAAGTGGGGCCTGGCGGACAAGGTGATCTTCGCGGTCACCGCCGACCACGGGGACGAGTTCTTCGAACACGGCCAGAAAGGCCACCAGAAGACCCTCTTCGAGGAGGTCGTCCATATCCCGATGCTGATTCGCGCCCCCGGGGCGGTCCCCGCCGGCAGACGGATCACGCCCACCGTTGCGCTCTACGACCTGGCCCCCACCCTGCTCGACCTGGCGGGCGTTCCCCCCTGGGAGGGACGCAGCGGACGGAGTCTGGCGCCCTTCTGGAAAGAAGGCGGAAACGTTCCTCCCCATGCGATCGTGATGGACCTCGAAATGCCCGGACCAGCAAAATTCCGCGCCTGGCGGCGGGGCGATCTGAAGTTCATCTGGAACGCCCCAAAGGGAGCGGGCGCCTTGTTTCACCTTGAAAGCGATCCTGGGGAATTACACGGCCAAAGAGTAGAATCCCTCCAGGGCGATGCCGTTCCCCCGGCCGCCAGGGAGGCCCTCCAGAAGGCCTCTCGTTTTGCCGGGCACGCCCTCCCCATGACCGAATCCCCTGAAATGACCCGCCTGCTCGCCGAGCTCGGGTACACGGGGGAAGAAGAAGCTCCCAAAAAGGACTGAAGGAGAATCGCCATGCACATCGCGGTGGTCGGAACCGGTTACGTCGGATTGGTCGCAGGGACGTGCTTTGCCGAAATGGGCAACAATGTCCTCTGCGTGGACGTGGACGAGGAGAAGATCCGCCACCTGCGGGAGGGCCGGATCCCCATCTTCGAACCGGGTCTCGCGGAGCTGGTCGCCGGCAGCACCAAGGACGGACGCCTGGGGTTCACCACCTCCCTCAAGGAGGCCGTCGAGAGTTCGCGGGTGATCTTCATCGCCGTGGGCACGCCGCCGGGAGAGGATGGCGGCGCGGACATCTCGAACGTCCTAGCCGTGGCGCGCGACATCGGGCGGCTGGCGAACGGCCCCAAGGTCATTGTGGACAAATCGACCGTTCCCGTTGGCACGGCGGCGCGCGTCCGCGCGGTGGCCCGCGAGGAGACCACCCATGAAATCCACGTGGTCTCGAACCCGGAGTTCCTCAAGGAGGGTGCCGCGGTGGACGATTTCATGCGTCCCGACCGGCTGGTCATCGGTGCGGAGAGCGAAGAAGCCTTCCAGATCATGGAGGAACTCTATGCCCCCTTCGTCCGCACCGGAAAACCGATCCTGCGCATGGATCCGGCCAGTGCCGAACTGACCAAGTACGCATCCAACGCCATGCTGGCGGTGCGGATCTCCTTCATGAACGAAGTCGCGCGGATCTGCGATCTCACCGGCGCCGACGTCAATCTGGTCCGCCAGGGCGTGGGAAGCGATTCCCGGATCGGACATCCCTTCCTCTTCCCCGGAATCGGCTACGGCGGCTCCTGCTTCCCCAAGGACGTCAAGGCCCTCATCCACACCTCGCAGGAAAACGGATACCGATTCCGGATTCTGGAAGCCGTGGAACGGGTCAACGAAAACCAGAAGAGGTTGATGCTGGAACGGCTGACCACCCTGTTCGGTGAATCGCTGGAGGGCCGTGTTTTCGGAATCTGGGGCCTGGCCTTCAAGCCCAAGACCGACGACATGCGCGAATCCCCTGCAATCCCCATCATTCAAGGCCTTCTCGAACGGGGGGCCCGCGTGCGGGCGTCGGATCCGGAAGCCTTCCCCACCGCGCGCCGGATCTTCGGAGATTCCATCCTCTACTGCGAGGATCCCTACGAGGCCATCCGGGACGCAGACGGATTGATCCTCTGCACCGAATGGAACGAATTCCGCCACCCGTCCTTCGAGAAGATGAAATCGCTCATGAAGCGCCGGCTGATCCTCGACGGACGCAACATCTACTCTCCCAAGACGATCAGGGAGAATGGATTCGAACGGTACGGTGTCGGCATTCCCGCCGTGGAATCCACTGCAACCTTCTAGGCCCCCGTCATGTCCCGCAGTTTTCCCAGCCTCGATTCCCTCCGCCCCCATTTCCGCTACTGGCAGATGACGGCGGACATGATCGATCAGACGATCGATCTGATGCTCAACCACCGCCAGAGCGGCCACCCCGGGGGTTCGCGCTCCAAGTGCCCCATGATGGTGGCGCTGACCCTCTCGGGAGCCATGCGCTGGGACATCCGGCACCCGGAGAAGGCTTTCGGGGACAAATTCGTCCTGATCGCCGGCCACTGCGTCCCGCTCGTCTACGGCATGCTGGCGGTCTACAACGAGGCTCTGCGGCTGCGGTTCGCGGAGACCGGCGACCCCCGCTATCAAGTGGCGGGGGGCGCGGAGCGGACGCTGGTCTGGGAGGATCTTCTCGACCTGCGGCGCAACGGCGGCCTGCCGGGCCACGCCGAGATGGAGGGCAAGACCCTCTTCTTCAAGGCCAATACCGGCCCCAGCGGGCACGGTGCTCCGGTGTCCGCCGGCATCGCCGCGGCCCTCAAATGCGCGCAGGTGGACGCGGAGGTCAAGGTCTTCGCCCTGGAGGGGGAAGGCGGCCTGACGGCCGGCGCGCACCACGAGACCAAGAACCTCGCCTGGGGGCTGGGGCTGGGAAACCTCAACTACCTGGTGGACTGGAACGATTTCGGGATCGACCCGCGGCCCTTTTCCGAGATCGTCCACGGCGAGCCCCGCGACTGGTTCGAACCCTACGGGTTCCTGGTCCAGGGCGCCCAGGACGGCACCGACTTCGAGCAGCTCACCCGCGCGCTTCTTGCCAGCGTTTCCGCGGAAGGCGACCAGCCGCGCTGCACCTGGTTCAAGACCGTGAAGGGCCGGGGCTACGGCGTCACCGGTTACAAGTCCCACGGGGCCCCCCACAAACCGAACAGCCCGCCCTTCTGGGAGACCAAGAGGGCCTTCGCGGAAAAATACGGGGTCGAGTTCGAAGGATTCGGGCAGCCCCGGCCCGCGAGCGACGAGGATTTCCGCAAACAGACGGCGGTCAACCTTCAAGCGGCGCTCTCGCTCCTCAAGACCGAACCCGGGTTCTGCGCCTGGCTGGCGGACCGCCTGGTCGAGCTTGGCGAGAGCGTGCCCGAAAGCGTGCCCGGTTTCCGGCTCGGCCGGGGCGGCGACCCGGCCCGCGATCCCGACCTGACCGACCCTGCCCGCCTTCCCGAAGCGATCTTCTTCCCGGCGGGAGAGAAACAGCCCAACCGCAAGGGTTTCGCGCGCGTGGGCGCCTGGATCAATGCGGTCGGCCGGAGGAAGTACGGCCGGCCGATCGTGCTGGCCGCCAGCGCCGACCTGGCCGAATCCACCAACCTGTTCGGCTTCGCCCAGCCTTTCGGAGACCAGGAAGGTTTCGGATGGTTCCATCGCGAAGGTTCCCCGGAAGGGTCCCTCTTCCCGACCGGCATCACCGAATTCACCAATGCCGGCCTGGTCTGCGGGATCGCCGGCACGAACCTGGCGGCCGACCCCGAGCGGGAATTCCACGGCTTCTGGGGTGCGTGCAGCACCTACGGCTCCTTCTCCTACCTCAAGTACGGCCCCATGCGGCTTTTCAGCCAGCTCGCCCAGGACACCGGGATCAAGCTGGGAAAGGTGATCTGGGTGGCCGGACACTCGGGGCCCGAGACGGCCGAGGATTCCCGCACCCACTTCGGGATCTTCGCCCCCGGGATCACCCAGTTCTTTCCCCGCGGGCAGGTCGTCGATCTCCACCCCTGGGAACCCAACGAGGTCGGCCCCGCGCTTCTGGCCGCGCTGGGGACACAGGCCCCCATCGTGGCCCTGCACCTCACCCGGCCGCCGGTGGAAGTGCCCGACCGCAAGGCCCTCGGCATGGCTTCCTACATGGAGGCCGCCCGCGGCGCCTACCTAATCCGCGACCACGATCCCGCCCGCCCGCCGGAAGGCTGCATCTTCGTGCGCGGCACTTCGGCCACGGCTTCGGTCATCCAGCTCCTGCGCGAGGGGGTCTTCGACGGAGACGGGCCCAATATCAAGCTCGTGGCGGCCATCAGCCACGAACTCTTCATGTTGCAGCCGGCAAGCTACCGCGAACGGATCGCCTCGGCGGCGGATCTCTTCGACAGCACCTTCATCACCAACGGGGCCCGCCAGCACATGGGGCTCTGGACCGCGCACCGCGTGGCCTTCGAATACTCCCTGGGCTCCGATTGGGACGACCGCTGGCGCACCGGCGGCAGCCTCGAAGAGATCGTGGCCGAGGCGCACCTCGACCCCGGACACGTCCTGGAAGGGATCCGGCGCTTCGCAGGCGAACGGGAGGAGCGCCTGGAACGGGCCGGACGGCCCCCCTCCCTGGCTCAGGCGGAAAAGGTCACCTGACCTCTTCCCCACCCAGCACGAAATCGACTTCGTACATCCGGTAGGTCGCGGGGGCCATGCCCTCCCGTTCGTAGACCCTCTGGGCGCGGCGGTTTTCCTTCTCGACGTAGAGGCGCAGACCGCAGACGTCGCCGGCTGCCCCGGCCTGGTCCAGGGCGTGCCGGTAGAGGGCATGGAAGCAGCCCCGCCCGCGGGCCTCCGGAAGCACGTAGACGCTCTGGATCCACCAGAAGAATCCGTTGCGCCAGTCGCTCCATTCGGTGGTCACCATGAGCGTGCCCGCCAGGCGGCCTTTTTCCTCGGCGAGGAAGTAGCGCCCCCGCGAGGGATCCGAAAGAACGGCCTCGATCCCCTTGCGGACCCGCTCCCGGTCGAGTTGGCGGCCTTCCGTCTCGCGGGCCATGGCGGCGTTGGCCTCCACCAGGAAATCGAGGTCGGCGGGCGTGGCGGGGCGGATCTTCATGCTCACGGGTTCCAGCGGGCGTCGAACCATCCGGCGGCAAGGACGCCTTCGTCGCCGGAGGAGAGGATTCCCGCATCGAAGACCACCCAGTCGGGGTAACCGACTCCCGAGATGAAGGGCGCCAGCGTGTACCCGAGTCGCGTGCCCCGCGGTCCGGAATCGGCGAAGGCGGCCGCCAGGGCCTGCGGATCGCCCTTGCGCGGCCGGATGAAGAGACAGGCGAGATCGGTCCCCTCCCATTCCCGGTTCCCCAGGCGGATCCTCCCCCGTTCGGCCCGGATCGGACCGCCAGCGTCGAAGACTGCCGTCCAGGCCGCATTGGTGTCCTGGTTTCCGTAGAGAATCACGTTGCGTCCCCGCAGGAGGCCCTGTTCCCGCTGTTCGAGGAACTCCGTATCGCGGAGAAGCGGTGCATTCCCGTTGGCCCGGTAGGACCAGACTTCCGCGTCGTAGCGGGCGCGCTGGAAGAGTTCCCGGTCTTCTTCCGGGTTTCCCCGGGTGCCGTAGACGAGCAGGAATTTTCGCCCGAAAGCGCGCTTGAAGGGACCGCTCCGTCGGGGGGTCTTCTCGCCGGCCGGAACCTTGGAAGAACCAAGCCGCCAAACCCCCTTCTCCCGGACGAACCAGGCTCCGCGGGCAACGTCCAGGCCAGGAAAACCGGCTCCATCCAGACGGAGGCCGGCCAGCTCTCCCGTGGGTGGATCCACTCGGAGGCGGCGCGCGTTTTCCGTGATGATCGAAACCGTCCTTCGATCCGCATCCCATTCCGCCGCAATGTGAACGGGACGGCCATAGGCGAGGGGCTGGAGGACCGCGATCCAGTGATGGCGGGAGTCGATGCCGGGGTCCATCGTCAGAACCCCGATCTTTGCGGGGACTTCCCCGACGGGAGCCTTGCGGAACATCTCGAAGATCGGCGGCCAGTCCACGCAGTCCACGCCGGGGGAGGCGTCCCCGTCCCACCAGTGCCCGGCTCCTTCCTGGAAATGGGAATCCAGGTGCGGGGCCGGTTTCTCCGCGCGCAGCGTCGCGATCAATTCGCGCGCCTCGGACACGGGGACGTTGTCGTCCGCCGTGCCATGCAGGACGAAGATGGGCAGGCCCTCCCAGGCCAGGTTGGGGAGCAGCTCGCGGGTGAGGGAGGCCCCGTCGGCCCTTTTCCACAGCCCGGCCCGCTTCCCCTCCGGACGGCCGGTGTAGGAGTCGAAGGAGGCCCAGCCCGCGCTGGGGGCGACCGCCGCGAAACGGTCGGGATCGTTCACCGCCAGGTGCCAGGCGCCGTGGCCCCCCATGGAGTGCCCGGTCAGGTAGATCCGGCGGGGATCCACGCGCGTGATTGCGAGGGCGCGGTCCAGGGCCTCGTAGGCGTCCTCGCGGCCCCAGTCCTGCCAGTCGAAGCCGAACGGCCGGCGGTTGGTCGGCGCCAGGATCCAGAAATCCGGCTTGGGCGCGTAGCTTCGGGCCTGGTTGAAGGCATCGACTCCCGCACCATGAAGGGAAAGGACCAGGCCCTTCTCCCCCCGAAACGAGGGGCTCCGGGCCGGTGGCAGCAGGGTGAACTCCTGCAGCGAACCGTCGATTCCCGAACGGAAGGTGTGCCGCCGCGCCTCTCCCGCGGCGCGGACCGCAAGGTTCAAGTCGAACAGGACCGCAGGAACGCCGGAAACCCCGGTCAGAGAAACCGGCAGGACGAGAGGGCTCGGTTCCGCGGGCGAAGGAACGCCGGCGCGCGGCTCGATCGGGAGGACCACCCGCTCGACGCAGAGGGGGCCCAGAGTCCCGGGGACTGCGACCTCGCAGCGAGCGAAAGGTCCTTCCCCGCCGGTCACGATCTTCAGACCGGGAATCGTGGCGCGGCTTGCGTTCAGGACCAGGATGGAAGCCTCCCCCCGCAGCGGGGAACCCGCCGCGAAATCGGGCCGTGTCACGTCCGACGTTCCAGCGACGAGCGGGGATGCAGCCGGACGCAGCCGCAAGCGGAACGATCCCCGCACGCCGGTGACGAAGATCGAGTTACGGCCCGCGTGGAGCAGCACTGGAACCCCAGGCACCCCCATGGAGTAGAGATCGCCGGCGAATCCGGCCCCGTTGACGAACAGGGTCGAGGCGCCCCGGAGTTCGGCCAGGAAGACCCGAGGTTCGTGGATTCCGACCTCGGTCCAGGCATAGCCGATCGCTCCCCCTTGCAGGCGGCCCTTTTCATCCGCTTGCCGCCGGGTCCAGACGCTCTCCTTCCCCGTCTCGCCCGTGAGGGTCTCCCCCTCCTTCGGCCCCGGGGTTCCGGGGTCGAGCAGGAATCGCCGGAACACGGCGTCGGGGCGGAACGGGCGCCGGCCGCGGCGATCCACCGGAGAAAGAACCAGCCAGGCCCGGGGCCGGATCTCGGCTTGGGTCTCCCCCTGGGGAAGGAATGCGGGCAGAAGGAGGGAAACGACCAGGAGGGGGAGCAGCATGGGCGCGAATTCCGGGGATGCTAGCTTGGATTCGCATTGAAAACAGCACTTGCCTTTCTTCTCGTCATGGGGCTCCTGGCGATGTTCCTCCTGGGCTTCTTCGGCCCTCATCCCGCCTCCGCGCCCGACTTCCGGCGTTACGATTCCCCGCTCGCCGGTCTGGAACGCTTCGCACCCCGCGTGGCCGGGATGGAAGCGCCCGAGGGCGCCCGGGAGGCCGTCCCTCTCCCGGATTCGCGGCCGGTTTCCGTTCTGCGGGGAATCGTGCTCGATCCGGACGACCATCCCGTGGCGGGCGTGGAGATCCGGCGGCGACCCGCCGCGGATCTGAAGACCCTGCGCAACCTCCCCGCGAACGCCATCGTGGTCTCGGGCGCGTTTTCCCAGGCCGTTCCGCCCGGATGGCGCATCGTTTCCGGCCCGGACGGCCGTTTCGAACTTCCCCGGGAGCCCGAAGAGCGGGAAGTGCTCGTGTTCCCCCCGAAAAAAGAAGGCTTCGTGTCCCAGGCGAGGCGCCCCGTCCTCGCGGCGGATGAGGAGGAGGCGGTGCTGCGCATGCTGCCCCTGCGCACTTTCGACTTGAGTGTCGAGGCCCGCGACGCCGCAAGCGGAGAGCCGCTCCCGCGCTTCGAGGTCCTGGTGGTGGATCGCAGCGAAGCCCCTCCTCCGGAAAAGGTGCGGATCTGGCGCCAGAAGTCCTTTTCCGGGAAGAACGGGCTCGCCCGCCTGGTGGGCCTACCCTTCGTTCCCGGCAGCGATGTCCAGGTCACCGTATCCGCTCCGGGCATCCTCCGGAGAGACGGGGGTGCCGGCGATCTCGACGCACGCCTGAAAGTCCTCCAACCCCGGCCGGGAGATTCCCTGAACCTCCTTTTCCATCTCACCCTGAATTCTCCCGAACGGACCCCCGGCGCGGTGGTGATCTCAGGCCGCGTGATCGACGCCGCCACGGAAGCTCCGGTGGCGGGTGCGGAAGTCTGGATCGGGGCCCCCTTCGAGCGGGTGGACGCCCACCGGACCAAAACCACGCGGCGGGTGATGACCCGCGGCGACGGATCTTTTCGGATCGCCCGGCCTTCCGAATCCACCC
>CAZQAP010000062.1:0-15442 GCA_964591365.1 uncultured Planctomycetales bacterium
GGCGAGCGGTCAGAATGGGGGCGTGCCGCGTTCCCTCGTCCTGCGCCTCTCCCCGGGAGAAAAGAAGAAGATCCTCGGCGAGCCCGATCTTCTCCGCCGGCGCGCCGCCCTGGAGCTCGAAATTCCCCCGGAACAGGTGCTCGAAGTCCGCCTTCGGAAGGTCAGCTTCGATGCCCGTCCACGGCACATGAAATGGCGCGTGGAAGGAGAGGCCTGGCTTTCCGGGGAGACAGTGCCCCCCATCCACGGCTGGGAACCGCATCCGTCCCCGCGCCCCGGCTCCGGATCTCCACGGGTGGTGGTGGTCGGCTGCGGACCCGCGGGCCTGTTCTGCGCGCTCGACCTCGTACAGGCCGGTTTCCGGGTCACGATCCTGGAACGGGGCAAGGAGGTCCAGGCCCGCCGGCGCGACATTGCCGCCCTGCAACGCGGCGCCCCCGCCGACCCCGACAGCAACTACTGCTTCGGCGAAGGGGGGGCGGGTACCTACTCCGACGGCAAGCTCTACACCCGCAGTGGAAAGCCGGAAGCCGTCCGCGAAATCCTTGAGATCCTGGTAGCCCACGGGGCGCCCCGGTCGATCCTGGTGGACGGACGCCCCCACATCGGCAGCAACCTCCTTCCAAAAGTGGTCGTGCAGCTCCGGGAACGGCTGCGTGCCATGGGAGGGAAGGTGCGCTTCGAAAGCCGCGTGGAGGCCTTGGAAGTCGAGGGGGAACATGGGGCCCGCTCCGTCCGGGGAGTCCGGCTTGCTGGCGGCAAGCGGGTGGCCGCCGACGCCGTGGTACTGGCGACGGGACACTCCGCTCTCGACGCCCTTCTCATGGCGCGGGCCGCCGGCGCCCTGTTGGAAGCCAAGGGTTTCGCCATGGGAGTTCGCATCGAGCACCCCCAGGACTGGCTCGATGCCTGCCAGTACCACGGAGCGCGCGGAACGGCCCAGCTCCCGGCCTCCTACTACCAGCTCGCCACGCAGGCGGGTGGACACGGGGTCTACAGCTTCTGCATGTGCCCAGGAGGCTGGATCGTTCCCAGCCAGACCGACCCCGCCACCCTGGTGGTCAACGGCATGAGCCTCTCGCGCCGCGACTCCCCCTTCGCCAACAGCGGGATCGTCGTGGCGATCGAGCCCGAGGATTGGTGTGGAGCCCGGGGCGGCCGCTGGGGATGGCCGGACCTCCTGCGCCACGCCGCCGCAGTGAGCGCCCACCCGCTCCTGCACGAACGCTGGATGGTCCCCGCAGAAGACACCGTGATCGACCCGGCAGCAGGGCGCCTGCCAGCGCATCCGGGCCAGGATCCCCTCTTCGGGGTCCGGCTGCAGACCGCGCTGGAGACCCTTGCGGCCCGCGCCGGCGGCGGGAAAAACCGCGCCCCGGCCCAGCGCTGCGACCAATTCGTGGCCGGGAAGGGCGAGATCTCCGCTCCCCTCCCTTCGAGCTACCGTCCCGGCCTGACCGCGGTCGATTTCGCGAGCTTCCTCCCGCACGGCCTCCTGGTCAGGCTGCGCGCCGGCTTGCGGGCGTTCGACCGGCGCATTCCCGGCATGGCCGGCCCCCTGGGCCAGCTCGTCGGGGTGGAGACGCGAACGAGTTCCCCGGTGCGGATCGTGCGCAACCCCGATACCCTGCAAAGCCCCGGAGTGTGCGGCCTTAATCCCTGCGGGGAAGGCGCCGGGTATGCCGGAGGGATCGTCTCGTCCGCCCTCGACGGCCGGCATGTGGCAAGAGTTCTTCAGAAGAACCTGGTTTCCTGGAGATCATCCTGACACTCGAAGTCCTCCTTTGAAAGTGAGGCTTCGTATTCTCGGGGGCCTGGGTCTGCTTCTTTTCATGACCCTCGGCGCGCTCTCGGCCTGGAACAAGGGGCTCAAGGACCAGCCGGAGTGGCACTACTACAGGATCCTCTCGTCCGCCGAGTTCCACTGGAGTTCCCACGATGCAACGGGGGCTTATCTCCCCGGTGCGGGTATTTTCTTTCGCCCTTTCTTTCTGTTTCCCAAGCCTTTGGGGCTGGGGATCTTCATTCTCCTGAACCTTGCCTTCGGAATCTGGCTTTGCCGGCAGCTTCTTCAAACTTTCCTTCCGGGGGATACCGGCAGGGGAAGCGTGTTCTCATACTGGCATTACCTGTGGATCTGGCCGCCGATCCATCTTTCCATCCAGAACAACCAGCTCACAGTCGGCATGACCGCCCTTGTGGTCGCCGCCTTTCTTCGGTTGGAACGAGGAAGAAAAGTTGCCGGGGGAGTCCTCCTGGCCATTGCCACCGGTTTCAAGACGCTCCCCTTCGCCCTCGCGCCATTCCTCATCCTTCGGCGCCGGTGGAAACCCGCGCTCATCCTTGTCTTCGGCGCTCTGCTGATCAGCTTTGTGGGATTCTGGGCCGTGCACGGCCTCGAGGGTGTTCTCCGCATTCATCGGGAGTGGGTCGCCGCGGTGAGATCCCTCGACCCGGCTTCCTGCCTCGATGGAACCCCTGTTCCAAGGTTTTTTCGCGACAACATGTAGGCCCGTGCTTTTCTCGTCCGGTCCGCTTCGTGGCTGGGGACCGAACCGGCCCGCTGGGCCCACCTCGTCGCCATGTGGCTTGCCTGGATCGGCCTGGCCGCGCCTTATGGGCGCTACTACTACACGGTCCTCTTTCTTCCGGCCTGGATGGCGATGGCCATGGCGGGAGCTGCCGCCGGCGGACGGACTTCCCGGCGCTGGCTGGTCTGGTTCGGGCGGCTGGGACCGCTGCTTGCGTTCGTGACCAAGACGCACGGGGTCTACCCCGTCCTGGCCGTCTCGACCTTCGCTGCGCTGCTTTGCATGCTGGCCCCGGAGACCGACCGGGCCACGACCCGCATCTTGTTGCCCAGCGACAACCCGTCCCGAAGCCGGTTGTAGGCGCGGCGGACGAGAGGCTCCTTTTCCCGGAAACGGCCGTAGGTTCGAAAACCCTCGATCCGGAACCCCTGCCGCTCCAGGGCAGCCCGCAGGGTCCGCGGCGTGAAGTAAAAGAGATGTTCGGGAATGTTGAGGGAATGCCACGGGTTCTTGCCGATCCGCAGCTTCCAGCGCATCCGGTCGAGCCGGTAGCGCTGGCCGGCAAAGTTGGGGACCTCGATGAGGAGCAGGCCGCCCGGTTCCAGGATCCGGCGGGTCTCGCGAAGGTCGGCGTCAGGGTGGTGCAGGTGTTCCATCACGTGGCGGAAGGAGACCACCCCCGCACACCCGTCCGGATAGCGGGCCTCGCGCAGCGTGCCGTGAAAAACCTCGAAGCCGTGCACCTCACGGCAGGTGCGCGCCTGTCCCTCTCCGATCTCGACTCCGGCGACCTGCCAGCCCGCTTCCTTTGCGGCAACAAGAAGCGCCCCTCCCGAAGCCCCCACGTCGATCCAGAGCCCGCGCGGACGGCCGGCCTCCCAGAACCGTTCGACGAAAGACACGCATTCCCGGTAGGAATCGAGCGGCCGGGCCAGCCAGGGAGGAAGCGCGGGGTTGCTTCGCTTGGGACGTTCCTGGACCTCGCCGTCGTAGTGCTCGTGGCGCAGCACTTCTTCCCTCAGCCGCGGGTTCTGGCGCACCAGACCGCAGCCGCGGCACAATCCCATGGCAAACCCTTCTCCCTGGAAAAGGATGCGGGTGGCCGTCTCCCCGCAGAGAAAGCAGGGGGCGGTCTCGGAAGGACTGGATCCGGTTGCAGGCATCGATCCCAGGAAAGGGTGGATTCTACAGGGCTTTGCCCTCCATCCAGAACTCCAGAAGAGCCTTGATGCCTATAATCGTCTCAGGATCCGTACCGCTCGGGTCGCCACCCCCTGATCAACGGGTCTCCCCGCTTGTTCTCAAAAATCCGGAAGTGGAAGGGGAACGGCAAAGTGGAGGTGTCGGATGGCAAAATCGAAACGGGGAAAGCGACCCACATCAGCGGAGTCAGTGCCTGGTTCGGGAAGTTACCGGCTGCTGGGCCGGGATTTCGACCGTCTTACGGTCCAGCTTGCTCTGGGAACGGCATTCCTGGTCATCGGCCCTCTTGCTGTGGGTTTCTACGCCATATCCCAACACCACTTCCACCAGACCATCAAGGCCAAGCACCGGGCAGCGGACCTTCAAAGCCGGATTCTCGAGGCGGCACTCCGCCATCGCATGATAGACCAGGATCCTGCGCTGATTGCTGCAATCTTTGAGGAGATCGGGACCCAGCCTACTGTCCGAAGCGCCATGATTCTCGACCACACGGGCGAGATTCGAGTCGCGAGTGTTCCCAGCCTGGTGGGAAGCCGGATCTCGCGGGACTCCGCCACCTGTGTGGTGTGTCATTCCAAGGCTCCTGAGGACCGCAACCGCTGGATCCAGATCAAAAAGGGGGAGGAAGAGGTTCTTCGAACGGTACTTCCCATCGAAAACAAGGCTGAATGCCACCGCTGCCATTCGCCGAGCGAGCGGCTGAACGGGATCCTGATCCTCGACACCTCACTTGCAGGCCTGCGGGCCGATCTCGACCGGGATGTGGTCTGGTTCGTCGCCGGCGCCGCGCTCCTCGCCGTCCTTCTGCTGGGTGGTGTCCGCTTCCTCGTCCGGCATCTCATCCTGATCCGTCTCGCCCGTCTGGGTGGAACCGCGCGCTCCATTGCAAACGGCGACCTGAACCAACGCGCCGCCGTTGGGGGGGATGATGTGATTACTTCACTTGCCGGAGATTTCAATCACATGGCGGATGAGGTTTCCGCTCTTGTTTCAGAGGTGAGGGAGCAGGAAGCCCAGCTCGTCAACGTCATGAACAGCCTGGATGACGGGCTTGTGGTTCTCGACCAGGAATCCCGCGTGCTGGCATCCAACCTTTCCTTCTGCCGACGTCTTGGTTCGGATCCTGAGAAAATACGGGGCCTTCGCTGTCATGATTCGATTGGAACCTCCCTGCCGTGTTGTTCCAGTGACATCGAATGTCCCACGGTCAGGTGCATGGCAACGGGCAAGACCCAGCGAGCTGTATTCCAGACTCGACGCGCCAACGAGGAGGAACTTCTGGTGGAGGAAGTCTATGCCTCCCCGATCTTCAGCGAGGATGGAGCCGTGGTCCAGGTGGTCGAGATCTGGCGGGATATCAGCGAACGGGTCAAGGAGGAACTGCACCTGGCCGAAATCGAGAGGCTTGTATCTCTCGGGACGCTCGCGTCAGGATTGTCCCACGAGGTCAACACCCCACTCGCCACCATGCTTGCTTGTGCGGAATCCGTCATCGGGCAGATCGATGACTCCGGAGATGACCGGGTGGAGGGTTCCACCATCCAATCCATCTTGGAAAACGCGAGCATCATCCGCGAGCAGGTTCTGCGTTGCCGCAAGATAACCGCCCAATTCTTGCGTTTTTCCCGCGGCATCCCCCCCTCGATCGAACCCATTGACCTGCGGCAAATCGTTGCTGCAGTGGCCGACTTGGCCGGTCCCACTGCCCGGGAAAAGGGCGTCAAGATCCTGGTCGAAAGGGGGGATCCTCTCCCGGCGGTCAAGGCCAATGCAGAAGTCGTCCAGCATGTCCTTCTCAATCTCCTGGTGAACGCCATCCAGTCCTGTGAAGCCTGCGGTGGAACAGTGAGGGTAAGCTTTGAACTTGGCGAGGGAGTTGGCATCCTGGTGCAGGATGATGGATGTGGAATCCCTCAAAGGGAACGGGAGCACCTGTTCGAACCCTTCCGCAGCCGCAAACCGTCCGGAACGGGATTGGGCCTTTTCCTTTCCAGAAGCTTCATGCGAAGATTCGGCGGCGACATTCGTCTCCTGAGAAGTACCGTTGGACAAGGCTCCTGCTTCGAGATCGTGTTCTCTTCCACCTCGGCCCCGCCCCTGTCGTGAAGAAAACCTTCCCTTCCCCCCGCGTCCTCCTCGTCGACGATGACGACGCTTTCCGCCAGGTCATGGCATCGGAGCTTGCAAGGCGCAAGTACCTGGTCCGCTCGGCCCCAAACGGCGGAGCAGCACTCGATGGAGATGCGGCCTCCCAGGCCGATGTCATCCTGCTTGACCTGCACCTTCCTGACATGGACGGGATTGAAGTCCTCAAGCTTCTGCGGAAGAGGGAGATTCCCGGCGGGGTGGTGGTGCTCACCGGCCATGGGACGATCGACACTGCCATTCAGGCCATCCGACTGGGGGCATTCGACTACCTGGAAAAGCCCTGTCCTATCGAAAAAGTGGAAATGGCCATCCAGAAGACCTGCGAGCACCTCGGCCTTCTGGCCCGGCAGAGGGTTCTGCAGGACGGCTACTCTCCGCCCGATTTCAGCCCGGGATTGATCGGTTCGAGTTCCCTCTTTCGCAAGATGTGCCAGAAGGTCAAGAAGATTGCGCAAACCGATGCAACCACCTTGATATTGGGGGAAACCGGCGTTGGGAAGGACATGGTGGCCACCCTCCTGCACACGCAAAGTCCGAGAATGGACGCACCCTATGTGGTCGTGGACTGCGCCGCTCTTCACGAAGATCTTCTCCAGAGCGAGCTGTTCGGCCATGAGAAAGGGGCCTTTTCTGGAGCTGCGCGCCGGAAGCACGGACTCTTCGAGGTGGCACATGAGGGCACCCTTTTCCTGGATGAAGTGGGGGATACGAGTCCGGACATCCAGGCCAAACTCCTCCGGGTCCTGGAAACCGGCCGCTTCCGCCGCCTGGGAGGAACCGAAGAGATCGCGGTGGACGTCCGGGTAATCTCGGCAACCAACCGAGACCTCGGAGAAGCCATGGAAAAGGGGAGGTTTCGAAAGGATCTTTACTTTCGCCTGTCCACCATGGTCGTGAAGATCCCGCCTCTTCGTGACCGGCCCGAGGATATCCCCCTGCTTCTCGATCATTTCACCGACCGCTTCAACCGCCGTTTCTCCCGTTCGAGCCGGCTTGGTGAAAAGGCCCGTCAAGCCCTGCTTCATTACGACTGGCCAGGAAACGTTCGGGAGCTCATCCATGTTCTCGAGCAGGCCATCGTGCTCTCCGATGAGGTGGTTGGAATCGGGGACCTTCCCGAACGGATCCGGGATACCTCTTCCGAGGCTGACCGGGTGGAATCCTTGGACAATCTCCCTTCTCTTCAGGAAGTCGAGCGGCGGCACGTGCATGTTGTTCTGGAGGCGGTGAACGGCCACAGGGCGGAGGCGGCCCGGATCCTCGGCATCAGCGAGCGAAACCTCTACCGGCTGATCAGGAAACACAGCGACCAGACCGGATAATCTCCCGGATCCTTTCCTGACATACTGTCCGTAGCGGCATGACGGTTTGTCAGGCGGTTCCTTTTTCCGGGCTCCATGCGGATCGATCCAGCCTCGGAGAAAAGAAAAGAGGCCGAGGCCTTGTAGCCAGCGCCAGGTTTCCCAGTCCCGGTGCGGGAATCTCCCTATCTCCGCTCAGGAACAATGTTTAGGGCCGCCTTCCGGGCCAGCCCTTGGGGCCGGTTCCCCCGGAGCCGGCTCGTTGCCTTCGTTTCTGGTCCCCGCCATCCCCCCCTGAAAGCCGGAGCAAAGGACCGGGCATGCCCTTTGCAAAGAGCCTCCTGCCGCAACTCAACACCCAGAACCCCAAGCTGTCCAAAAATGGAAACCGCCCTCCCGATGTTGCTGTTTTTCGGAAGCCTTCTCGGCTTCGGGATGCTCATCCTGATCTGCATGCAGCAGAGCAGGGACCTCGAACAGGCCGATCGAGAAGCTGCATTGAAAACCGAACGCGATCTCCGCGCGACTTCGCTCTCCCCGGCAAGCTTCCTTTCGGGAAGGCCGGTGTCCCCTGAGGATGAAGACTCAATTGTCAGCAGCATAGAGCAGTATCTGCAGGAGCAGCAGACCTTCGCAAGGCATTTCATTGAAGAACCTTCAGTGGAAAGCCTCTACCGGCGGAAAGAGCCGGAGTTTGCGCGGAAAGCCTTCGAACGAATCGAAGGTTTTCTGAAAAGAGAGCAGAAAATTGTGAAGGAATTCCTATCCCGGCCTTCAGTGGAAATGCTTTTCCAGAGCCTCACCGCCCCAACCGCCGGCTGACCGGGAAACCTGAGAATCGATGAGCACCAGCCGGGCTTCAACAAAAACCTTTTAGGAGGCTGTCTGATGAAGGAAACGCTGAGGAACTCCGAGTTGTTCTCGGGAATGGAAGCTGATCACCTGTCGAAATTGCTGGAAATTGCCCGCAAAGAAACCATCCCAGGCGGTGAATATCTTTTCCTGTTGGGGACCTCTGCGGACAGGCTTTTTATTGTTCTTGAGGGCCGGATTGAAACTTGTTTTCCCCTTTCCTTCAGCGGCTCGGTGAAGGATGTCGCCGTTGAGCCCAAAACCGCGGGGAGTGCGCTGGGATGGTCCGCGCTCGTCAAGCCGCATCAGTTCACCCTTTCCGCCCGGGCGTCTGAACCGAGCACGGTCGCGGCTTTCCATCGCCCGGAACTCCTGAAAGTCCTCGAGTCCGACTGCCGGCTCGGCCTGGCATTCATGAGCCGTCTTGCCGAAATCATGGGAAGGCGGCTGCTGACGATCCAGGCCCTTTGGGCCAGGGAACTTCAGCGGGCAGTTGCTGGCGGATTGGCTGGGCTCCCAATCACAGAACCCAGGTCTTGACCCCCAAGAGATCCACCTGAACGCCGGTTCCCGATGAAGCGCAGCAACAAAACCTTGAAAGGTTTTCTCACCATGGCTTGCGGGGGTTTCCTGTTGTTTTTCGCCGTTTCAGCCGTAATCGCCTTTTTCGGGAACGCCCATTTCACCCGGCCGCCCGTGAAGCAGCCCGTCGTCTTCAACCACCGTCTTCACGTTGAAGATGAGGAGCTGGAGTGTTCCGCTTGTCATGCAGAATACGAGACCGGAGTTCATTCCGGAATGCCGGAGGCCGAAGTTTGCAGCCTCTGCCACAGCGAGGCGCAGGGAGATTCCCCTGAGGAAGAAAAGCTGGTCGGGATGCTGGAGGCCGGCCTCCCCCTGAACTGGAAATCGCTCTCCATCCTTCCCCCCAATGTCTTCTTTTCCCACCGCAGGCATGTTCCCGTGGCCGGAATTCCGTGCTCGAAGTGCCATGGAGAAATGGGAAAAAGTCTGGCCCCCCCCGCAAACCCCCATCCGCTCACAATGAACGAATGCATCCAGTGCCACCGGCTTCAAAAGGTTTCAACCAGCTGCTCGGCATGCCACCGGTGATGAGCACTCGCGCCCACCAGGAAAAAAGGACATGACTTTCAGCAGAAGGAGATTCCTCGGCTTCACGGCTGGAGCAGCCGCAGGCACGGTGATGGGCATCCATGGGGGCAGGATCCTGGGAGACATGGCAGCAGCCATCGACCACCCGGTCTACCCGCCGGGAGGGCCGGAAAAGCATGTTCTCTCCATCTGCAGGGAATGTCCCGCGGGTTGCGGCATCCGGGTCCGGTGCGTGGGAAACCGGGTCGTCAAAGTGGACGGCAACCCCCTGCACCCGATCAGCGGCGGCCGGTTGTGCCCGAAGGGGCAGGCCGCACTTCAATCGCTCTACCATCCCGACCGGATCACCGGTCCCTTGCGCCGGGTTGGGCCGAGAGGATCTCTTGAATCTTTTCGGCCGGCCACCTGGGAAGAAGCCCTGGATGAAATCTCGGTCCGTCTCTCCCTGCTCCGGGAGCAGGAACGCCCCGAGGCCCTGGTCCTCCTTCGGGGTTCTACCCGCGGAACCGAAGGCCGGCTGGCGTCGCGGTTCATGCAGGCTTTCGGGTCCCCCAACGATGTCCGGCTGGATCGCGGCGCCGAAGCCGCCGCCCAGGCCCTCTTCCTGACTCAGGGGATTCCCGCAACGCCGGCCTTCGATCTTCCGTCCGCAGAATTCGCCATTTCCTTTGGAAGCAGCCTCCTGGAATCTTCCGAATCCCCTGTGTTCACCATGCACGCCTTCGGCGACTTCCGGCAGGGACGAAGCGGCCGGAGAGGCAAATTTGTGCACGTCGGGCCGCGTCTTTCCATCACGGCCGCTGTCGCGGATGAATGGGTTCCCGTTCGCCAGGGGACTGAGGGAGTCCTCGCCCTGGGCCTCGCCGGGGTTCTGGTTGCTGAGGGGCTCTACGACAAGGAGTTTGTTCTCCGACACACCCACGGCTTCGAGGATTCACCCGGCGCGGACGGGAAATTGGAACCCGGGCTCCGCAGACTGTTGAAGCGGGATTTCAACCTGGAACGAGTGTCGGCGGAGACGGGCGTTTCCGTCAACAGGATCCTCAGGATCGCACGGGAATTCGCAGCCGCAAGACCCGGGCTTGCTTTCGGCCCGCGCGGGGGAAACCTCCTTTCCGGCAGCCTCATGGACCACCTTGCTGCCAACTTGCTGAACGCCCTGGCCGGCAACGTGGACGGCCCGGGTGGACTTCTCGTTCCTGAGCCCGTCCCGCTTCCTTCCCAATCCAGTTTCCCTCCCGACCCCGTGGCCCAGGCCGGAAGAACCCGTCCGCGGCTCGACGGTGCCGGCGGGGAAGAGGAATCCCTTCTTTCCAATGATCCCGAGGGGCTCGCGGAGGCGATCCTTTCCCAGGATCTTTACCGGGCCGAGGCGCTCTTCATCCTGGGGGCCGACCCCGCGTTCACCTCCACCGCACCCGGCCTGTTTCTCGCTGCCATGGAGCAGGTCCCATTGGTTGTTTCTTTTGCAACGCTTCCGGACGACACCAGCCTCCAAGCGGACTGGATCCTCCCCCGCTCCCATCCATTGGAATCCTGGGATCTCGACCTCGGGCCTGCGGGAGTCCCCTTCCCACTTGCAAGCCTGGCCATGCCCGCTCTGGAGGAGCCGCTGTGCAAGGTCCGGCCTGCGGGGGAAATCTTTCTGGATCTGGCGAGGCGCCTTGGGAGTCCCGTGTCCGATGCCCTTCCCTGGCCGGACCTGCCCACCCTCATCCGCGAAGAAACCAAAGATCTTTTCGAAGCGCGCCGCGGGGCGGTCTTCGGAACCGGATTCGATGAAGCCTGGGTACGGTTGATGGAGCGGGCTGGATGGTGGGCGCCGGGATACCGGACGGAGGAGGAGATGTGGGCGCGGATCCGGGAAACTGGAGGCTGGTGGGATCCTTTCTACGATCACTGGCACTGGAGCCGGGTGTTCCAGACCCAGTCCGGGCGTTTCGAGTTCCGGCCCGACCTCCTGGACGAACTGGACCGCAAACGCCGCCTGCGCAGCGAGGCTCTTCGGGGACAGCAGTCTGGTGAAGCCTCCTCCTCAGGAGGGAGCCTGGCCCTTTACCTGTTCGAGCCTCTTCCGCTTGCGGGAGGCACCGGAGGGGAGCTTCCCTTTCTCCAGGGGATCCTGGATCCCGGGCTCGAGGAGCGCTGGGAGACCTGGGTCGAACTCAATCCCTTGACCGCGGAATCTCTTGGGGTGAACGACGGCGACAGAGTGGTTGTTTCGAGTGCCCACGGCTCGATCCGGGCAACCGCGCGGGTAACCAAGCGCGTTGTCCCTGATGTGGCCGCCATCCCGGTGGGCCAGGGCAAACACGCGGGAGGGCGCTGGGCACGGGGCCGGGGAGCCAATCCCCTGGAAATCCTTTCTCCGGCCAGGGAGGCGCTGAGCCGTCTTCCCGACCTGGGATCCACCCTGGTCCGTGTCGTGGCCGAGGACAGTGTTGCAGGCCTGGAATCGAACGCGAGGGGGGCCTAGGCATGGCGCGCTGGGGAATGGTCATCGACTTGGATCGCTGCACGGGCTGCCAAGCCTGCGTCATCGCTTGCAAAGCCGAAAACAACGTGTCACCCACGGGCGCCAGAGAGGCCGGCCGGGCCAAGTCGATCTCCTGGCTCAGGCTGGCCCGGTTGGACCTGGAGGAACAGGGGCCGGACCTTGGATTCCAGTTGATCCCGATTCCCTGCATGCACTGTGAAAACCCGCCCTGCGTGAAGGTCTGCCCGGTACAGGCCACCACCATCGATGAAGAAGGGCTGGTGGCCCAGGTCTACGCACGCTGCATCGGCTGCAGATACTGCACAACTGCGTGCCCCTACACCGTAAGACAATTCAACTGGAAGGATGTCAGCTGGCCCGATCCGATGCAGAAGGGGTTGAGCCCCGATGTCTCGATTCGTCCGCGGGGTGTTGTGGAGAAATGCAGTTTCTGCAACCACCGGCTTCAAAAAGCCCGGGACAAGGCCCGCTTCGAAGGGCGGCAGCTGGAAGACGGGGAATACCTGCCCGCCTGCGTGGAAACCTGCCCCGGCGAAGCCATGGCCTTCGGAGATCTCGATGATCCGAGAAGCGAAGTTTCCAGGCTCGCGGAAAGCCCGCGGGCTTTCCGTTTGATGGAGGAACTAGGGACCAAACCCAAGGTCATTTACCTCTCAAGAGGTGAGTAAGGTGGAAGACTGCGCACACGTGATTGACCCGGATGAAGCGCTCCTGAGGCCGATCCAGAAAACCGGATGGAAGTTCTGGGCATTCTCCGCCGTGCTGGTCGGGATCTGGGCGTGGGGCATGTACGCATGGTTCACCCAGCTGGATAACGGCCTTACGGTGACCGGCATGAATATTCCCGTCTACTGGGGTCTTTATATCACCAATTTCGTTTTCTTCATTGGAATCAGCCATGCGGGGACGCTGATTTCGGCCATCCTTCGCCTGTGCCACGCCGAGTGGCGCCGGCCAATCACCCGTGCAGCGGAGATCATCACCGTCCTGGTCCTTTTTTTCGGCGCCGGATTCGTGATCCTCGACCTCGGCCGTCCCGACCGGGTCCTGCATATCATCCAGCACCCCAATTTCCGTTCCCCGCTGGTATGGGACGTCTGCTCGATCACGGTTTACTTGATGGGGAGCGCGCTCTACCTGTTCCTTCCCCTCATCCCGGACATCGCGATCTTGCGGGATCGCGCCGGCAGCCGGACGTCTTTCTATCGAATCCTGGCCCTCGGATGGCAGGGGACCGCACGCCAGCGGAAGATTCTCAACCGGATGATCGCCGTCATGGCCGTCATCGTGATTCCCATCGCCGTTTCCGTGCACACGGTGGTGTCCTGGGTTTTTGCCATGACCGTCCAGCCCATGTGGCACTCCACGATTTTCGGGCCCTATTTCGTGGTCGGGGCGATCTTTTCCGGGATAGCGGCCATTCTCATCGCCATGGCAATTGTCCGGAAGGTCTACCACCTGGAAAACTATCTGAAGCCGATCCACTTCAACAATCTGGGCCTGCTCCTGCTCGTCATGACGCTCCTCTGGTTCTATTTCACTTTCGCGGAATTCTTGACGACCTATTACGGCTCGGAACCCTCGCACATGAAAATATTCATGTCCAAGGTCACCGGCCGATACGCCCCTCTTTTCTGGACCATGGTGACGACCTGTCTGATCATTCCCCTGATCCTCCTGGTTCGAAAGCGGACGAGATTCTCGGTTTGGGGCTGCGTTACCGCAGCAATCTCGGTCGAGATCGGGATGTGGCTCGAGCGGTATCTCATCGTCATCCCCAGCCTGTCCAACCCCCGTCTTCCACGGGCCAATGTCGGCTATGCCCCAACCTGGGTGGAGTGGTCTCTTCTTGCAGCCTTCACCGCTTTCTTCATATTCCTCTACGGGCTGTTCACCAAGTTCTTCCCGATCGTTTCGATCTGGGAGGTGCGCGAAGGCCGCGAGAAAGCAATTTCCGAAGTCACCGAACGGGTCCGGGAAGTCCTTCCCGGGCTTTCAGAAGAAGGAATCCAGTCCCCAGCGGATCGGAGAGGCGAAAATGGTTCCGACTAAGTGGAAGCTGCTGGCGGGAGCTTTTCTTGTCCCCCTGGGAGCCTTTCTCCCCTCATGGCGGGACGGTTCCTTCGGCGATCCGATCAAAGGGCAGCGCCTTTTCGTCGAGAAGCGGTGCGTCCGCTGCCATGCCGTGCGTGGCGCGGGAGGGAGAATCGGGCCCGACCTTGGACGCACCATCATGCCGAGTTCCTTCTATGGAATCGCGTCGGTGATGTGGAACCATTCTCAGGGCATGGCCGGAAAGATGCGGGAGTACCGGATGGCCCGCCCCACGTTCCAGGGCCAGGAGCTCTCTGACCTGGTTTCCTTCCTCTACTTCCTCAACTACTTCGACGAGCCCGGTGATCCTCGCGTTGGCAAGCTCCTGTTCCGGGAGAAAAACTGCATCCGCTGCCATCGGGTGGGTGATGAGGGAGGAGATTCCGGGCCGCCTCTCGACACCATCCCGCGGGGAACCTCCCCCCTCCACATCGCCGGGGCGCTTTGGAATCACGGTCCGGCAATGCTGTCGGCCATCGAGACTTCCGGCCTGACGGTTCCCAAATTCGAAGGCACCGAGATCATCGATCTCTTCGCTTACGTGAGGAGCCAGGGGGAGCGTCAGAGCGTCCGCAGGTTCCAATCCCCCGGAGATCCGGAAAAGGGGATGCAGGTTTTCGAATCGAAGGGCTGCGGCGTGTGCCACGGGATTTTCGACCAGGACACGGGCGTCGGGCCCGATCTTGGAAGGATGGAACTCCGTGGAAGCGTCACCCAGATCGCCGGAAGGATGTGGAATCATTGGCCCGACATGGCCCGGACCATGGAGCAGGCGGGGATGAGCGTTCCCAAGTTCAAGGATGACGAGCTTCTGGATCTCTTTGCCTACATCTACCGTGTCCGCTACCAGGCTCAGCCCGGGGATCCTATTGAAGGAAAGGCCGTCTACAAGCGGAAGGGCTGCGCCGTCTGCCACGGCCCGGATGGAGAAGGCAACATCGGCCCTCCCGTGAAGGCGGTCACGCAGGGCCTGTCCAAGGAGGCCATCATGCAGGACATGTGGAACCATGCTCCGGGGATGGACGCCAAGCTGGCCGACCAGAATCTCTCCTGGGGCCGTCTTTCCGCGGAAGACCTTGCCAACCTGCTGGCATTTCTCGCGGACGGCTGGTAATCCCCGCACCCCTTTTGGAACTGGCTAATCCCCCCCGGTGGGGCATGACCGGAACGGGAACCGGGCCGGCGCCTCAACCTCCAGCAGGACGGTCTCCGGCCGGACGGGATGACGGAAGGAGAGGCTGCGGGCGTGAAGCGCGATGCTGCGGTCGGGGAGCGGGCTCCGGGCTCCGTACTTGAGATCGCCCAGAAGCGGCATGCCGAGGGCGGCGCAGGCGACCCGGAGCTGGTGCGAACGGCCGGTGCGGGGTTCGAGCTCCAGCAAGGTCCGCCCCGCCCGGGGCTCCAGACATCCCCTCCCGGGGGAGGTTTGGATCCTCAGCTCGGTGATTCCTGGCACCTGAAGCAAAGGGGTTGAAACCAAGCGTCAGATCGGAAAAAGAGGCGGAGGAGGAGTATTGCTTTTCATAAACCCTTTCAAATAAAGGATTTATGGTCTCTTTCTACATCACCTGCCGTCGGTCTTCCAATGGTTCTTCGATCAGGTTTTTTGCTTGATTTTTGGGCTTTTCACTCTGTATAGTTTTCCCGGTAGTTTTCCCGGTAGTTTTCCCGGTAGTTTTCCCGGTAGTTTTCCCGGTAGTTTT
>CAZQAP010000062.1:15542-16100 GCA_964591365.1 uncultured Planctomycetales bacterium
CCCGGGCTGCCGAAACCCAAATGAGGATCAAAACAATGAAGAAGTCAAAACAACTCCACTTGGCCTTGGTTTGGTTTTTGCTTCCATCTTTTGCTCTCGCTCAAGGTGGAGGGTCTTCCACGATTGGAATCCAACAGGTTCCACCGCCTGCGTTCGATGTCCGGATCAACGAGGTTCTGTTTGACCCGGTAGGGGCTGCAGGCTTAGAAGGGACCTATTCTTTCGTTGAATTGTACTTTAACCAAGCCACCTCAACCAACGGAATGGTTCTGTTGAATTCTGATGACTCCGTACAGATTCCTCTACCATTAGTTTTTATGCCCTCTGGCTCTTATTTAGTTGTTTTCTTCGGACCAAACGATACGGATTTGCAAAACCTTGATCCGAACCTCGGCCCAGTTTCAATCACCACTGGCCAGCCTTGGGGTGATTATCTAGGCGTAACTCAAGGCGGAGTCAAATTGAAAAAGGGTTCAGCTGTTGTGGATGAAATTTATTGGGGAGTGTAGCGTTCACGAAACTCTTTCGGGTTTGACAGCAGGGCATGGTGCACCACCT
>CAZQAP010000063.1:0-2008 GCA_964591365.1 uncultured Planctomycetales bacterium
CGCCGATCAGGGCCGCCAAGAGAATGATGGAGGCCAGCTCGAAGGGGAGCAGGTACTGGTCGCGGTCGAGGAAGGCCAGGCCGATGCGGGTGACGGTCGGCTCGGGCGGCGGGAGCGCGGCGGCATCAGCGCCCGGGACCCAGTCACCGGCGCCGCCCATGCGCGCCACGAAGAGCGCGCCCAGGCCGCCAACCAGCGCCAGGCCGAGGAAGATGCGCGAGAGCTTGCGCTCGGTCGGGTCGCCGGGGGTGAGCATGAGCCCGAAGAGCAGCAGCATGAGGATGCCGCCCACATAGATCAGGACCTGAGTCATGGCCAGGAAGTCGGCCCCCAGGGTCAGGTAGAGGCCGGCGACGCCCAGAAGCGTGCCCATGAGCGCGAAGGCGCTGTGCACCACGCTGCGGTGGAAGAGGCAGATCAGCCCGCACAGGATGGTCAGCCCGGCGAAGAAGGAGAAGGCCAGCGCGGAACCCATCAGCCGGCGTCCTCCTTGCCGGGGGCGCCGCCCCCGGCATCTGCTGCCGGCTTCTCCGCCGCCTTGGCCGCCTTGGCCGCCTTCGCGGCGGCCTTGGCCTTCTTCTTGGCCTCGGCCTCGGCGATGCGCACCTTCTGGCCCTCGGTGAGCCCCTTCCAGGTGAGCAGATCGAGGTTGAGCGTTCCGCGGTCCTCGGTCACCAGGGCGTATTCCCGGCCCATGTGGATGCAGTCCTTGGGACAGGGATAGATGCACAGCTCGCAGAACATGCACTTCTGGTAGTCGAGCGTGAACTTGTGCCACTCCAGCTCCTTGCCGTGGCGCGTGGCATCCATCTCGATGCAGTCGATGGGACAGGCCTTGGCGCAGGCGAGGCAGTCGATGCAGAGATCCTGCTCCAGGTAGTGGATCCCGCGGTAGCGGTCGTCGGTGGGCAGCTTCTGGTCGGGATACTGGACCGTGGTCGGCGTGGAGAAGAGGTGCCGCAGGGTGATCCCCATGCCGACGGCGGTGGTGCGCACGGCCTCGACCACGTTGATCCAGTAGGAGCGCGGGCGGCGGCGGGTCGGCTGTTCGACGAGGGGGGCCACGGCTCTACGCTCCCGCCCCGAGAACGAACTTGAGGTACTCCCAGCCGGCCGCCAGGAACACCAGGATCAGGGAGAGCGGAATGAGGTACTTGTATCCCATGGTCATCACCTGGTCGATGCGAATGCGCGGGATCGTCCAGCGCACCCAGATCATCACGAAGACCAGGAAAAGCGCCTTCACGGTGAAGGCCGTCACCGCGGCCAGGGCGTAGAGCCATGGCGTGCCCTCCAGAAGCCCCAGACCGGGGAAGTTGTAACCCCCGAACCAGAAGGCGGCCCCCAGCGCCGACATGACGAACATTGCCGCGTACTCCTCCAGGAAGAAGAAGGAGAAGCGGATGCCGGAGTATTCGGTGTGGAATCCGGCCACCAGCTCGGATTCGGCCTCGGGCAGGTCGAAGGGGGCGCGCTTGGTCTCCGCCAGCGCGGCGATGAAGAAGAGCAGGAAGGAGGGGATCGCGATCCAGAAGGCGTCGCTGAAGACGTACCAGCCCAGGCCGCCCCAGTGGGACTGGGCCTCGCTGGCGGCCTTGAGCGAGAAGGTGCCGTAGTAGAGCACCGGAGGCATCAGCGCCAGGCCGAGCGGAATCTCGTAGGAGGCCACCTGGGCCGCCTCGCGCATGGCGCCGTAGACGCTCCACTTGTTGTTGGATCCCCAGCCGGCCATGATCACCCCGACGGTCGAGATGGCCGAGACGGAGATGATGAAGAAGACGCCCAGGTCGACGTCCGCGATGATCCCGCCGGGAAAGAACGGCAGCGCCACGAAGGTGGCCAGCGCCGAGCCGAGCACCAGTGCGGGCGCGAGCTTGAAGAGGAAGCTGTCGGAATCGCGGACGACGATGTCCTCCTTGAGGAGCAGCTTCACCCCGTCGGCGATCGACTGGGCCCAGCCGTGCCAGCCGCCCACGCGCATGGGTCCCAGGCGCGTCTGGATGTGACC
>CAZQAP010000063.1:2108-13079 GCA_964591365.1 uncultured Planctomycetales bacterium
GACGGGGAGGCAGGCGCTCATGTCCCGTTCAGCGGTCGGTCTCCCCGATCACGATGTCCGTCGAGCCGATCACGGCCACCGCGTCGGCCAGCATGCAGCCGGGCAGGATGTGCTCGGCGATGGAGAGGTTGCAGAAGGAGGGTGCCCGCATGCGGGTGCGGCGCGAGATCTTGGAGCCGTCGCTGACGATGTAGTGGCCCATCTCGCCGCGCGGATTCTCGATGCCGACGTAGGCCTCGCCGGGGGCGGGCCGGATGGTCATGGAGACGTCCGGGTGGCAGACCTCGCCCGCCTCGATGGCCTCCAGGCACTGCTGGACCATCTTGTTCGACTCGACCATCTCGAACATGCGCACGTAGGTGCGGTCGAAGCAGTCCCCTACCGTGCCGCGGTAGCCGAAGCCGGTGATCACGTCGAAGTCGAGCTTGTCGTAGACGAGGTAGGGCTGGTCGCGGCGCAGGTCCCAGTCCACCCCCGAGCCGCGCAGCATGGGGCCCGTGCAACCCCAGGCGATCGCCATTTCGGGCGGAATGATCCCGACGTTGGCCGTCCGCTCGACGAAGATCTTGTGCTCAACGAGCAGGTTCCAGTAATCGAGCCACTTCTTCTCGAAGATCTTCGTGAATTCCTCCACCTGCGCGAGCCACCCCACGGGCGCGTCGTTCATCACCCCGCCCGGCCGGATGTAGGAGTAGGTCAGCCGCGCCCCGCAGATCTTCTCGAACAGGTCGAGGAGCATCTCGCGCTCCCGGAAGGCGTAGAAGAACGGCGTGAAGGCGCCGATGTCGATGCCGTAGGTGCCCACCCCGACCAGGTGGCTGGCGATCCGGTTCAGCTCGACCAGGATGGTGCGCAGATACTGCGCGCGCAGCGGCACCTCGACTCCCAGCAGCTTCTCCACGCCCAGGCTGTAGCCCAGGTTGTTGTTCATCGCCGCGAGATAGTCGTAGCGGTCGGTGTAGGGTAGATACTGGATGTAGTCCACGCTCTCGCCGATCTTCTCCGCGCAGCGGTGGAGGTAGCCCAGGTGGGACTCGGCGCCGGTCAGGATCTCGCCGTCGGCCTTCAACAGCACGCGCAGCACCCCGTGGGTGGAGGGGTGCTGGGGCCCCATGTTGATCTCGACGTCCTGCGTGCGGACGTCGAGCTCGATCTCGCGGATTCCGGAGCCGGAAAGCGAAGATCCGGGGGCGGCGGCTTGCTCGGTCGGCTTCATCAGACGCAGGAGATTCCGTGGTACTCCTCGGGAAACTCGTAGTCCTTGCGGAGCGGATGGCCGGCCCAGTCGTCGGGGAGAAGGATGTGGCGCAAATCGGGATGCCCCTCGTAGACGATCCCGAAGAATTCCGCCGCCTCGCGCTCGTGCCAGTCGGCGCCGCGGTAGACGGGAACCACGGAAGGAAGGCGGGGATCGTCCTTGGGGATGAAGACCTTCAGCGTGAGGCGGCACTTCTTCTCGAGCGATAGGAGCGAATAGACCCCCCAGAGATCCTTCTCCCCGGCGTCGTAATCGACCGCGGTGACGTCGATGATCATCGCGTAGCCGAGTTCGTCGCGCAGGAAGCGGCAGGCTTGCGCGATCTTGAAGCGGTCCTCGACGAGCAGGAAGGAGTCGCCGCGCCATTCGCGCTCGCCGCCCTCCTTGGCCTTCTTCGCCAGGCGCTTGCCCTCGCCCTCCGGCGCGAAGACCGGCAGGTTGGGTTCGTTCAGAACGACCTCGAAACCGGCCCCCTGCAGGGCCGCGGCGGCCTCGCGGGCGGCCTCGAATTGGATCTGCATCGGTCCCCAGGGGGCGTCACGGACAGGAGCTTGCATGCCGGATTCAGACCAGGGAGGGCGAAGAGGGTGCGGGGGCCGTGCGGGGGACCCGGACAACCTTCTGCCGGGCGATCTTCTTCTGGAGCAGCATCAGGCCCTCGAGCAGGGCCTCGGGGCGGGGCGGGCAGCCGGCCACATAGACGTCCACGGGAATGATGCGGTCCACGCCCTTCATGACCGTGTAGCCGAACTTGAAGTACGGCCCGCCGCCCGTGGCGCAGGCGCCCATGGCGATCACGTACTTGGGGCCGGGCATCTGGTCGTAGAGCCGCTTGACGCGCTCGCCCATCTTGAAGTTGACCGTGCCGGCCACGATCATCAGGTCGGCCTGGCGCGGGGTGGCGCGGAAGGCCCCCGCCCCGAAGCGGTCGATGTCGAAGCGCGCGGCGCCCACGGCCATCATCTCGATCGCGCAGCAGGCCAGCCCGAAGGTCATCGGCCAGACCGAACTCAAACGCGCCCAGTTGAGCAGCCAGTCCACCCGCGTGGTGAGGACGTTCTCCTCGAACTTGTTGGAGAGGAGCCCCACTTAGAGCGCCTCCTCTTCCGAGACCGGCGGGTGGAGGATTTGCGGGCCGCCCTCGCGGGTGCGGAAGGTCTTCACCCAGTCGAGATCGCCCTTGACCCAGACATAGGCCAGCCCGAGGAACAGGATCGCGATGAAGAGGATGCCCTCCAGCAGGGCCACGCCGCCGATCCCGGGGGTGGCGAAGGCCTCCTTGAGGACTCGCGCCCAGGGGAGCAGAAAGGCGATCTCCACGGCGAAGACCAGATAGACCAGGGCCACCGTGTAGAAGCGGATGTCGAAGCGGAACCAGGCCTGCCCGATCACCTCCTCGCCGCATTCGTACGGCTCCAGGCCGTCGGGGGTCTTCCGCCGGGGCCGCAGCAGCGACCCCAGGATCATGTTGACCAACACGAAGGCCATTCCGGCCAGCAGGAAGACGAGGATGTTGACGTAGTTGAAGTACAACGGGACTTCCTCCGCTCCCCGAGGGCCTTCCCGGGCCCCAAGGTGGCTTGAAGGGTCGGGCATTCTCTCCGCGAGCCCCGGTCAGGGCAAGAGGGAGAGGGCTGCAGACGCCTCCCCAGGCTTCTAGGCGAAGGGAGGGGGCGCTTCCAGGCGGCTTTCGAGTCGGGTCAGGAAACCTGCCAGGTCTCTCCCGCAAGGAGGAGATCCTCGAGACTTCCTTCCCCCAGTCTCTGCCGGGTTTCAGCCACCTGGTCCTGGACGTCCCGGTCGTAGACCGGACGCTCGACGGACCGGAAGATGCCCACGGGGACGGGCAGATCGCCGTTTTCCCCCGCCTGGCAGATCCGGAAGGCATTGGCTCCGGTGGGTCCCTTGTCGTTCCAGACCGTGGCCTCGTCCGGAGAGCAGATCTCGATGCCGGTGGAGGTCATGCGCAGCCCTTTGTCGAGTTCCTTTCCGAAGACCAGCGGTTTGCCGGGCCGCAGTTCCACTTGCTTGTCGTCGCGGATGGCCCGCTCGGTGTAGGCCTCGAAGGCCCCGTTGTTGAAGATTACGCAATTCTGGAGGACCTCCACGAAGGCGAAGCCCTGATGTTCGTGGGCCGCCTGCAGAACGTCCTTGAGATGCTTGATCTGGGTGTCGACCGCGCGGGCCACGAAGGTCGCACCCGCCCCCAGCGCCAGGGCGATGGGGTTGAAGGGCAGGTCGACGGAGCCGAACGGCGAGGAGGGCGTCTTCTTGTGCCGTTCGGAGGTGGGCGAATACTGCCCCTTGGTCAGCCCGTAGATGCGGTTGTTGAACAGCAGCATCTTGAGGTTGACGTTGCGCCGCATGGAATGGATGACGTGGTTGCCCCCGATGGAGAGCGCGTCGCCGTCGCCGGTGGCGATCCAGACCTCCAGATCCGGCCGGGCCACCTTGATGCCGGCGGCAACCGCGGGAGCGCGCCCGTGGATGGTGTGGAATCCGAAGGTGTCCATGTAGTAGGGGAAACGGCTGGAACAGCCGATCCCCGAGACGCAGACCAGCTTCTCGCGCGGGACGCCCAGCCCGGCGAAGACCTGCTGGACGGCCGAAAGGATGGCATAATCCCCGCATCCGGGGCACCAGCGCACCTCCTGGTCGGAAACGAAATCCTTCTTCTTGTACTTCAGGGCTTCGACGGTTTTCGCAGGCATGATGGTTCTCCCGGGAATCAGCCGATCAGGTCCCGGATCCGCTCCAGGAGTTCTCGGAAGGTGAACGGCCGGCCCTGGACCTTGGAAAGGGAGACCGTGTCCAGCAGGTATTCGGAACGGATGATCCGGTTGAGCTGGCCGCGGTTCAGTTCGGGGATCAGGATCCGCTCGAACCGTTTGAGAATGCCGCCCAGATCGTTCGGGAGCGGCCAGATGTGGCGCAGATGGAGCTGGCTGACCGAAAGCCCCTCCACGCGCGCGCGGTCCACGGCGCCGCGGATGGCGCCCTTGGTCGAGCCCCAGCCGAGCACGAGCAGCCGGCCGGATTCGTCGCCGTACACCTTCAAGGGCGGATAACTGCGCGCGACCCCCATGACCTTCTGCTCGCGCAGGGCGATCATGTGGTCGTGGTTCTCCGGGTCGTAGTTCACGTTCCCGGAGCCGTCCTGCTTCTCGAGCCCGCCGATGCGGTGCTCCAGCCCGGGAGTGCCCGGCAGCGCCCAGGGACGCGCCAGGGTCACCGGGTCGCGGTCGTAGGGCTGGAAGTTCCCGGCATCGGTGTGGTAGCGCACCTTGAACGGCTCCAGTTCGGAGACGTGCGGAATGCGCCAGGGCTCCGCGCCGTTGCCCAGGTAGCCGTCGGAAAGGAGCACCACCGGGGTCATGTAGGTCACCGCGATGCGCGCGGCCTCGATCGCGGCCTCGAAGCAGTCCGAGGGCGAGGACGCGGCCAGAACCGGCATGGGGGCCTCGCCGTTGCGCCCGAACACGGCCTGCATCAGGTCGGCCTGCTCGGTCTTGGTGGGCAGGCCGGTCGAAGGGCCGCCGCGCTGGACGTTGATGACCAGGAGCGGGAGTTCGACCATCACCGCCAGGCCCATGGCCTCGGATTTCAGGGCGATTCCCGGCCCGGAGGTCCCGGTGACCCCCAGGGAGCCCGCAAAGGAGGCCCCGATCGCCGCGCAGACCGCCGCGATCTCGTCCTCGGCCTGGAAGGTGACCACGCCGTGGTTCTTGAAGCGCGCCAGGTGGTGGAGGACGTCGGAGGCCGGGGTGATGGGGTAGGAACCGTAGAAGACCGGCAGGCCGCTCAGCTTGCCGGCCGCCACGACCCCCAGGGCGATGGCGGCATTGCCCTTGATGTTGCGGTAGGTCCCGGCGGGAAGCTTGGCGGCGGGAACCTGGTACTGCGTGTGGAACAGCTCCGAGTTCTCGGCCATCTTGTGCCCGGCCTGCAGCGCCAGGAGGTTGGCCTGCAGGATCTTGGGCTTCTTGGCGAACTTCTCCCGCAGCCACCTCTCGGTCTGGTCGAGCGGCCGCGAATAGATCCAGTAGAGCATGCCGAGCGCCAGGAGGTTCTTGCAGCGCAGCGCTTCCTTGCTGGTCAGTCCCGCTTCTTCCACAGCCTGCACCGTGGCGGCATTGAGGTCGAAGGGAACGAAAGTGTATTCCTGGGCCAGCTTCGGATCGTCGAGCGGGTCCGATTCGTAGTGGGCCTTGCGGAGATCGTTCGCAGTGAAGTTCCCGGTGTTGACCAGCAGAAGGCCGCCCGGCTTGAGATCCTTGAGGTTCACCTTCAGGGCGGCCGGATTCATGGCCACCAGGACGTCGGGCGCATCGCCCGGCGTGTGGATGTCCCGCGAAGAGAGCCGCACCTGGAAGCCGGACACTCCGGGGATGGACCCTGCCGGTGCGCGGATCTCCGCGGGAAAGTCCGGGAAGGTCGCCAGATCGTTCCCGAAAACCGCCGAGGTGTTCGTGAACTGGTTTCCGGTGAGCTGCATACCGTCACCCGAATCACCCGCAAAACGGATGATGACCTCTTCGAGGGTCTGGGTGGCGGAACCTGTTTTCGTGGTCGGTGTCATGCCTTGGTCAGGCGAGGGATCTCCCCCCTGGATCGTCGGTTGTTCCGGAGTCTCTTCTAAGCCAGAGCGGGGGGGATGGGAAGGGTTCCGGCCCCGATCATAACTTCTTTCGCCGTTTATTCCTCTCCTCCGGCCTCGAATTCGAGTTCCCGTTCGAGTCCGAACTCCAGCCGCAGGATCGCGCCGGTCCCGTCCCGCCGATTGCGGCCGGTCAGGCGCCCGCCGTGCTCCCGCAGGATTCCGGCCGCAGCGAAGAGTCCCAGGCCGCGCACCCCGGCGCCGGCCCCCGCCTCCGGCCGGGTGCTCTGGAAGGGCCGGGAAAGGATGCCCAGAGTTCCTCCCGGCAGCCCCGGTCCGTTGTCGCGCACCTCGATCCAGGGACCGGAATGGCCCCGGCCCCAGGCCACCTCGATCTCGGCCGCCCGCCCGCATCCGGGGCCCCGGCAGGCTTCGAGGGCGTTCCAGAGCAGGTTGAGCACGGCCCGCTCCAGGGCCAGGCGGCTGCCGCGCACGCAGAGGCCGGAGGGCCCCTCCATGCGGGCCTGAAAACCCGTATCCGCCGCTGCCCGCAGAAGTTGCAGCGCCGTGCGGGCCACGCTTCCCAGTTCGACCGCCTCCCGAACCCGCCGCCGGCCGCCCGAGACGGCCACGATCTCCTCGCATACCTGGGCCGCTCGATCGGCGCTCAAACGGATGGCCTCCAGGCTGCGGGTCAGGTCGGAACCGGCCTCCGCAGAGCGCAGCCGGACGAGCTGCAGGTCGGCATGCCCCACCACACTGGCCAGAAGGTTCTTCAGGTCGTGGGCCAGGGCGGCCAGTTCGTGTTCCCGGTGGGAGGATCCCATGCACCCGGAGGGGGAAGGGGCCTATCTTGGGGTGCGGAAGTCCCGGGTCAAGCGTCCCGGCCCCAACCGGCGGAATGGACCTCACTCAAGCCAACCAGTTCGCCTCCCGGCAGGCCCGGGCCGCCTGCGGCGAACTCTATCCCGGCCCGGTCCTGATGCCGCGCGACCTGCTGCGGGCCATGGATCCCATCCTGGCGGTCGCGCTGGGGCCCGCCCGCCAGGGGGGCGAGCGTTTCCAGGCCTCCCTGGAGCGGACGCTGCGGGGCCGGCCCCGCGGCCCCCTGCTCCTCTCCCTGTGGGCCTCCATGTCCGCCGGCGAGATCCGCCACCAGGACCTGCGCGAAATGGCGGACCGGATGCCGGCCCCGCTCCCCGAGGCGCCCGCCACGCGGGAGGAACTCCTCGCCTGGCTGCGGCCGCGGGTGGCCTGCATCGCCGGTCCCGTCCTCGACCTGGCCGGGCGGCGCAACCAGCGGACCGAGGAGGCCGCCCGGCACCTCGGCTGCGGGCTGGCCCTGGCTCGCCTGCTGCTCCAGCTCCCGCACGACCTCAGCCAGGGCCGGCTGTTCCTGCCGCGCGAGGACCTCGAGGCCGCGGACTGCTCCCGCGAGGAACTTTTCGCGGGCGTGCGCACGCCCGCGGTCGATCGTTTCCTGGTGCGCGAAGTGCAGTGGGCCTGGGAAGAACTCGACCGCGGCCTGCCGCTCGCCGGCCGGCTGGTCGGAGCCCGGCTGCGACGCGGTTTCCGGGCGGCCGTGCTGCGCGCGCGCGGCCTGCTCCAGCGCATCGTCGACCCGCAACGCGACTTCTTCCGCCGCCCGCCGCGCCTGCGTCCCGCCCGCCGCTGGAGCTACGCTCTGCGGGTCTGGTGGCGGGTGCGCCCCTCCCGGCCCCCGGGTGCCGCATGACGCCCGCCCCCGATCCTCCGGTCTTCCTGGGCATGTCCCGGCCCGAAAAGATCGATCCCGGCCGGTTTCTCATCGGCAACGCCACCCGCGGGGGGCTGGTGGCCCGCGGAGTGATCCTGCTTCAATCCCGCTGGCAGCGGGCGCGGATGGCCTTCGGGCGCAGCCTTCCCGTGGAGGGAGGGCTCTTCCTCCCCTCCCCGGCCGGCATCCATTCGCTGGGGGCGCGCCACGGCCTGCGGGTGCTCTTTCTCGACAGGGGCATGCGGGTTTTCGACGAGGCGCCGCTGCCCCCCTGGCGCACCCTGCCCGCCCCCCGGCCCGCCTGGGCGGCTCTCCTGCTTCACGAACGGAATCCCGCGGTGGTGAGGACCGAGGACCGTCTGGAATGGATCGGCGCGCAGCCGCGCATCGCGGACCGCGCGGCCTGGCTTCAGAACCCCGTCCGCGCTACTTCTTCTTCTCCGCGTCCAGGTTGGGAGTCCGGAGCGTGAATACGAGATCCGAGACCTGCCACAGGTCGCGCCGGTCGGCGCCCGTGGGGGGCGCCTTCTTGCGCCGCCCGCTGCCCTCCTTGGCGGGCTGGAGGGCGAACTTGGTGGTCCGGATGGGCGGCAGCATCAGCTCCACGTTGAAGAGGAAGTTGACCAGGTTCTCGCGCTGGAAGACCGGGTCGGCACGTTCGAACTTGATGGTGAAGGTCCGGTCGGTGTAGTCCTTCTTGGGGATGTTGCGCGGCGAGGCCGTGATCTGGCCCAGGTAGGAGAGCCGCGCGCGGTCGGCGAGACTCACCTGGACCCCCTGCTCGCTCTTCATGGGGAGCTTCTCGCGCCGGACGTTCAGTTCGTCCACCATCTCCCAGATGTTCCGGTAGACCTTCTTGTGGTCTTCGAGCGCTCTCTGGTAGGTCTGGTAGCTGCTGCCCAGAACCAACCGCGTGACTCCCGCCGCAACCGCGAGAACGATCAGGAACCAGAGCAGGCGGCGGTCCTTCACAGTCCCAGCTCCTCGGCCTTGTCCACCGAGATCTGCACGTCGAACTGCCCGAACTGGGCGCCGGGGGTGTCGGCCCCGGTGAATCCGCCCGGGGTCACCACGGCCGGTTTCTGCGCATTCCCGATGGTCCATTCGGCCTGATCGAGGGCGCGGCTGATGCGGTCGAGCTGACTGCGGGCCTTGATCGGATCGTCGGAGAAGACCGAAATCCCGAAGTGGGTCTTGACGTGGGCCCCCAGCCGGTTGGAGCCGGGGATCGCCTCGAACGACAGGGATTCGAGCATCCAGCGCCCGGGGTAGCCGTCGAATTCACGGCTCAAGACGTCCATCAGGAGCCGCCAGGCCTCCAGGCAGGACTGCGGCATCTCCGCCCCGCTCTTTCCGAGCATCTCGTCCAGCTTCAACTTCTGGGTCTTCACGCGGCCCTCGAGCAGGTCGATCCGCCGCAGAGGGTCCACGTCGAGTCCCTCGAAGGCGGTCTTGATGGTCCAGTCCTCGGGATATTCCTTGTCGCGGACAATCTGATTGAGTTTGTCCACCCGGCCCTTGGCGCGCACGAAGATCCGATCGGCATCCGTCTTGAGGGGCATGGACTTCTTGTAGAGGATCACCGAATCGACCATCAGCCAGGCGATCAGGCCCAGCAGCATCACGGTGAAGGCGCCCTCCACCCGTTCGAAGCCGCGCGTGTAGCGGTACTCCTCCTGGCGGAAGTTCATCCGCGATCCGGAGGCGCCCAGCCCGCGCAGGGCGGCCCCCAGGGCGATCGCATCGGGAGCGGTGCCGTCGGGAGCGGTCTGGACCGGGGGAAGGAACGCGGCCGGAATGCCCAGGCGGGTCTGCAGGGCCTCCTCGAGACCGGGGAGGGGGACGCCCAGGAGGTGCAGCTTCTGGACCGGGGCCGCGGCCACGGCCGCCAGTCCCCGGCGGACCTCGCCCACCAGGCGGCGCACCAGGGAGGTCAGGGCGCCGGGGGGGGCGTTCTCCAGCACGGTGTCGAGCCCGAGCCCCACCGGAAGGCCGGGATCGGCGCGGAAGAGCCGCTCGGGGCCGGCGGCGTCCTCGTCCTCGCCGCCCTCCTCTTCGGCCTCCCCGGGGGAATCCATGGCCAGGGGTTCCTCTCCCGGCCCGTCCGCGGGCCCGGCCCCGGGCGCTTCCCCGCCTCCCCGCTCCTCCGCGTTCCCGCCGGCGGGCTCTTCTTCGCCGGCGTCCTCGAGTCCCCGCCCCAGCTCCCGCCAGCCGCTGCGCATGGCACGCACGGCCCGCAGCCCTTCGGGGCCGTGGACCACCAGAAGACTGGAGTAGGGCCCCACGTAGAAGAAGCCCTCCAGTTCGTCGCTCTCCGGGCCGCCCTCCTCTCCGGCAGGGGCGAATTCCGGCAGGGCCGTGGCCAGGGCCCCCAGGTCGAGGTCCAGGATCGGCGGATCGAAGCCGCCCACATCGGCCATGTCGAGCGCGGTGGCGATGTCCTTCTTGGGCAGGGCGGCCACCAGGATGGTCGAGGTGGCCCTCTCGTCCTGGAGTTCCAGGAAGTCGCAGACCACTTCGTCGATGTCGTAGTGGTAGAGGTCCGACTCGATCTCGTATTTGAGGATCGAATGGACCTTGTCCCGGTCGCTGAAAGGCAGGCTCAGTTCGCGCAGGACCGTGTCGACCGAAGGGACGGTGACGACGATCTGATCGCGCCGGCTCCCCTTGCCGCCGTTTTTGAGGGCGCGTGCGAGGGTCTTGCCCAGGGCCTTGAGGGGATCGCGCGCCTCGGGATCCAGGCGCCCCGAACCGGCCGCCTTGACGGTGTAGCGCCGCGCGTTGCCTTCCAGGAGCGCGAAGGAAAACCCGTCCGGCTGGAGGCTGAGTCCGAGGGAGCGTGCCACGTGCGGGTCCCAGGTTAGCCGTCGTCCCCGGCGGCGGGAAGGGCGGCGGCGGGATCGGAGGTCCGGGCCCCGGCCGGGGCGGGTTGCAGCAGGACGCGGGCCAGACTGCGCTGCTCGGGATTCAGGATGTGGGTGCGGATCAGACCCTGGAAGCGCCGGTCCAGCTCGGTCAGTTCGGGCTCCATGGCGTCGAGCTGCACGTTGAAGAGGCGCTGGCGCTCGCGCTCGTAGTAGCGCAGAAGGAGATCCAGGTCGGCTTCCTGCTCGCCGTCCAGGCCGAGCCGGCTCACCGCAGCGGCCTTGTAGGCGGCAAGATCGGAAGCCAGGGCGGGCGCTGCCGCCCCGCCTCCCTTCTCCCCGGCCACGAAGCCGAGCAGCAACCCGGCCACGAAGGCCAGCAGGACCGGGGTCCCGACCTGGAGCAGGATCGACCGGTTCACCGCGGAGGCCCGTCTTTCGGACGGGAGGGCTCATCACCCGGGGTCCGACCCTGGAAGGTCTTCGGGCCGGGGGC
>CAZQAP010000063.1:13179-16081 GCA_964591365.1 uncultured Planctomycetales bacterium
GCGGGGCGCTCATGGCGCAGGAGTTCGACCAGCTCGCGTTCGATGCTGCGCTGTTCGCTGGCCCGGGCGCTGCGGGCAGGGAGCAGGTGCCGCGCGGCGAAAAGTCCGGCGCCGGCCAGCAGCAGAAGCGCGGCCGCGCGGTTGACCCAGCGCAGGGTGCGGTGGAATTGATCGAGTTCGCCGTGCAGGCTCTCCGCGAAGCGGCCCGCCATGCGCTCCAGGCAGGCGGCATCCGGAGCGGGGGCGTCGAGCAGACCCAGCTCGCCGCGCAGGTGCCGCCAGCGGGCCAGGGCGGCCCGGCAGCCGGGGCACGCCAGCAGGTGGGCGCGCACCTCGTCGGCGTCGAGCGGGGCCAGTTCGCCGTCGAACCAGGCGGTGAGACGCGTCTCCCAGCGGGGGCAGGCCTCCTTCACAGGTCCTCCTTGCGGCGCAGGAGTTCGCGGGCCAGGCGCTCGCGGGCCCGGAAAATGCGCGATTCGACCGTCCCCTGGGCGAGATCGAGGACCCGGGCGATGTCGCGGTAGGAGAGGCCCTCCAGCTCGCGCAGGATCAGGACCTGGCGGAATTTGGCCGGCAGGCGGTCGAGTGCCTCGCGCACCAGCAGGCGGCGTTCCTCGCGAGCCGCCAGTTCGGGCGGCAGCGGCATGGGATCGTGGGCGTTCAGCTCGCCGCGCTCGTCCGTGATGAGGGAGAGCGGCTGGGGGCGTGTCTGGCGCACCACGCGGCGGCGGTGGTCGCGCAGCGTGTTCAGGGCCACTTGGTAGAGCCAGGTGGAGAGCGCCGCCTCGCCGCGGAAGGTGTGCAGGCGGCGGCGCACCTTGAGGAAGACCTCCTGAACGCCGTCCTCGGCCTCCTGGGCGTCCAGCCCGCAGCGCAGCGCCAGGCGGTAGACCTTGGGGGCGAAGTTGAGGAAGAGCGCCTCGAGCTGACCTGAGGCGGTGGCCGCATCGGGCCCCGAAAGGGGGTGCCGGCGGGATTCCCGACCTCCCCGCGGGGGCCTGCCTTCCGGGGGCTGGGGGAGATGGGGGCTCATGGCCGAAGGACAACCCATCGCCCTCTTCGACGGTTGCGGGCCCCCCCTTCTTCCGGCTTCATGCCCGGTTTCAGCCCTCCAAGTGGGGCAGGACGTGCCCCAGCTTGTCCCGCTTGGCCTTCAGGTAGGCCTCGTTGTGGGTGTTCGACTCGATCCGCAGGGGCACCTGCTCGAGGATCTCGAGGCCGTAGCCGTGCAGGCCGGCCAGCTTCTTGGGGTTGTTGGTCAGAAGGCGCATCTTGCGCACGCCGAGATCGCCCAGGATCTGGGCGCCGATGCCGTACTCGCGCAGATCGGGGGGGAATCCGAGCAGTTCGTTGGCCTCGACCGTGTCGTGGCCCTCGTCCTGGAGCTTGTAGGCGCGCAGCTTGTTCTCCAGCCCGATGCCGCGGCCCTCCTGGCGGATGTAGAGCAGCACGCCCTCGCCGTCGGCGGCGATCTGGCGCAGGGCCGCCTGGAGCTGGGGGCCGCAGTCGCAGCGCCGGCTGCCGAAGGTGTCGCCGGTCAGGCATTCGCTGTGCACGCGCACGGTGACGGCGTGCTCGCGCGGCTGGAAGGGCTGCGCGAGATCGGCGGGTGCGTGGGGCCAGTGGAAGGTGAGCGCCACGTGCTCCTTGGCGTCGGGGACCGAGCGGTAGAGGTGCGCGAAGAAGTCGCCGTAGGCCGTGGGGATGCGCACGTCGTCCACGCGCCGCTCGACCATCTTCTCGCGGTGGCGCCGGTACTGGATGAGTTCCTCGATGGTGAGGATCTTGAGGCCGTGGCGGCGCGCGAAGACCTCCAGGTCGGGGAGGCGCGCCATGCTGCCGTCCTCCTTCATGATCTCGCAGATGACGCCGGCGGGCCGCATTCCGGCCATGCGCGCCAGATCGACCGAGCCCTCGGTCTGGCCGGGGCGCACCAGCACGCCGCCGTCGCGGGCCCGCAGGGGGAAGACGTGGCCGGGGCGCGCCAGGTCGGCGGGGACGGCGCCGGGGCGCACGGCGGTGAGGATGGTCTGGGCGCGGTCGGCGGCCGAGATGCCGGTCGTGACCCCCTTGCGGGCCTCGATCGACTCCAGGAAGGCGGTCTTCATGCGCGAGGTGTTCTCGGCCACCTGCGGGCGGAGCTGGAGCCGCTCGGCGATCTCCCCGGAGACGGGCATGCAGATCAGACCGCCGGCCTCCTTGCGCATGAAATTGATCGCCGCGGGGGTGACTTTTTCGGCCGCGAGGACCAGATCGCCCTCGTTCTCGCGGCGCGGATCGTCCACCAGAATGATCATTCTTCCGGCCCGGATCTCCTCCAGGGCCGTCTCTACGGAGGCGAAAGGCATGCTTTGGGCGGGTTTTGCGGCGGGTTCCCGCCGGAAAGGGCCATTCTACTCAACCCTGGGGCCCCGCCCGCCCGATAGGATTTGGGTGAACAATTTGCAATCTCCTATTCCTGCCAGACCCCGGGCCGGAGGCCTGCGGACCAGTCTCTCCCGGGCGGCTCTCTTTCTTTCCCTTCTGCTGGTGTTCGGGCTCCTGGCGGTGCCGGAATGGACCACGCTCCGGAGCCGCGAGGAGCGCCAGGCCGCCAAGATCGCACTTCTCACCCACAATCTGGAAATGCTCCACCTGGATCAGGCCGAAGGGGCCCGCAGCCTCGCGGAGCATTCCAGCCAGTTGAAGGGCCAGGAGGCCCGGGTGGAGGCGCTGGACAAGGAGCTGCAACACGAGGCCACGGAGCGCTTTTCTCTGGCGGGGGACCTGGAGGGCCTCCGGCGGGAGATGGAGACCCGTTTCGAGGCAGCTCGCCCGGTGCCCAGTTCAGCGCGCAGCGCGCGCCATCGCCACGAACTCAAGCACGATCTGCTCGATCCGGTCTTCCAGCTCGCCGGCCGCG
>CAZQAP010000064.1:0-16024 GCA_964591365.1 uncultured Planctomycetales bacterium
TTTCTACGCCGAAAACCTTCTGCGGGAGGCTCTCGAACGGCTTGGGGGCGGTTAGGGTTGGGATCCCTCTTGGTTTTTTCGGGGCTTCCGGGTTTCGTGTGCGTTGGTCGCCGTCCTGGGGCCCGGGGGAACTCGGGACGAGGGAGGGGCCGGACCCCCGCGGCGGTGGGAAATCCCTGGATAAGGGGGAGGAAAACGGAAGAAAAATAAACCGCGGAGACGCGGAGAGCGCGGAGAAGAAGAAGAAAAGAGGATCCTCACCTCGGACCGACGCTTCCCCGCAGAGGGGGGTTTCCGACGACAGGCTGGCCCCTGGGGTGGTCTTCTGGTTCTTTTCTTCTCCGCGCTCTCCGCGTCTCCGCGGTTCATCTTTCTTCTTTCTTCGGAGATCCTCGTCTCCCATGGTCCCCCGCACCGGGTAGACCTCCGGCGAGCTTCAGCGCGGTCCCGCTTCCATGCGCGCCAGAAAGAGCGCGGCGATCCCGCTCGGCACGAGCACTCCGAAGGGGGAGAAGGTGTCGAACGTGACCGTGCGATCGTCGTGGCGCACGGCAAAGGCCGCGCCGCTGAAGAAGGGAGCGATCTCATCCGGCCCGGGGGCATGGGCCGTATCGGCGAACTCCGGAGGAATCATCCCCACGGCGGCGGTGAAGATCAGCGGAACCACTTGGTGCAGGTCGAGCCAGGCCAGCATGCAGATGCAGCGGCCCTTGCCGTTCACCAGACCGCGCAGGCATCGGTTGAAGGAATCGCTCCCACGGGCCAGGGTCGCATCCGGATCCCGGCCCCATTGATCCACCGATTCGGGGATGAGCTTGGGGCGCGAGGCGCAGACAAGCCAGCCGTGATAGATGGCCAGGGTGGGCGGAAGAAGGGGCAGGCCCTCGATCAGGATGCGCTGGGCGGGAATCCCGTCGCCGATCTCCAGAGGATGGAAACGGACGCCGATGCCCTCCTCGACCAGCAACGGCTCCAGCTTGTCGAGAAGCCCCTGGGCGCGTTGCTCGTCCTTCAATTTCACCAGCACAACCCAGTCGGGTGGGGCCACCGGAACCGGAGGGGCGAAAAGCACCAGACTCACCTCGTCGCCGAGGGCCTCGAGAAGGTCGCCGCGCAGATCCAGGCCGCTCCGCTGCAAGCTGGCCGCCAGCAGCGGCTCCACGCGGTTTTCGGTGCCCGGCAGAAGGGTGCCCATCACTTCCTTGACGCGGTCGAAGAGGATTTGCGGATCGAGCTTGAAGGTCATCAGAGCCGCCGTGCCGGCGGGGACGTGCCGCACGGTCGGAATGCCGGACGGGAAACCGTCGAGGAGCTTCCAGATTCCCTGGGGTTCGCCGTCGAGCAGCAAGCCGAGGCTTTCGTGGACGCCGCCCTCGCACAGGCTGACCCCCATGCCGCTGCCGCGGTAGGAAGTGGCTCCGGACAGATCGAGCGCGTCGGTCAGGATTGGCGGCACGAAATCCCTGAGCAGGGCGAGCTGCTCGGCGGAATCGATGAAGGCGAAGAACACCGGATTCCCCGGGCAGAGCCGCCTGTGCAGGGTGGAGAAATCGGGCGATGCGGCAAGCGAATCGGCCGGGTCCATGGCTGCCATCTCCTGAAAAGTCTCCGCGCTGGTGGTGACGATCCAGCGCGGGCCTTCGAGGTCCGCATAGAGATCGGTGAGAATGCCCTCCGTGGCCCGGGGATCGAGCAGCAAATGGGTGACGGTGCGGTCCGACAGGCCTTCCTGGCGGATTTCACGGACCAGCGGCCCCAGGCTCTCGGGCTGGTTCAAGGCGGAACGGACCATCTGGACCGTGACGGGGCCGGGATCGACGACCAGCATGGCGTCGAACCCCATTTCGATCTTGAGATCCTGGAGGTTCCATCCGCCGTCCATCCGCTGCGCCGTCAAGAGCCCGGCGATCTTGAAAAGGGCCCGGGCATCGATGGGATGGCCCGGGAGGATCTCGACACGGGTTTCCGTGCCGTCCGGCTGGAGGATCCTCATGCGGAAGCCCCGCAGGCCGATCGCGGCCTGGCCATCCAGGAACGGTTCCACCGGAAGACCCTTCATCAACGAGCCGACCGGGTCGTCCGGATCCGTCCCGATGCGCTGAAAGAGCGGAAGGAGGAAGTCGCGGAAGTCGGGATTCGCGAAAAACCGGGCCAGGTCGAGCTGCGGAATACCGCGCACCAGGGCGCCGCCATCCAACCCGAAATAGAGGAAAGTATCCGCAGGGAAGCGTTCCGCCGGGAAACTTTCCGCTGGTAGCGGGCCGACCAGGGTCGGTTCCTGAAAAAAATCCCCCTGTGCGGGGGCGGAAAGGGGAAGAGTCAGCAGGCCCAGGACGGTCCAGAGGAAGGGTTTCATGATGGAATCCCGAAGCGAAGGGGATGCACCTTTTAATTAACCCCCCGCGCCTCGGGTTCCACCACCCGGTTATCGGAAAACCGGGGATCAGAGCGGCGCGATCAAGCGGCTGGCTTCCTCGAGGAAACCGGCCAGCTCTTCATCGCGGACCTCTTTCAGGAGTTCCTTCGACCGTTCGAGGTATTCATGCGCCTGTTCCGAATGCCCGAGCTGGAAGTGGGACATCGCCAGGAAGAGCAAGTCGGTGGCCGGGTTGTAGAGCGGCCCGCCGCCGCCCGCGCTGCGGTTGATCGTGTCGGCCTTGCCCAGGATCTCGATCGCCTGCTCGAAATCCCCGGAACGGTACAAGGCCACGCCCAGCGTGTTCACGTAGAAGGCGTTTTCGGATTCCAATCGGTTGGCGGCTCGGGCGAGCTTCAACGCGGTCCGGTAGTCGGAATCCGGCCGCCCGGGCTCCTTCGCGATCGACCAGGCCTGGTTGTTGAGGTTCTGCGCCGCTCCGATCCTTCCTCCCATGCCGGGGATCATGCCATCCATGTCGCGGGAAAACCGCTGCAACGCCAGGAGCCCTGCGACGGTGCCGGGAATCAGCACCCCGAAAGGGGAAAAGGTGTCGAGCGTGACGGCGCGGTTGTCGTGGCGCACCGCAATGGCCGCCCCGCTGAAGAAGGGGGCGATCTCGTCCGCCCCGGGCGCATAGGCGGCGTCGGCGAACTCGGGCGGGATCATCCCCGCGGCGGCCGTGAAGGCCAGCGGCACGATCTGGCGAAGGTTGAACCAGGCCAGCAGCGAAATGTTGCCGCTCTCCCCGCCGGCCAGGCCGCGAAGGGTCTTCTGGAAGGCCTCACTCCCCCCGGCGAGCGTCGCCTGCGGATCGGAACCCCACCCGTCGACCGCTTCCGTGATCAGGTTCGGGCGCGAGGCGCAGACCATCCAGCCGTGATGGACCGCCAGGGTGGGCGGCAGGATCGGCACGCCTTTGATGAGGATGCGCCGGGCCGGGATTCCGTCGCCGATCTCCGTGGGCCGGAACTCGATCGGGGCGTCCGCGTTTCCCAGCATCGTTTCCACCTTGTCGAGCAGCCCGGCGGCCCGCTCCTCGTTCTTCACCTTGACGAGCATCACCCAGTCGGGCGGAGCGGCGATCATCGCCGGGGCGAAGAGAACCAGGCTGGCCTCATCGCCCAGAGCCTCGAAGAGGTCGGCGCGCAGGTCGAGCCCCGCGCGTTGCAGGCCGGCGGCGGCCAGGGGTTCCAGCCGCGTCTCGACGCCGGGCAGGAGCGTTCCCGTCAGCTCGACGAAGCGGCGGAAGAGCAGTTCGGGATCGAGCTTGAAGGTCAGAAGGGCCGCGGTGCCGGCGGGCGCCTTGCGCGCGGTGGGGATGCCGCCCGGCAGGCCGTCGAGCAGCGTCCAGATGCCGTCGGGCCGGCCGTCGAGAAGGAGCCCCAGGCTTTCATGAACGCCGCCCTCGGCCAGGCTCACCGCCAGACCGCTGCCGCGGTAGGAGGTGGCGCCGGCCAGGTCGAGCGCCTGGGTCAGGATGGGCGGCACGAAGTTCTCGAGCAGGGCGAGCTGTTCGGCCGAATCGCTGAAGGCGAAAAGAAGCGGACGGCCGGGACAGAGCCGCTGGTGGAGATCGGCGAAGTCGGGGGCTGCGGCCAGCGAATCGGCCGGTGCCAGGGTGGCCATCTCCCGGAAGGTCTCCGCATTCGTGGCGACGATCCAGCGCGGGCCGTCGAGATCCGCATAGATGTCGGTGAGGATCCCCTGGGTGGCGATCGGGTTGAAGAGGATATGGGTGACGTTGCGGCCCGCCAGGCCCTCCCGGCGCACCTCGCGGATCATCCAGCCCAGGCTTTCGGGGTGGGCCAGGAGTGCATGGACGTTCTGGACCGTCATCGGGCCGGGATCGAGGACCAGCATGGCGTCGAGCCCCATCTCGATCCGCAGATCGTCGGGGTCCGCGTAGCCGCCCATCTCCAACGAAGTCAAGAGCCCCGCGATCTGGAAGAAGGTGCGGGCGTCCACCGGATGGCCGGGGATCACCTCGAGGCGCGTTTCGGTGCCGTCGGGCTGGGCGATCTTCAGGCGGAAACCGCGCAGGCCGATGGCGGCCTGCCCCGCCAGGAATTGTCCGATCGGCATCTTGTTCATCAGCGAGGCCACCGGGTCGTCCGGATCGGCGCCGATGCGCTGGAAAAGCGGCAGGAAGAAGTCGCGGAAGTCGGGGTTGGCGAAGAGCTGGGCCAGATCGAGCTGCGGCAGCCCCTTCATCAGGGCGCCGCCGTCCATCCCGAAGTAGAGGAAGGTATCGGCGGGAAAATGCGCGGCCGCCGGGCCTTCCGCCGGAGCAGGCCTGGCCTGGGCCGATGCGGCCTGGGCCGGCCTCTGGAAGGAGGCTGCCGGAGCGGGGCTGGAGAGGGGAAGGGCCAGCAGGCCCAGGGCGATCCAGGAGGTGGGTTTCATGGTCAGGTTCGGTGGTTGCGGGGGATGCGCCCCACCATTACACCTGATTCCGGTTCTTGATGGCGGGTTTTCGCAAAGCCGCAAAAAAGGTGCTCAATCCCTGATGGGGCCGGATCCGCAGCGCTTCCTGCGGAGGCGGGACCGCGGGAAGCCCGCCTACCAAACCACTTCGAAGTCGTCGAAACGCGTGGCTGCGTCCGCCTTGGTCCAGAGCCCTGCGCGGCCGCCTTCAGGAAAGGTGGAATCCTGGCCGGAGAGCACCTGCCGGCCGTCGAAGCGGATCACGAAATGGCTGCCCGACATCACCGCCTCGATGCGGTGCCAGCGGGACGGGTCGGCCTCCAGGCCGGTGCCCGCGAGCTGGGTGCGCTCGCCATCCACCACCTTGTAGGCGCGCAGGTTGTTCTCCAGCGGGTTCCAACGCGCGACGTAGTAGTTGCCGGCGTCCAGAGCACGCCAGAGCACTCCGCCGCCCCGGTCCTCGTGCCCGCTCCTGGCGAGCAGACTCACGCCGACCTTGAGGTTGGACGGATAGCCGCCGTCGCTGAGAAGAAGGTTGAAGGTGCTGCCTGCGTTGGAGGTCCGCGCCAGGCTCATCACCTTGTCCCCGCTGGGAGCGGTGGGAAAAGATTCGATCCTCCAGGTGCCCGGCGTTCCCGCTCCGTGGGTCTCGCCCGCGGTCCAGCCGCGCGGAATCTTCCCTGCGGTTTCGTTCTCGAAGTCGAACCCCGATTCCACCCGGCTGACGCCCCCCTTGGCTCCGCCAACCTCAACAGTCAGGAGGTGTCCCTTGGCAAGCACCTGGATGCGGTAGACGGTCTGGACGGCCTCCCCGGCCGGGCGGTTTTCCAGCCGCGCCGAAACCACGCGGCCTCCGGTCTGCTTGCGGGCGGTGGCCACCGCCTTGGACAGCGGGACGTGGGTGGCATTCAGCGATTCCTGCCAGTCGTGGGATGTGGGAACTGCCGCCGGGGGCGGGCCGGCCTGGAAGAGGAGGGCGCCAAGCGCCCCCAGGATCAGGAGAGGAAGGGTCTTCATGGGATCAGCCCCGTTGGCCAGGATCCTGGGAGGCGATTCTAGCCTCCGGGTGGACCCCCCGGATTGGTGGTAGATTGAAGTCATCATGAAGCCCCGACGCACCCTTTTTCCTGGGATCCCCACCCGTCCCATCCGCCATGGCCTCCTTCTCGGCCTGTTCTTCTTGTTCGCAGCGGCGGCACCGGCCCAGGAACCCTGGGAACACGGGAACCGCGGCGGGCGGGACGAACAGCCGGAGGAAATCCAGCATCTCACCGGGATCCTGCACGGCCTCGAGCAGGGCATGGAGGCCCTCGAACGCCTGGGGGCCGAGGAAGAACTTCACGCCCTGGCCCGGATCGCGGATGACGTGCGGGGAGAACTGGAACGCCTGCACGAAGACATGCGCGGCGGCCGGCCCCACGGGCGGGCTCTCGAAGGGCGCGATGGCCGCGATGGCCGCGACTTTCGCGAAGGCCGTCCTGGCCCCGGTGGCCGCGCTGGCCCCAAAGGCCGCTTCGGCCAACAACGCGAAACCGTGATGGACCAGATCGAGACGCTGAAGATGGCGCTGCCGGCGCTGCGGGAGGCGGAAAAGCGGGATCTTGCGGAAATGGCTGAACAGGGCATCCATGTGCGGGAAACCCTCCTGGAGGGCCGCCGCGACCGTGAGGCCCGCGAACTCCGCGAACACGCCCCCGATCCGGGCCAGGAGGCCGAAATCCTGATGTTCTCCGCCCATCTCTTGGAGGACCGCTTCGACGACCCCCGCCGGGCCGAAGACCTCCGCCGGAATGTCCATCGGCTCTGGGGCCCGGTTCTCGACCGGGCGGAGAGAGACCGCGGGCCGCATGGCGACCGCATGCGCCAGGAGCATGGGGACCGCATGCGCCAGGAGCATGGGGACCGCATGGGCGAAGAGGAGGGGGACCGCATGCGCCAGGAGCATGGCGACCGAATGCGCCAGGAGCATGGGGACCGGGAGCGGGAGGGCCCGCGGGATGCGGCCGAGCGCCTTGAACGGCTCCAGGACCGCATCGAGGCCCTGAGCGATGCCGTCCGGGAGATCGAGGCCCAGCTCGACCGCCTGCAAGACGAGTCCCGCTGACCCCCTTCCCCGCCGGAATCCTCCTCAACCCAGGGATCTCCATTCCCAGGCAGCCTGAAAACAGGCCGGCCAGGAAGATTGGCCGTTTTGTAAGTAAACACTTATACTAAGGCCGCGCGGAGGCCTCCCGTCTCCGCGCCCCTCCCGTTCCGCTTTGGCGGACGGAAAACGGAGAATCAACATGATCAAGTTCAGTGCATGCCTTGGTGTCCTGATCCTGGGGGCCCTCGCCACGACCCTCCCGGTTCCGGCACAGGAATCCAGTGCGAAGCCCGGCAACACCCGGGTCCGGCTGGGAACCTTCGACTCGCGTGCGGTCGCGATCGCCTACTACCGTTCAGACCTCTTCCTGAAGGGTCCGCTCGGGGAGGCCCGCAAGGAGATGAAAGCGGCCCAGGCCGCAAACGATGAAAAGCGCGTCCAAGCCATTGGAGCGCGCATGAAAGCCCTGCAGGACCAGGGCCACCGCCAGGGCTTCGGTGCGGCGCCTGTGGGCGACATCCTCGAGCACATCCAGGACAAGCTGCCCGGTCTGGCCGCCGAGGGGGGAGTGGACGTGATCGTCTCCAAGTGGAACGTCGTCTGGTCCGGGCCCAAGGTCGCGGCCACCGACGTGACGGATCTGCTCGTGAAACCGTTCCACCCCGACGAGGCGACCCGGGAGATCCTCAAGCAGCTCCCCCAGATCAAACCCGTTCCGCTTGAAGATCTGAAGACGGAGGACTAGCCTGCCGGCATGCCGCGGCCCGATGCGAGTCCGCAGCGCCGCCGCGAACTTGCCCCCGTCCTGGCGCGTACCTTCGCCGATCTCGGCTACCGCCGCGCGACCACCGCCGAACTTGCCGGCCGCTGCGGTGTCCGCGAAAACATCCTCTACCGGCTGTGGGACGACAAGCGCGCGATGTTCATCGCCGCCCTCGACTACGTCTACCAGCTCTCGGAGGAGACCTGGGCCGGGCTTCTTGCGCGTGCCGGCGACCGCAGCAGCCCGGCCGAACTCCTTCTGGAGTACGAATCCTCACACCACGGTGAGTTCGGGCTCTACCGGATCGTCTTCGCGGGCCTTTCGGAGACCGATGACCCCGAGGTCGCCAAGGCCCTGCGCCGGCTCTACCGGCGTTTCCTGCGTTTCGTCGAGAAGCAGGTGGAAACCCATCGGGGCGGGAAGGGGACCTCCCGCCTCCCCGACCCCGCGCTCACCGCCTGGGCCATTGTGGGCCTGGGGACCGTGTCCGATATCGCCCGGGAACTCGGCCTTCTTACCCCTCGGGCGCGCAAGCGCCTGTTCGGGAAGGTCGGACGTCTGCTTCTGGGCGAGCGGAAGTGAGGGCCGGCCGGGTCAGCCCGGCCCTTCCGATCCCGGGCGGGAAGATTCCCCGGCGCCGCGCTTGCGCCCGCCAAGAAGGCGCCCCGCCATGCGCGTGACGAAGCGGCGCGGTGCCAGGCGGATCGAAAAAGCCATCAGGGCGTTGCGGCGGCCGGACACGAAGGAGCCCCTGCGGGGGAGGCGCAGAAGCGCCTGTTCCGCCACGGCTTCCGGCCGCGCCGAAGGCCCCGCCACCGGCCCGACCACCCCCGCGATGCGATGGAACTCGGTGTCGGTATGGCCGGGAGAAACGGTGAGGATGTCCACGCCGCGAGGACCGAATTCCTCGCCGAGAGCTTCGCCGAGCAGCAGGTCGAAACCCTTGCTGGCGCCGTAGAGGGCCATCCAGGGGGTGGCCTGGTAGGCCGCGGTGCTGGCCACCAGGAGCATGCCCCCCCGGCCGCGGCCCGCCATCGGGGGCAGGAAGGCCCGCGCCAGGAGGGCGGGCACCTCGCAGTTGAGCCGCACCATCTCCCGCACGCGCTCCGGATCCTGCTCCGCGAATCCGCCGCAATAGCCGAAGCCGGCGTTGTTGACCAGCAGGCCGATTTCGCGTCCGCCAAGGGCTCCCCGCAGGCGGGGGAGTGCGTCCGGGGCGGTCAGGTCGAGCGGCACGGAAAAAGCCTCGATTCCGTGGGCTGCGGCCAGGGTCCCGGCCAGCTCGGCCAGCCGGTCCCCCCGCCGGGCGACGAGCAGCAGGTTCAACCCGCGCGCGCCCAGGGCGGAGGCGAAGGCGCGGCCGAGGCCGGAGGAGGCCCCCGTGACCAGGGCCCAGGGGCCGTAACGGGCCGGAAAGTCCATGGAAGGGGCATCCTAGCCCGGGCGGAGAGCCCATCGGGGGGATCCCCGGGGCTGAAGCCCCTTGCAATCCTGGAAATCCCGCTAAACTTGCTTTCCCCCCGAAAAAGTTATCCAAACGGTTCCTTTTCCCCAGGGAACCAGAGAATCGGGTTCGGCGCCGCAGCCCCCCCCAGGGCTGCGACGCCTTCCCCTTTTTGGAAATCTCGGATGGACTCTTTGCCGGGCCCCACCCCCCGTGGGGTTCCGGCACCCATCTAATACGCCAGAAACCCCCTTGGGATAAAGGTTTTCTGACCCCGAATATTTCGGGGATGGCCCAAAAAAAGGCCAACCCGGGAGGCTCCGGGCCGTTCAGCGCACCGGCAGGGCTACGAAGTTGCTGAGGGCCCTCCCCCCGCGCAGGAATGCCTGCAGGTAGATCACCTGCCCGGCCAGGTTCGCCGGCACGGCCTTGAGGAAGACAGCCAGCCCGGTGGAGTCGGTGAAGGCCGTTTCGAGCCGGGCCCGGGTGAGATCGAGCGGAGTGGTTCGCGGATCTCCGGGGAACCGCCTGGCCAGCGGAGTCGGCCCCAGCTTGCGCGCGATCGCCAGGGTCACCTGGTGGAACGGTTTGCCCAGCACCTCGATACGGACGCTTCCTCCGGGGGGGGCGGTGAACGGGGTCCGCAGCCAGAGCCGCGGGACCACCGTCAGGCCGAAGGGCCGGTCGACGGGCAGGCCGTTGTTCGGGTTTCCGTCGTCGAATTCTGAGATCACGCGCCGCACCGTATTGCCCGGCTCGAGCAGGAGCACCGACTCGTCGCCGGGATCAGCCACCAGGTAGAAACCGCCGCCCAGGACCTCGATGTCGCTGGGGAAGTTGAGCGGCGGAGCCGCTGCCAGGGGAAGGACGGTGCCGTCCCGCAGGGCGCGGGCCAGCCCGTGGGCGAATGGCTGCACGTAGTTCTGGGCGCTGGTGGCCAGCAGGGTGCCGTCAGTGTCGAGCGCCAGCCCGTTGGGATAGCCGAGGAAGGGGAGACTGGAGGCCAGGGTGTTCCGCAGACCGGTGACGGGGTCGACCCTCTGGATGAAACCCGGTGGGGGGTTGCCCGCCAGGAAATTGGGTGCCTGCGTGACTACGAATGCGCCGTCGGTGTCGAGTACGATCCCGATCGTCACATCGAAGTTGATCGTGGGGCGCGAGAAGTTCGTGGGGGTGCCGGCCGGGTCGATACGCACCAGGCCCGCGTAGCCGTTGGCCACCACGAGGTCGCCCCGCGTGTCGCGCACGAACTGGAACAGGTCGACAAGCGTGCCGCCCTGATCGAGCTTGCGAACCGATCCGTCGCCCGGATCGATGCGATAGATTCCGTTTTCGGGGAAGCCGTCCCCGGCCCAGCTCGAAAGGAGGATCGCCCCGTCGCGATCCACGATCACGTCGGTGGGGCCGATGATCGGAGGGCCGCTGGCGGCGGTGACGGGGGGGCCGCCCGAGTCGGGCACGATCAGCACCCGGGCGGTGCTGTTGCGGCCGTCGGCGATGACCACGTCGCCGGGGTGCAGGGTGTAGCCCTGGGCGTGGAGCGGCGGGGGAGCGGCCAGGGCGATCCCCCCGGCCAGAAGAAGAGCGAAGCTTGCAGGCAGTTTCATCGAGTACCTCGAAGGACAGGGGGGATCCCCCCGCTTGGCAAATGCCGTACCAGCGGCTTCCGGGGTCCAGCCCTCCGGAACGTCACCGGTAGGTAACGTCCGGCCCCGGTCGCGGCCGGTCGCGCGGACCCCGGAGGGAAGGGGAGGGCCGGAAAAGAACCCTTTTCCACTTGAATCGAATCGGGCTGCGCGGCTCTGGAAAAGAAGCCCTGCATGCCCATTTCCTGGTTTCGTGATCCGCTAAGGATCGCGCGGGACCGGAGGGGGAATCAACCGGATCCCGGAATTGCATGAAATCGTGGCACCTGTTGTTTTTTTTCCTGCTGTTTGCAGCCGGGAGTCCCGACTCCATCGCGGCGCATGCGGCCTCCCGGAATCCGGGCCCGGGACACCGAGCCCACGGAAAGCGCGGAACATCCCGCCGGGGAAAGGCCCTTTCCCGAAAAGGAAGACGCCACGGGGGTGACCGGGAACCCGCCTCCGCCAAAGGTCCCTTCGTGGTCCACCTCGACGAGTTCGGAGAACCGGCCGGGGCCCGCGTGATCGGCACGGCGAACTTGAGCGCCTCAAGATCCAGCCTTTCGGCCTTCCGGAAGACCTACCCCGAGGGCGGGCTTTATCACATCATCGTGCGGGTATTCCAGCCCAATTCGGAAGAAGATGTCGCCGGCCAGTTGCGGCTGGCCTCGAGAGCCGGCATGCGCACCCTCCTGACCCTCGTGGGCACTCCCTGGGACCAGGCTTCCGTGAAGGACAAGACGCTTGCCCCCGGCGGTCTGCCGGCCTTCGCCCGGTCGGCACCCTTGGACCCCGGCCTCTGGGCGGAGGAAGCCGCGCGCAAAGTGCGGGAAGCCTCCGCTTCGGCCGGAGTCCGCGCGGATTACCTCGAGATCTGGAATGAACCCGACCGGGCCGAATTCTGGAACGGTTCCAGGGAAGAGTTCCTCGATCTGTTCCAGGCGGCTGCTTTCCGGCTCGAGGAGGAATTCGGGCCCCAAGGGATCCGGGTGGGCGGCCCGGGACAGGCCGGCGCGGGTTTCCGCACCCACAAAGGTCAGGAGAGCATCCTGCTCTCCCTTCCCCGCCTCGCCGCCGAGGAGGGAATGCCGCTCGATTTCCTCTCTTGGCACCACTACATCTTTTCCGGCGGACTGCGCTACCACCAGACCCTCGCGAAACTGCGTGAGCGAATGGATGCATTCGGTTTGGACAGGGTGGCCCTCCTCGTCTCCGAATGGAACGTCACCCCGACGCCCGGCGGGGCGCGCGGGGTTCTTCTCGATGGTCCCGCGGCCGCGGCGCAGTACGCGGGGTTCATCTCCAGCGCAGCCGATTTGGGCCTCGATGGCCAGGCTTTCTTCATGCTCCAGGACGTCTCCGATCCCCTGGAGGTGCAGGATTTCCAGGGACTTGGACTGGGCGCTCTGACCCAGCACGGGGTCAAGAAACCGGTCTATCGCATCATGGAGTTCATGAACCTCATGGCGCGTGAAGTTCCCGTCAAGGTGGATTATCCGGAAGGGGAATGGGAAGCGAGCGTTTGGGGGACGAGGACCGGCGACCGCGTCCGGCTGGTGATCGGCAACGCTCCTCTCGATCCAGAGTGGGTCTGGATCCATGCCAGCCGGGAACGGGGGGCGGATGCAGGCCTCCTCGCTGCAGCGGTCCATGCTGCGGGTTACCGGACCGGTGGGAATCCCCCCAGCATCAAGAAGCTGATGCGGAAGGGGTTGAGCGAGGAGGAGGCCGGGATCGCGCTTGAAGTCCTGGCCCTGACCCTGGAAGCCCGCGAAAAGAAACACAACCCCCTTTCCCTCGAGATCCGGCTGGATACGGCGGGCATCCCCGAAGTCGGACCTGTCTGGCGCTTCGATTCCGATCACAACGACCCCGCCCCCCGGCGGGAAGCCATTCTTCCAGCCCTGATGGAACTGGAGGCAGCGGCCCGCGGAGTGGCGGCGGAAGCCCTGACGGACTTCCTGGCCGATCAGGACATCCAGGTCCCGGCGGATCCCGAGCATCTATCTTCGGCTTCCTACCGTTCATGGGTGATGGAGAACGGCATCGATCCCGACCTTGCCCATCAGGGCTGGGATCTCTATCTGAACACCCTGCGGAAGCAGCAGACCTCCCGGATCGAATGGATCAACAGCCTTCCGGAGACCTCTCTTCAGTCCGAGACCGCCAGCCAGGCGGGAATCATTCTTGACCAGGACGGTTTGAACCTTTCGATCCAGCCGGATTCGGTCCTTGTCCTGGATCTCTTTCTTTGAGCCCCGCGGCCTTCGGGCTACTGCACGGAGGTGGCCACCACGTTGGAGGCCTGGCCGTCCTGGGCGGCCTGGAGCCAGACGTTGCGGCCCGCGAGCTTGCGTGGGATCCGCCGCTGCCAGGTCACCCAGCCCAGGCCGTCGGTTTTGGTTGGCCCTGCCGCCTTCTTGGGGTGGGCGAGACCAAGAGTGACGTGCAGGGAAGGGACGTAGGTGCTGCCCGGCCCCGAAAGGCTGTAGATCAGCCAGGTGGGGGCATTCGGGGTTCCGCCCGTCATGGCGAAAACTCCGACTTGGCCGGAAATCAAGGGATCCGGCAGGATCTTCAAGATAAGCTTGTCGGCCCGGATCCTGGCGACGAAGCTGTCCCCAGCCCCGTTGAAGGTGAGATCGGGCCCCACGGTCACCGGGAAGGTGGCCTCCGTGGAATTGGCGAAGCCCGTCAGGAAGATGCCCCCCATCGGTCCCAGGGCAACGCCGAAACCGTAGTCGGCGGAAGCTCCTCCGAGGTAGCCGCAGAAGTCCAGTCCGCTGCCCAGGGAATCCACCCGGGCGACGAACGCGTCGTCGGCACCGTTGAAGGTGAGGTCGGGTCCGATGCCTACGGGGAAGCTGCTCTCATCGGAAAAGGTGTCGCCGGTCACGAAGGCCTGCCCCAGATCGTCCACCACGAGGCTTTCACCCCGGTCGCCGAGAGTTCCTCCGATGTAACCGCAGTAATCCAGGCCCGTCCCCCCGGCGTTCACGCGGGCGACGAAAGCATCGTGGACGCCGCCGTTGTAGGTTAGATCCGGTCCCACAACCACCGGGAAGCTGGCTTGGGTGGAATCGGTCCAGCCCGTCAGGTAGACGTTTCCAGAAGAATCCACCGCGACGCCGCGGCCGGATTCGGCGGAGGCTCCCCCGATATAGCCGCAGTAGTCGAGGGCACTGCCCGAAACGTTCACGCGGGCCACGAAGGCGTCGTTGGTGCCGCCATTGAAAGTGAGGTCGGGCCCCACCGCCACGGGGAAGGAGAATTGGTCGGAGCCGGTCTGCCCGGTCACGCAAGCCTTCCCCAGAGTGTCCACCGTGACGGCATAGCCGGTCTCGCTGGCAACTCCGCCGATGTAGCCGCAGTAGTCGAGCGCGCTTCCTGAGGCATTCACGCGCGCGACGAAAGCATCCTGCAGGCCGTTGAAGGTCAGGCCGGGGCCCACCGTCACGGGGAAGCTGGTCTGGTCTGATTGGGTCAAGCCGGTCACGTAGGCATTCCCCGAGGAATCCACCGCGATGCCATAACTGTATTCCACTCCCGTTCCGCCGATGTAGCCGCAGTAGTCGAGTGCGGTCCCGGAAGGATTCACGCGCGCGACGAAAGCATCTCCAACCCCGTTGTGGGTGAGATCGGGGCCCACGGCCACGGGGAAGCTGGTCTCGTCCGATTCGGTGTAGCCGGTAACATAGGCATTGCCAGTGGCATCGAGGCCGATGCCATAACCGATGTCCGTGGAACCCCCGCCGATGTAACCGCAGTAGACCAGCGCAGTTCCCGAAGCATTCACCTCGGCCACGTAGGCGTCCCAGTTCGCGTTGAAAGTCAGATCGGGGCCGACCGTAGCGGGAAAGGTGGATTCGCTCGAGAGGGTCGCCCCGGTGACAAAGGCATTGCCCGCCGCGTCCACCACGATGCCCCCCCACTTGCCCTCGGGAGAGGTTCCGCCAAGATAGCCGCAGTAGATCAGGACGACGGGATCGAGAACAAGGGGCGCGGACGGGTCGTAGGCGCCCAGGTCGAATCCGTAGGCGCGGGCCTGCCCGCCGCCGTCTTCCGCAAGCGCGTAGCGCATGGAGACCGGACGCTCCTCCCCGTCGAGAACCTGCCAGGCCCGCGGAACCCCGTCGGTGAAACTGCCGGCCGGAGTGGCGACCTCCAGTTTGCCGCTTTCCTCCAGGGTTAGCCCGGAAACCCCCCGCCAGGCCAGGCGAATCTGCCCCGGGTCTGCGCCCGGGTGGACCAGGAAGCGGTACTTGAGCTGGTCGACCTTGCCCGAATAGACCAGGTCGATCCCCGGCCACAGATCGGGATAGACGATCCGGCCATAGGCGGGGATGGCGGTCTTCCAATTCTCGCGCGGTCCGTGGAAGTAGCTGAAGACGGCAGGTCGCAGGTCTTCCCCGATCGGCTTCACGTCCGGATTGGCGCCCAGGAAGTCGAGCCTGGCCGTCCAGCGCTGCCCCGGATCCTGTTTCGGATCCTTCAGGGCGAAGGTCACCCCGCCTGGAGTGAAGAAGAGGGTTTTTTCGGCGCCCTTGAGGTAGAAGGCGACCCCTTCATCGTCCACCTGGCCCTGGTTGGCCAGGAAGTAGAGCGGCAGATGTCCGAAAGCCTGTCTCGCACGGGCCCGCGAAGCTTTGGAGACTTTCTCCAGGGCCGGGTTTGCTGGAACGGTCTTTTGGAAGGGAATCCCAAAAGGGGGGGGGGCGAGAAAGACTGCGAAGAAGAGGAGGGGGGGGGGCCGCATGGTTCTTGCGAATGGTTTGTCAAGGGGGGCAAAGACCGAGGAACTCAAACCTTTACCCGTTAAAAACGATTTTAACCTGAAAGGAATCCGTTTCAAGCCACGAAAAGGTGGAAATCGTGGGCGGCTGGAATGTCCCCCGTTCGGCCGAGGAACGGGCACACTTTTGGTGCTTTTTTCGAGCCTGGTAGGGAAAAAAGGGGGTTTCAGGGTTTCGTGTGGGTTCCCGCGGCTTCCGGAATCCGCTTGGCGGGCCGGAGGGGTCTCCCCAATGCCGGGGAACCCTGGGAGACGAGGATCTCCGAAGAAAGAAGAAAGAAAACCGCGGAGACGCGGAGTGCGCGGAGAAAGGCAAAAAAGAGCAATAAGAACCACGGAATCCATCCGTGACCGAAAAGCCGGGTTCCGCTCCCGGCTAGCCGTCGTTCCCGGCCGAGACCGATTCTTTTCCTGGATTTTTCTTCCATGAGAAGGCCTCCTCCGTCAAGGCCGACGTGGCGGCCGTCGTGC